>JBJOKR010000045.1:0-24752 GCA_046045995.1 Pseudomonadota bacterium | reverse complement strand
ATCCTCCACCCCGATGCCAGCCGCACCGGACAGGACGACCACCGGCTTCTTGGCGGAGCGGCGGAGCTTCGTGCGCTTTTCCTCGATCTCCTCCGGGGTCAGCGCGTCCACCTTGTTCAGGGCCACGATCTCCGGCTTTTCCGCGAGGCCGCCGCCATAGAGGCGCAGTTCCTTGCGGATGGTGCGGTAGGCGAGCTGCACATCCTCCTGCGTGCCGTCCACCAGGTGCAGCAGCACGCGGGTGCGCTCCACATGGCCAAGGAAGCGGGTGCCCAGGCCGTGGCCCTCATGGGCGCCCTCGATCAGGCCCGGGATGTCGGCCAGGACGAATTCCTTGTCGCCCGCCCGCACCACGCCCAGGTTCGGCACCAGGGTGGTGAAGGGGTAATCGGCGATCTTGGGCTTGGCCCGTGTGACCGCGGCCAGGAAGGTGCTTTTGCCCGCATTGGGCAGGCCGACCAGGCCGGCATCGGCGATCAGCTTCAGCCGCAGCCAGATCCACCGCTCCTCCCCCGGCCAGCCGTCGGTCTTCTTGCGCGGGGCGCGGTTGGTGGATGTCTTGAAATGCTCATTGCCGAAGCCGCCATCCCCGCCGCGCAGCAGCACGATGCGCTGCCCCACCTCGGTGAAATCGGCCAGCACCGTCTCCTGGTCCTCATCCAGCACCTGGGTCCCGATGGGGACCTTCAGCACCACATCCTCCCCCCGCGCGCCGGAACGGGAGCGGCCCATGCCGTGGCCGCCGCGCTGGGCCTTGAAATGCTGCTGGTAGCGGTAATCGATCAGGGTGTTCAGCCCGTCCACCGCCTCCACCACCACATCGCCGCCGCGCCCGCCATTGCCGCCGTCGGGCCCGCCATATTCGACGAACTTCTCCCGATGGAAGGCCACAGCCCCCGGGCCGCCATCACCGCTCTTCACGAAGATCTTGCACTGGTCGAGGAATTTCATGGCGCGGACTCGGCTGTTCAGATCTCAGGTCGTCGGATCGGTTGGGTCTGCCCCCTCTCCCCCCGGGGAGAGGCCGGGAGAGGGGGAACCCACACGGGCAGCACCACCGAAGGAGAGCCCCCGCTCCCCACCCTTGTTCCCCGGGCGGGAGGGGCGGGACACGGCACCTCACAAACGCAAAACGGGGAAGCGGTCGCCCGCCTCCCCGGTTGCGCAGTCCAGATCCCCGGTGGGGGGCGGGCTTACTCGGCGGCGACCGCCGGAGCCTCGGCATCGTTCGCCGGGATGATGGACACGTAGGTGCGGCCCTTCAGACCGGAATGGAACTCCACCGCGCCGTCGGCGGTTGCGAAGATGGTGTGGTCCTTGCCCAGGCCGACATTGGCGCCGGGGTGGAACTTCGTGCCGCGCTGGCGGACGATGATGTTGCCGGCGAGCACCTGCTCACCGCCGAAACGCTTCACACCGAGGCGGCGACCAGCAGAGTCGCGGCCGTTGCGGGAAGAACCGCCTGCCTTCTTATGTGCCATGGAACCTACTCCTCAAATCTGCGCGTCAGGGGCCGATGCGGATCTTGCCCGATCAGGCCTGGATGCCGGTGATGCGGAGCACCGTCAGGTCCTGACGGTGGCCGTTCTTGCGCCGGTAGTTCTGACGGCGCTTCTTCTTGAAGATGATGATCTTCGGGCCGCGGGCCTGGGCCACGACCTCGGCCGTGACGGAGGCATTGGCGACCAGAGGGGTACCGACGGTGACCGAACCCGCGTCGGAGACCAGCAGCACCTCATCCAGCTTCAGGGAGGCGCCCTCGTCGGCGACGAGCTTCTCGACCTTGATGACGTCGCCGGCCGCGACCTTGTACTGCTTCCCGCCGGTGCGGATGACTGCGAACATGTTACCCACCACTTCCTGTCAGGATCCGGATACCGCACGGGCCAACCGGCCGGGGTCACCCTTGAACAACACGAAAACGGACGCTCCCGCCGCGGACTGACGGCGGAACCCGATCCGAGAGAGGCGCGACTATACGCGAGACGCCGTCCCTGTCAACGCTGATTCAGCCGGGCCTGGGCGCGACCGCAAAGCAAACCGGCCTTGCCGGGACCGCAGGGCGGGGGCGGCACGGTCGCACCGTCCGCCGGCGCACCCGTGGCGTCTTTCCCGGTTGGGCACCGGGGCAGAGCCGCCAACCGGGCCGCCGGGCGGGGCGCCCACCGGGCCGCGATGAAGCGCTTGCACGCCCCCGACCCTTTGTATATGGTGCGCGCCGCTTCGCAGCAAGGCCGGGCTGACCACCCGCATCCACACTTCTGCGATGCCTGCGGAGAGGTGGCGGAGTGGTTGAACGCGTCGGTCTCGAAAACCGAAATACCGGCAACGGTATCGGGGGTTCGAATCCCCCCCTCTCCGCCATTCAATCCCAGCCCCCCGGACATTGACTAGATTCTCCCTCACCAGCCCTTGCCAGGGCTGGTCGCGCCGATACTCTGCGCCTGGCTGGGATCGGCACGGACTGGGGGGGGCGTGTATGGATCGGGTGGCGATCGGCGCGGCGGGCGTTCGGGCGGAGGTTGCGGCGGCGGGGGCGGAGCTTGTGTCCCTGCGGGATGGGGCGGGGCGGGAACTGCTGTGGCAGGCAGGGCCGGCCTGGCCGCGGCATGCGCCGGTGCTGTTCCCCATCGTCGGCCAGCTGGCGGGGAACCGGTACCGGCTGGGCGGACGGGAATTCACCCTGCCTCGCCACGGATTTGCCCGGGACCAGGTGTTCACCTGCCTGTCGGCAGGACCAGGGGAGTGCCTGTTCCGACTGACGGAGACGCCGGCAACCCTGGCCGCCTATCCCTTCCCCTTCCGGCTGGATATCGCCTTTGCCGCCCGGAACAATACGCTGACCACGACCTGTACGGTGACCAATACCGGGGCGGGGGTGCTGCCCTTCTCCCTCGGCCTGCACCCCGCCTTCCGCTGGCCGCTGGCAAAGGGGGTGGCGAAGGAGGCGCATGTCCTGACCTTCACGGCCGATGAACCGGACCCGATCCACCGCGCGCCCACCGGGCTGCTGTCGGCGGGGGTGGAGGATAGCCCCGTGCGGGACCGGTGCCTGCCCCTGTCACCCCGGCTGTTCGACCGGGATGCCCTGGTCTTCACCACCCTGCGCAGCCGGGGGGTGACCCTTGCCGTACCGGACCGGGCGGATCTCCCCCGCCTGACCCTGGCCTGGGACGGCTTCCCCCATCTGGGCCTATGGTCCAACGGTGGGGATTTCCTGTGCATCGAGCCCTGGCACGGCCATGCCGATCCGGAAGGGTTCGCGAGCGATTTCCGGGAAAAGCCGGGGCTGATCCACCTTCCGCCCGGGGACAGCCGGGTGTTCAGCTTGGCGATCACGGTGGAGTGACGGGGGGCCGTGTGCGGCATAGCGGGGGTAAGCGGGATGCCCACCCGCGTGGGCCCGGCATCGGTCCAGACACTTGCCGGCCGTATGATGATATATCATAACAGGGCGAAAGCCCCCTGCCACCGGCCCGTCCCGACAGACCATGCCCGCCCACCCCACTCCGCCAGAAACCGGTCCCGCATCCGCCGCTGCGTCCACAGGCCGATCATCGGGCCGCCGCCCGGCTTTCGTCCGGGTGAATGATGGGGTTCCGGGGGCCGTATCCTGGCGCCAAGCCAAGGCCATGGTCTGCCATCCCCGCTTCTATGACGGGTTCCAGGACATCATCGCCGGCAGGCCCTTCGATTATGCCAGGGCCGACCGTCTGACCGTCACCGACCAGATGCGGTATGAGAACGGGAGGGAGATCGGGGCGGAATGCCTTCGGATCGGGCTTGGCATCGCCTGGCCCCGACGGGAAGCCATACCCCGCCCCCTGAAGGATTTCGTCCTTTCCCGCGCCCTGCGCAGGGCTCGGGAGGAACCGCGGTGCGATCCCTGGCGGACCCGGCCGGTCAGTTGACCCCGCCGCGCCCTCGATGAGGTGCGGCCGCTTCCGCCTGTCGGTCCGCGATCAGGAGGCCGCGGCCGGAACCGGGGTGGCCGTCCGATTCAGCAGCATCTGCCGGGCGGCGATGGCCGCCTGTTCGGCGATTCGGCCGATGGCTTCCTGGGCCGCCGTGGCCATGATCGGGCTGACATCGGGGCACATGAAGATGGTGTCCTGCTTCTTCACCTCCGCCGTGACTGGCTGCTGCCCCCGCTGGCCGGACGGGTCGCTGACGGCGACATAGGCATCCAGGGTCAGCGTGGCATAACCGGTGGCGCTGAACAGCCCGTTCTGGATGACCGTCGTGGCATTGGCCGGCCCCTGAACAATGGCGATCTGGCCGTCATAGCCCGCGGCGACCAACTGGTCCGGCTTCATTGGCGGATCGAGCAGGGTCACGTCCCCGATCGCCTGCCGCAGGGCCTTGGTCATGGCCGTGGTGTGGACGGTGTTGATATCCGCCTCGAACGACCAGATCCCGCAATTCATGCCTTGGATCTCGGCCTTGAGGTTCCAGCCGCCGGACTGGACGTAGCCGGCGAACTTGCCCGGAACGGCCCCGCTGGTCTGGATCCGCACATCGGCGTCTGACACCACGGCCTGGGAGGCACGGGCGGCGAGGAGGGGGAGGAGGAGGAGGGCGGCAAAGCGGTGACGGCGCATCATCCTGTTCCTTCACCCTTAGTCCACGACCTTGATGCCCTGGGGCCGCTGGATTTCCGTCGGCAGATGGTCGGCCGGCAGGACCCGCTGATAACCGCCGGAGGTCTGGACCATGACGCGGTCACCGGGGGCATGCATCTTGTCGGTCTTCGCCATCTCCTGCACGATGGTCAGGGTCACGCCCGTTTCCAGCGTCACCACATATTCCACACCCTGGCGGTCGGCGGCCGACTGTTCGATCATCGCGCCGAGGACGGCACCAGCCAGGAGACCGGCCCCCGTCGCCCAGGCATTGCCGGATCCGGACCCGATCCCGCTGGCGGCACCCGCCCCGACCGCAGCCCCCACACCGGCGCCGACACCGGTATTCTGGCCCTTGATGTCAACCACACGGGAGGCAACGACCGTGCCGAAGCTCACAGCCTTCGACCGCCCCACCTCATCATACCGGTAGGTATTCTGGTTCTGGGTGGCACAGGCGGCGAGGCCGAAAACGGCCACGGCACCAACCAAAAGAACCCGGGCGGACCTGCCGGAGACCGACTGGATTGTGAACCTGTTCATGCGACATCTCCCGTGAGTGTCTCGCACCTGACGCGAAACAACCAAACAGACTATCGCCGAACATTTTCGCGGACGCAATCGCGCACGGGCAAGGGGAATGGCCCCAGCCGTTTCGCACGTAAGGCCGACCAACGGCCCCGGCCTCACCCCGCCTTGCGCAGTGAGGTGAGGAAGGTGTCGGACCCGGAGCGCAGGTCCTGGAAGCGGGTCTTCAGGTCCTCTGCCGCCCCACCCACCTCCGTCGCCACGGTGACGGCGGAGCCGGCGCGGTCGGCCACCTGCTTGAAGCTGGTGCGCAGGTGGTCGGTGCCGCCCGCGGCTTCCGTGAGGGCGCGGCTGATCTCCCCCGTCGCGGCATTCTGTTCCTCCACCGCTGCGGCGATGGAGGCGCTGATGTCGCGGACATTGCCGATGACCTTGACGATGGCCCCGATCTCCCCCGCCGCGGCCCCGGTGGCCGACTGGATGGCCTGGACCTGGGCCGCGATCTCCTCCGTCGCCTTGGCGGTCTGGGTGGCCAGGCTCTTCACCTCGCTGGCGACGACGGCGAAGCCCTTGCCCGCTTCGCCCGCCCGCGCCGCCTCGATCGTGGCGTTGAGGGCCAGCAGGTTGGTCTGGCCGGCGATGTCGGCGATCAGCTGCACCACACTGCCGATGCGGCTGGCCGAATCGACAAGGCTTTCCACCATGGCCGCCGTCTGCTGCGCCCGGTCGGCGGCCTGGTCGGCCACCTGGTTGGAGCCCTGGACCTGGGCGGAGATCTCCCGGATGGAGGCGGCCAGTTCCTCTACCGCACTGGCCACCGATTGCACATTCGCGGCCACCTGATCGGCCATTTGGGCGGCACTGGTGCTGGCTTCCGCATTCGCCCCGGCGGTGCCGCGCATCTTGCGCATGGCTTCCACGATGGCGTCGGCCCGGGCGTTCACGGTCTGGAGGGCGGTGGAGACGGAGCGTTCGAAATCCCCCGCCGTCGCCTGCATGGCTTGGCGGCGCGCCGCCTCCGCCTCCGCCTTCAGGCGGTCCTGCTCGGCCGCCATCCGCCCCATCTCCACCTGGTTGGTTTTGAACACGTCCAGGGCGCGGGCCATGTCCCCCACCTCCCCGCCGCTGTCCAGGCCGGGCACGTCCACGGTCAGATCCCCGCGGGAGATCCGGTCCATGGCCGATTGCAGCGCCTGGAGCGGGCGGGTCAGGCCGCGGGCGATGGAGAAGGCGATGCCGAAGCAGACCGCCGACAACAAGCCGGCGATGGCGATGAAGACCCAGAGGCGGGACCACAGGGCGGCCGACAGGTCATCCGCATAGATGCCGGTGCCGATCATCCAGCCCCAGGGCTGGAAGAAGACGCCGTAGCCGATCTTGTCATAGGCCGGGCCCTGGGGGTCAGACGGTTTCGGCCATTGGTACCGGACGAATTCGGGCACCGGCTTGCGCGACGCCTTCACCAGTTCCTGGATCACCAGCACGCCGTTGCGGTCCTTGATGCCGCTGCCGTCGCTGCCTTCCAGCCGGGGGTTCACCCCGTGCATGACGCCGCGGTACTGGGCGTCCCAGATGAAGATGTATTCGATCCCGTTGTAGCGCAGGGTGCGCAGCGCGTCCTTGGCCCGGGTCTGCGCCTCCTCCTCCGTCAGATCTCCCGCCTGGACGCGGGCGTGGAAGCCGGCGACGACGCTGGCAGCACTTTCCGAGACATAGCGCACCGCTTCCATGCGCTGCTCGGTCAGCGCGCTGTCGATGAAGCGGCCGGCCACGGCCGTCAGGCACGCCATCGCCACGAAGGCCAGACTCGCCAGGGCCCAGATCCGGGTAGCCATCGGCAAGGTACGCAGCATCCTCCCCTCCCCCTTCCTATGCGGTCACGCTCCATCCGTAATGGATCAGGATGGCGCGACTTCTTCCGCTGGTTATAGCCTGCGGGCGTAAAGCCCCGGTTACGGGTACCGCTGTGCGCAAGGGCACCAGTACCGTTGAGCCGCACCCGGAATATCCACACAAAGAAAACTGACACTGCCCGGGGGTCCCAATGGCAGACCAGCGGGCACAGCCGGAAAGCATAGGCCGTATGGATGATGTGGCTTCATTCTACGTCCCCGCCAGGGGGGAGGCCACAACTTCCCTACAGTTCAAAGGAATAGCGCAAGGCAATGGAATGAATGTGGCCCCGGTCGGCGCCAAACTGGAGCCGGGATGCCAAGCAGGGCCATTGGCACCGGCACGGCATCCCGGGATTGTCCCGGTTGGTGCAATAATTTTTGTCTGATCGGATGGATTATCCCGATCCGAGTTTTGTGCGATCAATCGCCCATCGCCCGCCGCCGCCCATCCCCGATGGGCCGGCCCCCACGCCAAGGAGCCAAGCATGCCGACCGCCACCCCGACCCCCGGCAAGGACCTGCTGAACCCCACCAACCATACCCTGATCATGATCGACCACCAGTCGCAGATGGCCTTTGCGACCAAGTCGATCGATCCGGTCAGCCTGCGCAACAACGCCGCCCTGGTGGCCAAGGCCGCCGCGGGCTTCCATGTCGCCACCATCCTGACCACGGTGGCGGAGAAGACCTTCAGCGGCCCGATCTTCGATGAGATCAAGTCTGCCTTCCCCGGTGCCGACATCGTCGACCGCACCACCATGAACACCTGGGAGGATGAGCGTATCGCCCCCCTGGTGAACGCGGCCGGGAAGGCGAAGATCGTGCTGGCCGGCCTGTGGAGCAGCGTCTGCATCGTCGGCCCCGCCCTGTCCGCCCTGGACCAGGGGTTCGAGGTCTATGTCATCGCCGATGCCTGCGGCGATGTCTCCGACGAAGCCCATGAGCGCGCCATGCAGCGCATGATCCAGGCGGGCGCCAAGCCCATCACCAGCCTGCAGTACCTGCTGGAACTGCAGCGCGACTGGGCCCGGGGGGAGACGTACGAGCTGACCACCGGCATCGCCAAGGTGAACGGCGGCGGCTACGGCCTGGGCATCATCTATGCCAAGTCCATGTTCGGCGCCAGCGAAGGGCATTGATCCCCGCCGCTGACCCGACCCCGACACCCCCACCCGACGGGGGTGCCGGGGCATCGGGGGCCGCCGCAACCGGGACATGAAGGCGGCCGATCCGGTCCGGTGGTCCCGGTGCGGGCGCGCGACCTGATCCGCGCCAGCAAACCGCCGCCCACCCCCACCACCGAAAGCATGGACCCATGAAGATCTATCTGGTCTCACTCGGCGCTGGCGTTCTGGTCGGCATCATCTATGCCCTGATGAACGTGCGCTCCCCCGCCCCGCCGGTGGTGGCCCTGCTTGGGCTGCTGGGCATGCTGGTGGGGGAACAGGTGGTGCCGCTGGCCAAGCGCCTGATCTCCGGCGAGCCGGTGACCGCCGCCTGGTTCCGCCAGGACTGCATTCCGAAGATCGCCGGCGTCGCCCCGGCCGATCCGAAGACCGCCGCCGCCCCCGCCGGGGGTGGGGGCACCGACCGTTCCGACGCCCAGGGCTGAGGTGCCGACCGACCCGGCCCCTGCCCGCCCCTTCCATTCGTCCTGACCGGAGGTGCGCCATGTCCGCCCATCCCGACCTGATCCTGACCAATGGCCGGTTCACCACCCTGGACCGGGCCAATCCCGCCGCGGATACGGTCGCGGTCACCGCCGGCCGGTTCAGTGCCGTCGGCACCGCGCGGGAGGTGATGCCCACCGCCGGGCCGGAGACGCGGGTGATCGATCTGACGGGGCGGCGCGCCATCCCCGGGCTGATCGACAGCCACATGCACATCATCCGCGGCGGCCTGAACTACAACATGGAGCTGCGTTGGGACGGGGTGCGGTCGCTGGCCGACGCCATGGACATGCTGAAGCGCCAGGCCCAGGTGACCCCACCGCCGCAATGGGTCCGCGTGATCGGCGGCTTCACCGAGCACCAGTTCGCGGAGAAGCGCCTGCCCACCATCGCGGAGATCAATGCCGCGGCACCGGACACACCGGTCTTCATCCTGCACCTGTATGATCGGGCCCTGCTGAACCGGGCGGCCTTGCGGGCGGTGGGCTATACCAAGGATACGCCGAACCCGCCGGGGGGGGAGATCCAGCGGGACGCGGCGGGGGAGCCGACAGGCCTTCTGATCGCCCGGCCCAACGCCCTGATCCTGTATGCCACCCTGGCCAAGGGGCCGAAGCTGCCCCCCGAATACCAGCTGAATTCCACCCGCCATTTCATGCGGGAAATGAACCGCCTGGGCGTCACCGGCGTGATCGACGCGGGCGGAGGGTTCCAGAACTACCCCGAGGATTACGAGATCATCGAGAAGCTGCATGCGGATGGCGAGCTGACCCTGCGCATCGCCTACAACCTGTTCACCCAGAACAAGGGTGGGGAGGTGGCGGATTTCCAGCGCTGGGCCGGCATGGTCAAGCCCGGCCAGGGCGATGACAGCTTCCGCCACAACGGTGCGGGGGAGATGCTGGTCTTCACCGCCGCGGATTTCGAGGATTTCAAGGAGCCCCGCCCAAACCTGCCGCCGGAGATGGAACCCCAGCTGGAGGCGGTGGTGCGCGTCCTGGCGGAGAACCGCTGGCCCTGGCGCCTGCACGCCACCTATGATGAGAGCATCGGCCGGGCCCTGGACGTGTTCGAGCGGGTGGACCGGGATATCCCGCTGGCGGGGCTGAACTGGTTCTTCGACCATGCGGAGACGATCAGCGACCGCAACATCGACCGGATCGCCGCCCTGGGCGGCGGCATCGCCGTGCAGCACCGCATGATGTTCCAGGGGGAGGATTTCGTCGCCCGCTACGGTGCGGCGGCGGCGGAGCGCACCCCGCCCATCGCCCGCATCCTGGGAGCGGGCGTGCCGATGGGGGCGGGGACGGACGCCACACGGGTCGCCAGCTACAACCCCTGGGTCAGCCTGTCCTGGCTGGTCACGGGCCGCACCCTGGGGGGCCTGCGCCTGTATCCGGAACGCAACCGGCTGGACCGGGAAACGGCCCTGCGCCACTGGACCGAGAAAAACACCTGGTTCAGCAATGAGGAAGGCAAGAAGGGCCGGATCCAGGTGGGCATGCTGGCCGATCTGGCCGTGCTGTCGGCCGATTACTTCAGCGTGCCGGAGGATGGGATCCAGGACCTGGAAAGCGTGCTGACGCTGCTGGGCGGAAAGGTGGTCCATGGTGCGGGGGACTTCGCCGGTCTGGCACCACCCCTGCCCCCGCCCATGCCCGACTGGTCGCCGGTCCGCACCTTCGGCGGATACCAGTCGCGCCGGACAGGCGGGACGGAGGCCACGGCGGCCCAGCGGTTGGCGGAGGCCTGTGCGTGCGCCACCGGCTGCGGTATCCACGGGCACGACCATGCCTTCGCCTTCACCCGCCAGGCCCCCGCCCGGGATGAGGCGGGGTTCTGGGGTGCGCTCGGCTGCTCCTGCTGGGCGTTCTGATGATGGACGGTGTCAAGGCCCCTGCGCCCATCGCTGCCCTGCTGGCGCTGCCGGGAATCGCCTTCGCCGCCCGGCTGCTGCTGGCCGCCCCCTTCCTGGTCAGCGGCATCCTGAAGGCTGCGGACCCGGCCGGGGCGGCGGCGGAGGTCGCGGGGCTGGGGCTTCAGCCCGCCCTGCCCGTCGCCATGGCCGTGATCGCCACCCAGATCGGCGGGTCCCTGCTGTTCCTGAGCCGCCGCTGGTGCTGGCTGGGGGCGGGGCTGCTGGCCGGGTTCACCCTGGTCGCCACCCTGCTGGCCCATGCCTTCTGGACCTTCGACGGGCCGGACCGGGCGCGGCAGACGGCCGTGTTCCTGGAGCACATGGCCATCATCGGTGGGCTGGCCATCGCCGCGATCCACCGGCATGGCTCCCATCATGGCTCCAGTCGCAGCCCTGCCCCCAGCCAAGCGGAACCGCCATGACCAGCCCCACTGCCGCCGCCCCGGCAGCGAAGCCGCCCGGTACCTTCGCCCCGCTGAAGCACCGGCTGTTCGCGGTGCTGTGGGCGGCGACGGTGATCGGCAATGTCGGCACCTTCATGCGCGACGTGGCGTCGGCCTGGCTTGTGGTCGACCTGTCGGCCGCCCCGGCGGCGGTGGCGGCGATCCAGGCGGCCGCGACCCTGCCCATCTTCCTTCTGGCCATCCCGGCCGGGGTGCTGGCCGATGTGCTGGACCGCCGGCGCCTGCTGATCTGGCTCCAGGTCTATCTGGGGGTGGTCAGCCTGGCCCTGTTCGCCCTGGCCTGGATCGGTGTGATCAATGTCTGGAGCCTGATCACGCTGACCTTCCTGGGCGGTATCGGCGCCGCCCTGATGGGCCCGGTCTGGCAGTCCATCGTGCCGGAACTGGTGCCGAAATCCGACCTGCGCGGGGCGGTGGCGCTGAATTCCCTGGGGCTGAACATCTCCCGCGCGGTCGGCCCCGCCATCGGCGGCCTGATCCTGGCCGGGGCCGGGGCGGCGGCGGTCTATTTCGTGGATGTGCTGACCTATGCGGTGGTGATCGTCGCCCTGATCTGGTGGAAGCGGGAGGTGAAGGCCGACGGTGCGGGCGAACGCTTCGGCGGGGCGCTGCGCGCCGGCCTGCGCTATGCCAAGGGCAGCCCGGAATTGCACCGGGTGTTGTTCCGGGCCGTCTGCTTCTTCCTGTTCGCCAGCTGCGCCTGGGCCATGCTGCCTTTGGTCGCCCGCGACCTGCTGGCGGGGGGGCCCGGCTTCTATGGCGTGCTGCTGGGCGGAGTTGGCGCCGGTGCCATCGCCGGTGCCCTGGTCCTACCCGTGCTGCGGGCCCGGCTGGGGGCGGACGGGCTGGTCCTGGCCGGGGCCCTGACCGCCGCGGCGGCCATGGCGGGCCTGTCCCTTGCCCCGCCCCAGGGGGTGGGGCTGGGCATCGTGCTGGGCCTGGGCGTTGCCTGGATCGCGGTGCTGACCACCCTGAACGCCACGGCCCAGGCGATCCTGCCCAACTGGGTGCGGGGCCGGGGCCTGGCCCTGTACCTGACCGCCTTCAACGGGGCGATGACGGCGGGCAGCCTGGCCTGGGGGGCGGTGGCGCAGGTTCTGGGCCTGCCCGCCACCCTGCTGATCGCGGCGGGCGGGCTGGCGCTTGTCTCCCTGATTGTCCACCGCTGGCGCCTGCCCGCGGGGGAGGCGGACCTGACCCCGTCCAACCACTGGCCGGAGCCCGCGCTGGCCGAACCGGTGGAAGGCGACCGGGGCCCGGTGATGATCACCATCGAATACCGGGTGAAGGCCGCCGACCTTCCCGCCTTCCGCACCGCGCTGACCGCCCTGTCCCTGGCCCGTCAGCGGGACGGTGCCTATGACTGGGGCGTGATGCAGGATTCGGAAATGCCGGAGGTGGTGGTGGAATGGTTCCTGGTCGAATCCTGGGAGGAACACCTGCGCCAGCATCGCCGCGTCTCCACGGCGGATGCGGATGTGCAGGCCACCGTCCGCGCCTTCCACACCGGCCCCGAACCACCCCGGGTGCGCCACCTTCTGGCCTTTTAGACGGGCCGCCCCGCGGACACTTTGAAAAACCCGCAGGCCCCTTGCCCACGGCACCGTCGCCCCGCTACGGTGCCGGGCAAGATCGATCCGGTCGAACCGGACGGCAGGGGCAAGGGTTGGCAGGGTCATGGACAGCGGGTCTGAGATCGGGTCGGCGATCGGGTTCTTCCTTCAGAACCTGATCAACGGGGTGACGCTGGGCGCCATCTACGGGCTGATCGCCATCGGCTACACGATGGTCTACGGCATCATCCGGATGATCAATTTCGCCCATGGCGAGATCTACATGATCGGCGCCTTCGTGGCGGTGCTGGCCTTTTCCGTGCTGGCGGCGACGGGGGTGACGGCGGTGCCGCTGGCCCTGGTGATCGTGTTGGGGGTGGCCGTCGCCTTCACCGCCGCCTATGGCTGGTCGGTGGAGCGGGTGGCCTACCGGCCCCTGCGCGGGTCCGGGCGGCTGGCCCCGCTGATCAGCGCCATCGGGATGAGCATCTTTCTGCAGAACTATGTGATGCTGACCCAGGGCGCCCGGCCGAAGGCGATCCCGCCCGTGATCACCGGCGGCATCGACCTGTGGCAGGGGCCCGATTTCACCCTGTCAATCAGCTACAGCCAGATCTTCATCGTCGTCGTCACCGTGGCGTTGATGGCGGGGTTCACCCTGCTGATCCAGCGCACGCCCTTGGGCCGGGCCCAGCGCGCCTGTGAGCAGGACCGGACCATGGCCGCCCTGCTGGGCATCCATGTGGACCGGACGATCAGCCTGACCTTCGTCATGGGCGCCGGGCTGGCCGCCGTGGCCGGGGTGATGGTGACCATGTATTACGGGGTGGTGGATTTCTTCATCGGCTTCCTGGCCGGACTGAAGGCCTTCACCGCCGCGGTGCTGGGTGGCATCGGCAGCCTGCCGGGCGCCATGCTGGGTGGGTTGCTGATCGGCCTGATCGAGGCGTTCTTCACCGGCTATGTCAGCGGCGCCTACAAGGATGTGGCGGCCTTTTCCGTCCTGATCCTGGTGCTGGTGCTGCGTCCCAGCGGCCTGCTGGGCCGCCCCGATATCGAGAAGGTGTGAGGGATCATGACGGCCATCCCCCTCGACCTTCCCCGCCGCCTGCGCGATGCGCTGGCCGCCGCCATCGTGGCCGGCATCCTGGCCCTGCCCTTCATCGCCCTGCACACCGTGGCGGAGGGATCGGCCCTGACCGTCCAGGCCCGCTGGGACCTGGCGCTCTGGTCCGTTGCCATCGTCTTCGCCGGGCGGATCGCCGCCGGTCTTGCCGCCGATGCCCTGGCTGCCCGGCGCGCCGCCACGCGGGACCGCCCGCCCTTGATCGGGGACGCGGCGGCGGCCCGCCTGTCCCGCGGTTTCATCGTCGCGGTGGTGCTGTTCGCCCTGACCCTGCCCTTCCTGCCGTTCAGCGACCGCTATGTCCTGGACCTGGGCATGACGGTGCTGATCTACATCCTGCTGGGCATGGGCCTGAATGTGACGGTGGGGTTGGCCGGGTTGCTGGACCTGGGCTATGTCGCCTTCTACGCCATCGGCGCCTATACCTTCGCCATCCTGGCGACCAGCCTGGGCGTGGGGTTCTGGACCGCCCTGCCCCTGGCCGGTCTTGCCGCCGCCCTGATGGGGGTGCTGCTCAGCCTGCCGATCCTTCGCCTGCGCGGTGATTACCTGGCGATCGTGACCCTGGGCTTCGGGGAGATCACGCGCATCGTCATCACCAACTGGCAGGGGCTGACCGGCGGACCGAACGGCATCAGCGGCATTCCCCGCCCCACCCTGTTCGGCATGACCTTCGACCGCCGCCCGGATGAGGGGGAGGTGAGCTTCCACGCCCTGACCGGCATCGCCTATTCGGGCGAACACCGGTCGATGTTCCTGTACTTCATCATCCTGCTGCTGGTCGTGCTGGCCGCCTGGGTGGTCTGGCGCCTGCGCCGGCTGCCCGTCGGCCGGGCGTGGGAGGCGCTGCGGGAGGATGAGATTGCGTGCCGGTCGCTGGGCATCAACCCGGTCGCCAGCAAGGTCAGCGCCTATGCCGTGGGCGCGACGCTCGGCGGGCTGGCCGGCTGCTTCTTCGCCGCCCGCCAGGGTTTCGTCAGCCCGGAAAGCTTCACCTTCCTGGAATCGGCCCTGATCCTGGCCATCGTCGTCCTGGGCGGGATGGGCAGCCAGATCGGCGTCGTCATCGCAGCATGCTTCATCGTGCTGCTGCCGGAGATGGCGCGCGAGTTCTCCGACTACCGGATGCTGCTGTTCGGGATGGCGATGATCCTGATCATGGTCTGGCGCCCCGGCGGCCTGTTCGCCACGCGGGAGCCGACGATAAGGCTGAAGGGACTGCGCTCCCCCGCCGGGAAGGAGGGGTGATGATGCATACCCCCTCCCTGCCCCCTCCCCTGCTGGAGGTGACGGGCCTGACCATGCGCTTTGGCGGGCTGGTCGCCGTGGATGGGCTGGACCTGACGGCCCGCACCGGCGACATCACCGCCGTGATCGGCCCCAACGGGGCGGGCAAGACCACAGTCTTCAACTGCCTGACCGGGTTCTACACCCCCAGCGCCGGCCGGCTGCTGCTGCGCCATCCGACCCTTGGGGAGGTGCAGCTCCAGACCCTGCCCGGGCATCAGGTGGCCCGCCACGGCGTGGTCCGCACCTTCCAGAACATCCGCCTGTTCCCGCGCATGACGGTGCTGGAGAACCTGCTGGTGGCCCAGCATGTCCAGCTCATGCGCCGCTCCCTGTTCTCCATCGCCGGGTTGCTGGGCCTGGCCCGCTGGCGCCGGGCGGAGGAGGAGGCGGTGGAACGCGCCCGCTTCTGGCTGGAGCGGCTGGACCTGACCGCCGTGGCGGATGAGGAGGCGGGGAACCTTTCCTACGGGATGCAGCGGCGGGTGGAGATCGCCCGTGCCATGAACACCGATCCCCTGCTGCTGTGCCTGGATGAACCGGCGGCGGGCTTGAACCCGCGGGAGACGGGGGCGCTGGGCGATCTGCTGCTGTCCATCCGGGCGGAATTCGGGATCGGCATCCTGCTGATCGAACATGACATGAGCCTGATCATGGGCATTTCCGACCGCATCCACGTCGTCGACCACGGCAAGAAGATCGCGGAGGGCACCCCGGCGGAGATCCGCAGCGACGCTCGCGTGATCAAGGCCTATCTGGGCGAACCGGAGGAGGAGGCCCTGCCGCCGGAGGTGGCCGCCGACCTTGCCGCCGACCTGCGGAACGGGGGGGCCGGGGCATGAGCGAGGCAACTGCGCCCCCGATGCTGGAACTGGCCGGTGTCTTCACCAGCTACGGCCCGATCGAGGCCCTGCGCGGGGTGGATGTGCAGGTGGCGGCGGGGGAGATCGTCACCCTGATCGGGGCGAACGGGGCCGGCAAATCGACCCTTCTGATGACCATCTGCGGCAATCCCAGGCCGCGGGCGGGCCGGGTGGTGTTCGACGGGCGGGACCTGGTCGGCCTGGCCCCCCATGAGATCGCCCGCCTGGGCATCGCCCAGGTGCCGGAGGGGCGGCGCATCTTCCCGCGCATGACCGTGTTCGAGAACCTGCAACTGGGGGCCGTCCTGTCCGACCCCGCCCATTTCGACGGGGACATCGCCCGCTGCTTCGACCTGTTCCCGATCCTGCGCGACCGCCGCGACCAGCGGGCGGGCACCCTGTCGGGCGGGGAGCAGCAGATGCTGGCCATTGCGCGCGCGCTGATGAGCCGGCCGCGCCTGTTGCTGCTGGATGAGCCCTCCCTCGGCCTCGCCCCCCTGATCATCCGCCGCATCTTCGACGTGGTGGCGGAACTGAACCGCAGCCAGGGGATGACCATCCTGCTGGTGGAACAGAACGCCTACCACGCCCTGAAACTGGCCCACCGCGCCTATGTCCTGGCCCAGGGCCAGGTGGTGATGCGCGGCACCGGCCCCGAACTCCTGGCCAACCCCGAAGTCCGCGCCGCCTATCTGGAGGGCGGACATTGACGGTTGCTCCCCTCGCCCCTTGAGGGAGAGGGGATTTCTGCGATGGAGGTACCCTATGACCATCCTTGTCACCGGCAGTGCGGGCCATCTGGGGGAGGCGTTGATGCGCCGGTTCCGGGCCGACGGGCGGGCGGTGCGGGGGATGGACATCAAGGCGACCCCCTGGACGGACATCGTCGGATCGATCACCGACCGGGCCCTGGTGCGGGAGGCGGTGGCGGGCTGCACTGCCATCATCAATGCCGCCGCCCTGCACAAGCCCCATGTGGACAGCCACACGAAGCAGAGTTTTCTGGATGTGAACATCCAGGGCACCCTGATACTGCTGGAGGCGGGGAAGGATGCCGGCATCCGCGCCTTCGTCCAGACCAGCACCACCAGCACCTTCGGCGCCGCCCTGAGCCCCGCCGCGGGGGAGCCCGCGGCCTGGATCACGGAGGCGGTGGTGCCGGTGCCGAAGAACATCTACGGCGTCACCAAGACCGCGGCGGAGGATCTGTGCGCCCTGTTCGCCCGGAAGGAGGGGGTGCCCGCCCTGGTGCTGCGCACGTCCCGCTTCTTCCCGGAGGAGGATGACGATGGTGCGGTGAGCGCCCGCTACGATGTGCTGAACCATCAGGCCAACGAACTGCTGTACCGCCGCGCCGATATCGACGACTTGGTGACCGCCCATGCCCTGGCGGTGGAGTTGGCGCCGCGCATTGGTTTCGACCGCCTGATCCTCTCCGCCACCACGCCCTTCGGGCCGGAGCATCTGGCCGATCTGCGGCGGGATGCGGCCGGGGTGGTGCGGCAGTTGTTCCCGGAGGCGGCGGCGCTGTATGCCGCCCGCGGCTGGACCCTGCCGGCGGAGATCGACCGGGTCTATGTCAACGACCGGGCGCGCCGGGTACTGGGCTGGGCCCCGGTGAGGGATTTCCGCTTCGCCCTGGACGCCCTCTCCCGCGGGGAGGATTTCCGCAGCCCGCTCGCCCGCGCCGTGGGGCGCAAGGGCTACCACGACCGCCCGATGCCGCCCTACACGACCGCGTAAGGGGCCCGTAGGTCGGATTAGCGAAGCGTAATCCGACAGTCCGAGGTGCTATCCGCGAAGGAATGTCACCCCTCGGGCTTCGCCCTCGCAGTGACCTACGGCCCGGTGCCTCCGTCGTAGGTCGTTGCGAGCAAAGCGAGGGCCGACAAGGCAAATGCCCCGCCGCCCCAGTCACGCCGCGCGCAGCGTGCCGACGAAGCGGTCGACCTCCCCCTTCAGTTCACCCAGGCGTGTCTCCAGCTCGTCGATGCGCTGGAGAAGGCCGCCCGCCGCCTCCCCGTTCGCCTGGGCGGCTTCCGCCACCTGGCGGACATTGCGCTGAAGCTCCGCCGTGCCTTCGGCGGCCTGGGAGATGGCGCGGCTGATTTCGCCGGTGGCGGCGTTCTGTTCCTCCACCGCCGCGGCGATGCTGGCGCTGATCTGGCTGACATTCTCGATCACGCCGGCAATGGCGTTGATCTCCTCCGCCGCGGCCCCGGTGCTGGACTGGATGGCCTGGACCTGGGCCGCGATCTCCTCCGTCGCCTTGGCGGTCTGGGTGGCGAGGTTCTTGACCTCGCTGGCCACCACCGCGAAGCCCTTGCCCGCTTCGCCCGCCCGCGCCGCTTCGATCGTGGCGTTGAGGGCCAACAGGTTGGTCTGGCCAGCGATGTCGGCGATCAACTGCACGACGCTGCCGATGCGCTGGGCGGCATCGACCAGGGACGTCACCTGTTCCACCGTGCTGGTGGCGCGACGGGCCGCGCGGTCGGCGACGGTGTTTGAGTTCTGGGCCTGGGAGGAGATCTCCCGGATGGAGGCGGCCAGTTCCTCCACCGCGCTGGCCACGGTCTGGACGTTGTGGCTGACCTGGTCGGAGGCATGGGCCGACGCGGTGGAGATCTCCGCATTGGTCTGCGCATTACCCGCCATGCTGTCGGCGGCCTGGGCCATGCTGCCGGCCATGCTGTCCACATCGTCCAGGACGCCCTTCACCTCCCGCTCGAAGGTGGCGGCCACGCCCAGCATGGCGCCCCGCCGCTCCGTCTCCGCCTTGGTCTTCAAGGCCTCCTGCTCGGCGGCGAGGCGGCGGTTCTCCTCCCCTTGCGTCTTGAAGGTGGCGACGGCGGCGGCCATGCGCCCGATCTCATCCTTCCGGTCCAGGGCCGGAATGGCGACGGACAGGTCGCCCGCGGCCAGGGTCTGCATGGTGCCGGTCATGGCCACGATGGGCCGGCTGATGCCCCCCGCCACCACCAGCAGCACACCCCCGCCCGCCAGCAGGGTCAGCAGCC
Organism: Pseudomonadota bacterium; assembly: GCA_046045995.1. GTDB lineage: Bacteria > Pseudomonadota > Alphaproteobacteria > Azospirillales > Azospirillaceae > Indioceanicola. Next base: position 5,809 of record JBJOKR010000045.1, on the reverse strand, counting down.
CGACCAGGATCATGCCGTTGCGGGTCCCCATGGCTTCCGCAAGCAGCGCCGCCTCCGGCACCACCAGGGCGAAGGCCCAGACAGTCTCCACCCCCGGCAGGGTGACCGGCACCACCACCAGGAGGGAGGGGATGTCAGCCACCGGATCGTTGAAGGACTGGGAGAAGACCCGGCCCGCCGTCACCTCCGCCAGGGCGGTGCGGAAGATGGCGGCATCGGTCGGCTTGCCCACCTGGCCGGCATCGGGATGGGCGACCCACTGCCCGTCATGGCTGAGCAGGGCGGCATAGCCGGCGCCGAAGGGCCGGATGGCCGACAGGTGCTTGGCGATGGTACCCATGGTCACATCGATGGTGACAATACCGCGCGCAGTTCCGTCCTTGTCCAGGACGGGGGCGGAGGCGGTGGACATCAGCACATCCTGCCCCTCCACCGGGTAGATATAGGGCGGCGTGATAACCAGGCGGCGCTCGCGCATCGGCGCCTGGTACCAGGGGTCGGAGGCGGCGGTATCGCTCATGTTCATCGCCTCATACCCGACCCCGTCGCCCGATCGGTAGTAGTAGGGGACGAAGCGGCCCTGGGCATCGCTGGCCCCATGACCGACGAAGGGTGCGTCATCCCCCTCCGGCCAGCCGGGATCGAAGCCGATGGCGGCTCCGAAAAAGGTTGGATCGCTGACCAGCCCCGCCCGCGCGATCTCCACAAAATCATCCCGGTCGGCCCGTCCCGCCACCATCAGGTTGGTCATGGCCCCGGCCATGGTCCGGGCCGTCACCAGGGCGCGGCCGACCGTGGCATCCACGATCGCCGATTCGGCCCCGGCGGTCTCCTCCATCTGGCGGATGGCGGCATCGCGGGCATCCGCCATCTGGGCGGCGGTGGAATAAACCACCAGGGCCGCGACCCCGATCAGGAAGACACCAAGGGCGGACAGGGTGATCTGCCAACGCAGGGACAGGCGGTTCATCGGGCTCCCCTTTCCAGTCCAACGGCAAATGCCAGAATGCCCGGCATTTGTGACAAGGACTATCGGACCGCCATGGTGTGGCGACGGGCGCTTGCAACCAACCTATCCTTAAGGCGGGTTAACGGACGGTTGACATAGGGAGGAGAACGTGGGCGCAGATGGGGGTCGCCGCTGCAACCATCGGTAGAGTTGACCCCATGCAATGGAAGTTCAATCGGCGGCGGCGCGGGGGGCCATGCTGTCCGGCCGGTCGCCACCCTGCCCATCCATCCCCTCCAGCCCCCCCAGCCCCGCATCGGCTTGGTCGAACTGCAGCGCGGCCAGGCGGGCATAGAGGCCGCCTTGGGTGATCAGGTCCTGGTGCCGCCCGGTGGCGATGATCCGGCCCCCGTCCATCACGGCGATGCGGTCGGCGGTCAGCACCGTCGCCAGCCGGTGGGCGATGATCAGGGTGGTGCGCCCGACCATCAGCCGTTCCAGTGCATCCTGCACGAACCGTTCCGACTCGGCATCCAGGGCGGAGGTCGCTTCGTCCAGCAGCAGCACCGGCGGGTTGCGCAGGATGGCCCGGGCAATGGCGATTCGCTGGCGCTGGCCGCCGGACAGGCGCACCCCCTTCTCCCCCAGGAATGTGTCCAACCCGTCGGGCAGCGCTTCCAGGAAGTCCAGCGCATGGGCGGCGCGGCAGGCCTCCCGCACCTCCTCATCCGTGGCGTCGGGCCGACCGTAGCGGATGTTCTCCCAGGCATTGGTGGAGAAGATCACCGGGTCCTGGGGTACCAGCCCGATGCGGGAGCGCAGGTCCGTGGGATCGGCGCTGCGGATATCCACCCCGTCCAACAGGATGCGCCCATCCTGGGGATCATAGAAACGCAGCAGCAGTTGCAGGACCGTGCTCTTGCCCGCCCCGCTGGGGCCGACCAGGGCCACCGTCTCCCCCGGGGCGATGGTCAGGTCGAACCCCTCCAGCGCCGCATCCCGCGGGCGGGAGGGGTAGCGGAAGGTGACGGCATCGAACCGCACCTCCCCGCGCACGGGCATGGGCAGGGCCACGGGGACCGCCGGGGGCTGGATCTCACTGCGGGTGGACAGAAGGTCGAACAGCCGCTCCGTCGCACCGGCCGCCCGGGCCAGATCGCCCGCCACCTCCGACAGGGCGCCGACGGAGCCGGCGACGACCACCGCATAAAGGATGAAGGCGGACAACTGGCCCGGCGTGATCCGCCCGGCGATGACGTCATGCCCCCCCATCCACAGGACGAAGCCGATGGCGCCGAAGACCAGCATGATCACCAGCATGGTCAGCCAGGCCCGCGCCCGCACCCGGTGCAGGGAGACGGCGACCGCATCCTCCACCGCGCCGGCGAAGCGGGACCGCTCCAGCCCCTCCCGCCCGAAGGCCTGGACCGTGCGGATGCCTGACAGCACCTGCTCGACCGAATGGCCCACATCGGCGATGCGGTCCTGGCTGGCGCGGGACAGTTTGCGCACCTGCCGCCCGAAGACGACGATGGGGGCCACCACCAGCGGCACCACCAGCAGGACCATGCCCGTCAGCTTCGGATTCGTCACCAGCATCAGCGCAATGCCGCCGATGAGAAGGAGGGAGTTGCGCAGCGCGATGGACACGGTGGAGCCGACGACCACCTGCAACAGCGTCGTATCCGTGGTCAGCCGGGACTGGATCTCCGACGTGCGGGTGGTCTCGAAGAAGGCGGGGGAGAGGGTGACCATATGATCGAAGACCCGCTTGCGCAGATCGGCCACCACCCGTTCCCCCACCCAGGACACCAGATAGAAGCGGCCGAAGGTGGCGGTGGCGGAGAGCGCGATCACCAGCAGCAGCCACAGCAGCGCCTGGTTCAGAAGATCCGAGTTTCCCGCCGCCACCCCCTGGTCGATCAGGTATTGCAGCCCGCGGGGCAGGCTGAGCACAGTACCCGCGGCCACCACCAGGGCCAGGCAGGCGCCGGCGATCTGGGGACGGTAGGGCTTCAGGAACGGCAGGAGCAGGCGCAGCGGTTTCACATCGCGACGGCCGGCGGGGCTGCGATCCTCCGGCTTCAGGGTCGCCTCGGCATAGCTGGGTTCGCGGAAAGCCACGGGACGCATGCTCCAGGAAAAGGGGCCGGCACCGTCCTAACCGCTCCCCGGGGGAAGGGCAACAGTTCTGCCGGTGGCGCATGCGCGGCACATGGTTGCAAGCGGCTCCGGCTTTGAGTATATACGCGCCTTCTTTTTGTAGGACCGCCGATCATGAAAGCCGACATCCATCCCGCCTACCACGAGATCACCGTTGTCATGACCGACGGGACCTCGTTCAAGACCCGCTCCACCATGGGCAAGCCCGGCGACACGCTGCGCCTGGACATCGATCCGAAGTCCCATCCGGCGTGGACCGGCGTGCAGAAGCTGCTGGACACGGGCGGTCAGGTCGCCAAGTTCAACAAGCGCTTCGCCAATTTCGGCATCAAGTAAGCCGCACGCGGGCCTCAGGGCCCGCACCCGGTATGCCGTTGGTGGAACCGAAAGGGCGCCGCGAATCATCGCGGGCGCCCTTTTCGTGTTGGCGGCGCGACAGGCCGGGGGGCACGGGGTGTCGCGCCGCGGGCGTTGCCCTTGCCCGACATGCCACCCGTCACACCGGCAACCGCTCCGCCACCCCTTACGCCACGGCCCGGCGCACCATCTCCCCCAACCGTTCCACGCGCATGTAGAGACTGTGGCTGCGGGTGAGCAGGGAGCGAAGGCCGGCGGGAAGCTCCCCATTGTCGGGACCGGAGGGGTCGGAGCAGATGGTACCGCCGGACAGGGCGAAATCCTCCGACGCGGCCTGGGCCGGCGTCATCTCGCCCGCATGCACGGCCTTCTGCGCCAGAAGCCAGGCCATCACCTGGGTCAGGCGGCTGGTCACGCGCATGCTTTCGTAACTGACCTGCAGGCGTACGGCGGGCGGGAGGGCGCGCTGGTCGTTGGCCTCCTGGTACGCGATGTAGTTTCGCGTCTCCACCAGAAGCGCCATGGCCTCATCATAGGTCTTGTTGAAGAAGGCCGTCGGTCCGTTCACCGCTGGTCCCTTTCCCGGGCCGCCGCCCGCCTGCTCTCCCTGACTGTAGGGGTGAACACCAGTCGTGCGCAATCGCTCCCGAAGGTCAGGATGGACACCACCGCGACTCGGGGGGAGGCGCGTCGTGGCTCCGAACGTGCCAGTCTGGCCCTTGATGGCCCCGGTCGGATGGAACCGGCCCCCCTTGACACGCCCGCGGCGGATTCCCAATTGCTAGGCACGGCCGGAAGCCCACCAGGGGTCCGGGCCGGATGACAGACCAGGGGCCGGCCGCCACGCGGGGGCCCCGCAGACCCGTATCGCTCAAGGAGGATACACATGCGTACCTATGACCTGTCGCCCCTGTTCCGCTCCACCGTCGGCTTCGACCGGATGACGCGCCTTCTTGAGGCTGCGCTGAAGGCAGAGGAATCGGGCAACGGCTACCCCCCCTACAACATCGAGAAGCTGGGCGACGACCAGTACCGGATCAGCATGGCCGTGGCCGGCTTCCGTCCGGAGGATCTGGAGATCACGGCCCACCCAAACCTGCTGGTGATCCAGGGCAAGGCCGCCGATCGCGAAGGCAGCGCCTTCCTGCATCGCGGCATTGCCGGTCGTGCCTTCGAGCGCCGCTTCCAACTGGCCGACCATATCCGCGTGTTGGACGCCCGGCTGGAGCATGGGCTGCTGCATGTGGAGCTGGTGCGTGAGGTGCCGGAGGCGATGAAGCCGCGCTCCATCCCGGTCACCACCATCGTCCGCGCCCCGGCGATCGAGGGCCAGGCCAACCGCATGCCCGCCCAGGCTGCCGCCTGACCATCCAGCGCCAAGCCTCCCCATGCGGGAGCGTTCGGCGCCTGACCGGGCATCCGCACAGGACTGATGGGGCCTGAAATTGAAAGGGGCCGCGGTACATGCCGCGGCCCCATTATTTTAGCCCCGCCCGTTCAACTCGTCTTCCTGCATCGCGCTTTCCAACGATGGCGGTACGGTATGCAGGCCGCGCACGGCAGTCAAGCCAGCACTTCAATCCTGTGACGGCGGACACAGGAAAGCACGATCGTCCGCAACGGCGGCCGTCCCGCGCGAGACCAAAGCAGAAAGATGTACTGCAAAACCCCTCTCCCCTTAGGGGCGAGGGCATATCCAGCGCCATAAAACCCCTCTCCCCTTGAGGGAGAGGGGATCTCAAGCGCCATAAAACCGCTCTCCCCTTCCCCCAAAGTTCACGCCGCCCCGGCGACCGCACCCGGGGCATTGCCGCGGCGGTGGTACCAGATGGCGACCGCCCCCTCCCGCCCCCGCAGGGTCATGGGGTCGGCGCGCTCGAAATCGGCCAGGACATGGCCGTCCAGGGTGACCCGCGCCGCATCCACCAGATCGTCGCTGACGACCAGATGGGCTTCCAACTGGCGGGTCAGGTGCATCAGCCGACTGGCTACATTGACCGTGTCGCCGATCACCGTGAATTCCACCCGCCGGTCCCCGCCGATATCCCCCACGGTCACCGGCCCGTAATGCAGCCCGATGCCCAGTTCCACCGGCGCCTTGCCCTGGGCCCGGCGCTGGCGGTTCCAGTCGTCCACGCTGTCCAGCATGTCCCGCGCACAGGCCAGCGCGGAGGCCGCATCCCCCGGGGTCGCCGCCAGAAGGCCGAAGGTGGCCATGACACAGTCGCCGATATACTTGTCCACCGTGCCGTGATTATCGAAGACGGCCGTTTCCATCCGCTGCCGGAACTCCCCCAGCAGTTCGATCACGGTGGTGGCGTCGGCATTCTCACACATACG
>JBJOKR010000044.1:0-24898 GCA_046045995.1 Pseudomonadota bacterium | reverse complement strand
TACCAGGCCTGGACCATGATGTCCCGGCCGGGGACCGGAACCAGGGCCCCGTTATGGGCCACACAGTTCTCCTTGTCGCCCTGGGGGCCCGGCAGCTTGTAATAGCTGCGGAAGGCCAGGGATTTGCCGTCCACCACGTCGAAGATGGCGTTCGCCCCCCAGGTGCGGGGATCGTGGGTGCGGCAGCGGGCCCGGACACCGCCGCCCCATTCATCGGTGAACAGCACCTTCGTCCCGTCATTGTTGAAGGTCGCCGAATGCCAATAGGCAAAGCCGGTATCGACGACGGCATCCAGGCGCCGGGGGTTCAGCGGGTCGGCGATGTCGAAGATCACCCCGTTGCCGGAGCAGGCACCGGCCGCGATCCGGCGGGACGGGAAGACGGTGATGTCGTGGCAATGGTCCGTCCGCGCGCTGTCCTGCGTCTTCTCCCCATGGTCGCCGCCCCGCCACAGCCCGGATAGGCTGCCCGTTTCCGCATCGGCGAAGACGGTGGGGCTGGCGATGATGTGGGCCTTGGACGGATCGTTCATCGGGATTTCGACCACATCGATGCGGAACAGGGCCGTGCGCAGGTCGCCCGGCACCTCCCCCACGCAGCCGGGCATCTCCTCCTCCTCCCGCACCGGGCCGATACCGGAATTGTAGACGATGATGCGGCCGTCTGCGCCAGGGCCGGAGACGACGGAATGGGTATGGGACCCGCGGCAGGTCTGGACCTGGCCCACCTGCACCGGCCGGGCGGGGTTGGAGATGTCGAAGATGCGCAGGCCCCGGAACCGCTCCGCACTCACCTCCCCCGCGACACCCTGAAGGCCGCAATCCACCCGGGCCCGGTTCTCCTCCACCGACATGATCAGCAGCGTGCCGACGATGGAGACATCGCCCTGCCCGCCGGGGCAGACGACGGAGCTGTGATGGATCGGTATGCCCCGGTCATCCAGGCGGTAGATGTTGAACCCGTGGTAATTGCCGACCGCCATCTTGTCGCCGAAGAAGGCCATGTCGGTGTTGCCGAAGCTGCGGGCAGGGAACCGGTCATGGCCGCCGTCATCGGCCTCCGCTTCCTCCCCCTCCGCCGTCTCCTCCCCGGGTTTTGCATCCGCGGGCTTCGCCTTCGCTTCCTTGGGGTCCGCCGGTTTTTCCGGGGCGATTTCCAGCGGATTCGTGGGGTCGAAAAATCCGGGTGGCCTGGGCAGTGTGGTCACCAGCGTCATGTTCAGGATGGCGCTTCCCGCATCCTGGTATCCAGCCGTCAGGGTCGCCCGCGGATCGGCGGACAGCCCGCCCAGGATTCCGTTCATCCGGTCGATCTCGGCGGACTGGTCGTTGACGATGCCGTTGACGAAATCGAACAGGGCCGGATCGAAGGCGGACCCCTCCGCCTCCAACAGGTCCTCCACCATGGTCACAGCACCCTTGTGGTGGGCGATCATCAACTCCAGGAACAGCCGGTCGAAATCCACTCCCGTCGCCGCTGCCAGCCGGGCCATCTGTTCCGGTGAAGCCATGCCGGCCATGGTGATGTGGGCATGTGCCCCGTGGCTGTCGCCGTGGCCGCTTCCGTGCCCCCCGTGCCCGCCATGGCCATCCTCGGGCGGTGCCTCCCCCCGCTCCTGCAGCCATTGCCGCATGAAGGCCATCTCATCCGCCTGGGTCTTGTCGATGCGCCCGGCCAGTTCCACGATCGCCGGCTGGTTGGTGCGGTCCTTGACCAGGGCCGTCATCGCCACCGCCTGGGCATGGTGCGGGATCATCGCCCGCATGAAGGTCGCATCCTCCGGCGAATAGCGGGTGACCGCGATGCGCGCCGCCTCCTGCGCGCTCAACTGCCGGCCGGCCTGGCCGGGGGCGCCGGGTTGGATGATGGGAACATCCTGGGCTACGGCGCCCGTTCCCGAAAGGCAGGCCAGACCCAGGGCCAGGGTACCCGGCAGCCGCAGCCGCAGGACCGTTGACAGCCGCACCATTTCCCAATTCCCCCTTTGCCGCAATGGATGCCCCGGCCGATGACCAGCGCCCTTCCTGCCACTGATCAGACCAGGCAATACCCCTAAAGACTTATCAAAAACGGCGGCATCGTCACCGACAAAGAAGGGTCATCGACCCCGCTCCAACTCCGGGTCCGAAACCGTCCAGCCGGGGGGCGATGTCAGGACGGGGGGCAGCGCCTGATGATCAGCCGGCGTGTCCGGCGTGACGCTGTGGTCTGATAATAAATGAAAAGCCCACTCAATCAAAAAGTTCAGAGACTGTGAGGAAGATTTCCGCCAGTCCGCTTTCTGGATCAATCTTTCTGGGCAGTAGACGAATGACCTTACGCGGGAAGTGATCGCAACGCATCCCTATGGATATCTATCGCTCTGTCCTGGAAAGACAGATGGTGGTTTTGTGCCCGAACCGATTTGGATGACGGAAATGTGTAAGGCGCAGCATGTCCAGTGATCCCCCTGTTTCCGCACCACCCCCTGTCCCTTCCCCGGCCCAGACCGCGCTGTCCACCCTGCCCTCCATACCGGAGGTGGGGCTGCTGATCGCATCGCTGGAGGCGAGCAACCTGGCCCATACGATCGCACTGGCCGGTGACGACCTGCCGCTGACCTATGTGAACCAGGCGTTCCTGGACCTGACCGGCTATTCCCGGGATGAAGTGATCGGCCGCAACTGCCGTTTCCTGACCGGACCGCAGACGGATCCGGAGGCCAGCCGGCGGATCAGCGCCTCCCTGCGCCGGGGGGAGGGGCTGGAGATCGACCTGGTCAATCACCGCAAGGATGGCTCCCCCTTTCTGAACCATCTGTACATCGCCCCGGTGCTGAACGGGGCCGGCCGGACCGTCGCCTTCATCGGCATCCAGTCCGACATCAGCCGCCTGCGACAAAGGCTGATCCATGAACAGCAGGTGGAACATCTGGTCGCCCTGGGCCGGTCGGTGTCGCGCATCAGCCATGAAATCAAGAACGCCCTTCAGCCGGTCCGGTTGATGGCCGAAACCCTGACCAACTGGCGCGAGCTGGCGGAGGCGGATCGCGGGCGCTGCCTGGACGTGCTGGCCCAGGGCGTGATGGTCGCTTTGGGGGTGACCGACGATATCCTGAACACGGTGCGCCAGGGCGGCCCGGAAGGGGACCCGATCCGGATCGGCGACCTGGCCGGTCAATGCGGTTCCTTCCTGTCCGGGCTGCTGCATGCCGGGATCCACCTGGACTGGGCGGATCCGGTGCCGGCTTTGGCACCCCGTACCGTCACCATCCGGCCCCGGCATCTGTTCCAGGTCCTGTCCAATCTGGCGGCCAACGCGATGGACGCCATGGGGGGGGACGGCACCCTGAGCGTCCGCTGGGAGGCGGAATCCTTGGCGGTGGGCCCCGCGACCGATTTGTCCCTGGTGCCCGGCCCCTATCTGCGGATCGACGTGACCGATACCGGCACGGGCATGGATGCGATCACCCTGTCCCGCCTGTTCGACAGCTTCATCACCACCAAGCCCCGTGGGGAAGGAACCGGCCTGGGGCTGATGATCAGCCGCGCCATCATCCGGGAGGCGGGCGGAACCATCACGGCCAGCAGCACGCCCGGCCAAGGCAGCCTGTTCACCATCCGCCTTCCTATCAACCCCTGTATTTGAGAGGCCGCAATGGCACGCATCCTGGTCGTAGACGACATGAAGGGAATCGTCGATTCCCTGACCCTTATCCTGACGGTCGCGAACCATACCGTCGACGTTGCCCGCGACGGGGAAGAGGCGATCCGGAAGATCAACACCCAGTCTTATGATCTGGTCATCTGCGACATCGTCCTGCCCGGGGTGGATGGAACATCGGTGATCCTGGAATCCAAGGCCCGGCATCCCTTCATGCCGATCATCGCCATTTCAGGCGGGGCAACCGGGGTCACCGTGTCCCAGGCCCTGATGATCGCCAGCCAGCGGGCCGACCGCACCCTGCCGAAGCCCTTTTCACGGGAAGACCTGCTGAACGCCGTCAGCGATCTGCTGGCATCCAAGAACGCATGAACAGGAGGGGGACGATGGGGGACATCATTCGGAATCTTCGGATCGCGGTCCGGATCTACACCCTGGCCGCCGTCTGCCTTGTGGGATTGGCGATCCTGGGGACCGTCTCCGTCTCCAACATGGCCAAGATCGGCCGGGATTTGACGGATATCACGGCCCGCGACCTGCCGATCAACGCCATGCTGCGCCACATCACCGAACACCAGCTTGAACAGGCGATCGTGTTTGAGAAGGCCCTGCGCATGGCCAACATCCCGGGCGAAAGCGGCAAGCTGGCGGAATCCGTGGCGCAGGTTTCCGCGTTGGACCGGGCGCTGGGCGCCGAGATCGATGCGCTTGAGACCAAGCTGAAGGAGGCCCAGGCCGAGGTCACCGAGGAGAGTGAGCTTGACCTGCTATCCGAGCTGATCCGCGACTTCGCCGGGATCCGGCGGGATTACGCCAGCTATCAGACGGGTGTCCGAGAGATCCTGACGACTGCGACCCGCATGGCAGAGGGCGCGGAGACCGCGGATCTGACGGCGCTGTCCCGCCGTGCAGAGGAACTCGAAGCGATGCAGGAGGTGCTGAACGACCGCATCGTGGAAAAGTTCGAGGCGTTCGCGGCCTTCACCGAAGGGCGGGTGCAGCGCGCGCTGGCCGATGAGCAGGCGGCCATCCTGGTGATCGGCCTCACCGCCGTCCTGGCCTTCGGTCTTGCCCTTGCCCTGGGTTGGATGATCGCCCGCAGCATCGTCAAGCCGGTCCAACGCCTGACCGACAGCATGACCCGCATGGCGGGTGGTGACCTGACGGTGCCGGTGGACCAGCCCTTCTTCCGCGATGAGATCCGCGACATGGCCGACACCATGGAGATCTTCCGTAGCGGCATGGAACGGTCACGGGCCCTGGAAGCGGAGCAGGAGGCGGAACGGGCCAAGCGCCAGCTCCGGACGGAGGAGATGAACCAGCTTGTCGGTATCTTCGGGGCCAGCATCGGGGCTGTCTTCCGCCGTATCGTCGCCTCCTCCGTCGGGTTGGTCGGCGATGCCGACACCATGACCCGGCAATCCACGGCGACGCTGGAAATGGCGGATTCGGTCGCCCGCGACGCCGGCACCTCCTCGGAAGGGGCAAGCACCCTGGCCGCGGCGTCGGAGGAGATGCTGGCCACCGCCCGGGAGATCACCCTGCAGATCGACCGTTCGGCCCAGGTGGTGGAGCGGGCGGTAGAGGCCGCACGGACATCCCGCAGCGAGGTGGAGCGCCTTCAGGTCACGACCGACCAGATCGGGGAGGTGATCAAGCTGATCCGCGACATCTCCTCCCAGACCAATCTCCTGGCCCTGAACGCCACGATCGAGGCGGCCCGGGCGGGGGAGGCAGGCAAAGGCTTCGCCGTCGTCGCGTCGGAGGTGAAGACCCTGGCCAACCAGACAACCCGCGCCACGGAGGAGATCACGGACAAGATCGCCCGGGTGGCGGAGGTGTCCCGGTCCACGGCGGAGGCGATCCACCTGATCACCGACCTGATCGGAGAGATCAACGGATTCATCTCCGGCGTCGTCTCCGCCGCGCAGGAGCAGGATGTGACCCTGCAGGACATGGTGCGCAGCATCGACCACGTGGCCGGCAGTGCCGGAACGGTCAAAGGCAGTGTGGAGCGGATCAAGGGACAGGCGGGCGTCGTCCAGGACGGGGCTGCCGGGATCACCCACGTCGGTGAAGCCCTCAAGTCCGAGTGTGACCTGTTGAGCCGGGAGGTGGAGACCTTCCTGGGCGCCATCCGGGATACCAGCGCCGACGATGATTCCTTCAGCACGCACACCGTCGACACCCCTGCCCAGGTGACCAGTGGCACCCGCACCTGGTCTGTCCGGGTGATGGAACTGTCATCGGCCCATGCCGTGCTGTCGACTGAACTCACTGTCCCGGCGGGGGAGATGATCACCATCGACATTGATGGACTGGGCCGCGGCTTCCGGGCCCGCATCGCCGCCATCCAGGGGGGGCGATGCGTCCTCCAGTTCCCGCTGGACACCGGGCACCTGGCCAAGATGCGCAAACTGCTGGTGACCATGGCCAACCACCAGGCCCCGCGACGGGCGGCCTAGGGTTTCGGGTCGGCGGTACGGGAAGGTCCTTCGGACGCTGGGATCACAGTTTCCGCACCTCCACCAGGAAGCCGTCCACCTGGTCGGCCAGGGTGCGGGCCAGGGTGCCCAGCTCGGTGGCGCTGCGCTCCACGTCCAGGGAGCTGTTGCGGGTCGCCGCGGCGGAGGCGGTGACCCGCTGGATAGTGGTGGAAACCTCCCCCGTGGCGGCGGTCTGTTCCTCCACGGCGGAGGCGATGGCCGTGGTCACCCCGTCCATGGTGCGGATGCTGGCACCGATACTGCCGATGGCTTCCACCGCCTGGGCGGTTGCGGCCTGGATGGCCGTGACCTGCTGGGCGATCTCCTCCGTCGCGCGGGCGGTCTGGGCGGCCAGGGTCTTCACTTCCCCCGCCACCACGGCAAAACCCTTGCCCGCCTCCCCGGCGCGGGCCGCCTCGATGGTTGCGTTCAAGGCCAGAAGATTGGTCTGCCCGGCGATGGACTGGATCAGGCCCACCACTTCCCCGATCCGGCGGGCCGCTTCCGACAGGCCGGCCACCTGCTGGTTGGAGGCTTCGGCCCGGGCAACGGCATCGCGGCTCAAACTGGCCGATTGGGTGATCTGCTGGGCGATCTCCTGCACCGACCGGCTCAACTCCTCCGCCGCGGCGGCCACCATGGAGATCTGGCTGTTGGTTTCATCCGCGGCGCCGGTCATGGTGGTAGCGGTGCCGGTCAGCCCGGCTGCCTGGGCCCCCAGCCGGCCGACGATGCCCTTCACATGCCGGTCGAAATCATTGGCCAGCTTCACACGGGACGTGGCCACCGACCAGGTCAGCAGCGGGCCCACATACCGGCCGGCATCGTCCCGGATGGCACTGATCCGCAGGTCCAGTGTCTCCTCCCCCAGGCGGATCTTGGTGGTCCAGGGCAGGCGGTCGGGATTGCCGATGATGCCGCGCTGGTGGGCCGGGTTCTTGTGGAAGATGTCGATGGAGGTGCCGACCATCCCGTCCACCGGCACGGGCAGCAGATGTTCCAGGGTCTTCAGCGTCGCCTGCGAGGTCTTGTTCATGAAGGTGATCACGCCCGTTCCCGGATCGGCCAGCATCACCGCCACGGGCATGTCGTTCAGGATGGTCAGCAGCTTCTTCTGCTCCGCCTCCACCCGGACGCGGTCGGTCACCACCTCCCAGGTCAGCATGGCGCAGTCATAGCGGCCATTGTCCATCACCGCCGTGATCAGCAGGTCCAGCACCTGGTCCCCGATGGTGATCCGGGCCCGGTGGGGCAGGTTGCGCGGGTCGGACAGCAGGCGGTGCTGGTGGGACGGAACCTTGTGGAAGATGTCGATGCTCTGCCCCAGCATGCGGTCGGCCGCCAGCGGCAGCACATGCTCGATGGATTTCAGCATGCGGCGGGTGGCCGCGTTCATGTAGGTGATCCGGAACCCCTTCAACTCGCACAGCATGACGGCCGTCGGCATATCCTCCACCATCTGGTCGAAACGGTGGTTTTGCCTGCTGGTGCGGAGAGCCGCATTCCGGATGAACCCGAGCATCATCGATCCTTGGCGCTGGTCTGATGGTTGATCGGGGCTTGAAATATGGGCGATGCGCAAACTGGCAAGGCCGATACCGAGTAGGTACGCCACAAGGAATAGTCCCGCGATGAAAATCTCCCTAATTGGTAGAATAATCCGACACAGCACATGAATCGGGGGTTCGGTGGGTCACCGCATCATTGACTGGGCACACTGCCCCTGCTGGATCGGGTGTGCGGGGAGCCGGCAATATTTCAGATACGGCGGCGGGTTGATCGACAGGATTTGAAAAGAAATGCCGTTGTATTCGGACATCTGCTCCGGGGATCAGGCCGGGAGGGTGCTGCGTACCTTGCCCGGCAGGGGGTCGGACAGGCGGGCCCAGGCACCGACACCGCCCGCCATCTCCGCCTCTGTCAGCAAGCAGGATTCCAGTCGCCGCTCCAGGGCTGCGCGGTCCAGGTCCTGGCCGATCAGCACGATCTCCTGCCGCCGGTCGCCATAGGGGGACCGCCAGCGGGACTTGATCTCCCGCCGCTGCTCCGGGTCCGTCGGCCAGCGCTCCTGCGGCACCACCACCCACCACATGCCCAGCGGTTCCAGCTCCATCACCGGCCCGGCCCCGGACAGCAGCAGCAGATGCTCCATCCGGGTGGGCAGCCAGACATAGCCCTTGCAGCGCAGAAGGCCCGGCGGCGGGTCCGCCATGAAGGTGGCCAGCCGCAAGGGATGGAAGGGCTTCCATGCCGTCCAGACGAAGCTGGAAATGCCGTATTCCTCCGTCTCCGGGGTGTGTTCGCCGGCCATTTCCCTGGCCCAGCCGGGGGCCTGCTCCGCCTTCTCGAAATCGAACAGGCCGGTGTTGAAGATGCGGTCCAGGGGCACCTTGCTGCGGGTGGCGCTGATGATCTCCGCCTCCGGGTTCAGGGCGCGCAGGGCGGCCACCACCCGGCCCAGCCGGTCGTCATCCACCAGATCGGCCTTGTTGACGACGATGACATTGGCGAATTCCACCTGCTCCGCCAGCAGGCCGGCGACACTGCGGACATCATCGGTCCCCAGGGATTCACCCCGCTCGTCCAGCCGGTCGATGCTGTTGAAATCCTGGGGGAAGTTCAGCGCGTCCACGACGGTGACCATGGTGTCCAGCCGCGCCACATCCATCAGGCTCTCCCCTTCCCCATCCCGGAAGGAAAAGGTGGCCGCCACCGGCATGGGTTCGGAAATGCCCGTACTTTCGATCAGCAGGTAATCGAAGCGTCCTTGCTCCGCCAGGGTCCGCACCTCGCGCAGCAGGTCGTCGCGCAGGGTGCAGCAGATGCAGCCATTGCTCATTTCCACCAGCCGCTCCTCCGTCCGCGACAGGTTCGCCCCCCCGTCGCGCACCAGGGCGCCGTCGATGTTCACCTCACTCATGTCATTGACGATCACGGCCACCCGCAGCCCCTGCCGGTTGGCCAGGACATGGTTCAGCAGCGTCGTCTTCCCGGCACCAAGGAAGCCGGACAGGACTGTGACGGGCAGACGGGGCGGGCGCACGGGCATGGGGAATCTTCCGTATGGGGGTCAGGTTATAATGTATCATAACTGCGTGCGGACTGGCAAACAGGGGTGCGTGCCCACCCCCGCATGAGGTGGTCAATTTTCTGCATCAATGCCCACACGGGGTGTGGGGGAGCCCATGTCGCCTGCCGGCCCAACCTCCCCCGCGCCCTGGCGCGCCGCTGCCCGCCAAGCCGAAGGGGTCATCCCGGTGCGGGCCTTGAAGGCGGTGTTGAAGGCGGATTTGGAATTGAAGCCCACGGCCATGGCGATATCCAGGATCGTCCGCTCCCCCGGTTCTGCCAGAAGGGCCTGCGCCTCCTCCACCCGCAGGCGGTTGACATAGTCGAAGAAGCTGCCGCCGCTGCCCTGGTTGATGGCCTGGCTGGTGTCATTGGGGCTGGTACCGATCGCCTGGGCCAGACGCCCCAGGGTCAGGGCCGGGTCCTGCCACAGCCGGTCGCGGCGCATCACCCCGTCCAGCTTGGTCAGGAGGCGCTGCACATCCGCTTGCGTCAGCGCGGAGCGGCGGTAACGGTCAAGCGGGGCGGCCACGGACGCCAGGGCCGCGGCAGGTGTGGGCAGGAAGGTGCCCGGCCGTAGCAGGGCCAGCGCGCCCAGGCCATAGATGGTCAGGGTATAGGCAAGGGTCGCCCCATGGCCGACCACCCCGGCCACCCCTTCCAGCCCCGGGACCATGCCCGTCACCAGGGTCAGGGCGTAGAGCAGCCAGAGGGTGAGCAGAACACGCAGCAGCAGCTCCACCCAGGCCAGCCGCCCGTCCGCGGCCCCGCCGCGGGCCCGGGCCAGATCCCGTGTCGCCCCGGCCAGGCAGGCGGCCTGATGCCCCAAGGTCAGAAGCAGGGCGCCGAAGACCCCGACGACCGCGACGACGGAAAGGGCATTCGGATCCCCATCCCCGACCACGGCCGGATCGGTTCCGGCACCGGGTACCAGGGCCCAGGGCAGCAGCAGCAGGACCACCACCACCGGCACGGCCAGATGCCGCCGCCGGGTCCCCTGCCCGGCTCGGAGAATTGCTGCCGGGGGGACGGTTGGCGGGGAGGCGGTTAGTGGTGGGGCGGTTAGTGGTGACGCGGTTGGTGGGCCCGCCAGCAGGGCCGCCACATGCAGGCGCATGGCCGGGCCGATCACGGCCAGGGGCACCACCTGCACCAGCAGAAGGGCGGGCAAGGCATCCATCGCCCCCGCCACCTCCAGCAGGTCACCGGTCAGGTTCAGTCCGAAGGCCGCCAGGGCCAGCGCCAGCCAGACGGCTGCCGGCGTCCGCCGTTGGCGGGCGCCGACCAGCAACACGGCCAGGAAGAAGGCCTGCGCGGCCCCCGCCGTCAACAATCCAGGAACCAGCACCTGATCCACGGCCATGCCCACGCCATCCCTGCCACCGGCGTGTGTAGCCCAGGGCGGTTTCAGCGTCAAAAAGGACGTTCTGGCCTACAGGACAGGACGACGCACCGTCCCGGCCGGTCCAGGAAGGGGTCCGGACAGGCCGGGATTCCCCGTCGGATCACGGCCGTCTTGTCCGCCGCCCCCACCTTTCGTTCATCAGGTCGATCGATACCACCATGCATGCCCGTTTCCCCCGCCGCCCCGGCACCGCTGCCGCCCAGATCGTGCTGGCCGCCCTCACCGCCGCCCTGCCGTTCCCCGCCGCCGCCGCGTCACCGCCTTCCGGCATCTATGCCTTCGGGGACAGCGCCATAGAGATGGGGAACCTGTACCTGCTGCCCGGCCTGGCGCCCCCGGCGGGCAGTCCCTACTACAGCCGTGACGGCTGGCAGCGGGATAGCAACGGCCCGGTCTGGGTCGAATACCTGGTCCCGTCCATCCGGCCCGTGAATGCGGGCCCGCCCTTCGGCCCGGCGGTCAACTTCGCCCATAGCGGCGCCACCACCGGGCGGGAGGATGCGGAATACGACCTGCCGGTGGGTGTGCTGTCCCAGGTGGCCGGGTTCGAACAGGCGGTGCGCGACCGCCTGATCCGGCCGGGCCCCGATGCCCTGTATGTGGTGGAGGCCGGGCCAAACGACCTGTTCAAGGCCATGATCGACGGCACCGACATCACCGCCGCCGGCCGCCAGTCCGCCGCCAACCTGGGGGAGGCGGCGCGCCGTCTGGCCGCGGCCGGGGCCCGCATGGTCCTGGTCTGGGACATGCCGGATGTGTCGCAGGCCCCCGCCCTGACGGTAGGGGTGCCCGCGGACCAACGCCCTATCCTGCGCGCCGCCCTGGACGGGGCCACCGCCGCCGCCCGCCAAGCCCTGGCGGCGGAACTGGGGCGGGTGGCCGCGGCCGCACCGGCGGAAGCCACGATCGTCACCGTGAAGCTGAACAGCCTGTTCAGCCATATCCGCGCCCATGCGGCGGAGCTGGGGTTCCGGGTCATCGACCGGGCCTGCATCGACCCGGTGACGGAAATCGTGTGCTCCGCCGATCCGGCGGTTCAGAACCAGTACCTGTTCTTCGACGGCCTGCACCTGACCACCCGCGCCCAGGAAATGGAGGCACGGTACTACGCCACCCTGTTGGACCAGTTGGACGGCGGGGCCAACCGCCGGGTGGCGCGCATGGCCGATGCCGGGGTGCTGGCCGCGGGCATGGCCGCCGACTTGGGCCGGGACGGACTGGCCCAGGCACCGGAAGCAGGCATCGGCCTGTTCGCAGCGGGTGGCTGGTCCCGACGCGGGCACCCCGATGGCACGGCGACCCTGACCGGGGGGGCTGGCGGCCTGGCCTATGGGGACGGGGAGGGCTGGCGCCTGGCGGTGGGGGTCGGTGCGCTGGACGGGCGCATGGGGTTCGATGCGGGCGGCGGCTTCGATCTGACCGGTGTGCTGGCGACCGCGGCCGGGGAGCGCCGCTTCGCCGACTGGTTCCTGACCGCCACCGTGGCCGCTGCCTGGTTCGATGTGGACAAGGCCACCCGCCCGGGCGGCATTCCCACGCTGACCCTGCAGGCCGACAGCCAAGGGGAGGCGCACCGGCTGGAGATCGGGGGCGGTTACCGGCTGCGTCTTGCCGGTCTGACCGTGACGCCGGCCCTGGGCGCTGCCTGGACCACGACGGAGGTGGAAGCCTTCACGGAGCGTGATGGGGCAGGGCTGGAAATGGCCTTCGATAATCTGGGCCGCGACGGGTGGAGCCTGGCCGCCCGGCTGGAGGTGGCGCCCGACGTGCTGGACCTGGCCCAGGGCATCCGCCTGCGCCCCCAACTGGCGGTCAGCTATGAACGCCTGCTGGAAGCGCCGGAGACAGCGGTCATCGGCCGACTGGTGGACAACACCGCCCGCCCGATCCTTGCCCGTGTGGCGGACGGGGACCGTGATCGGGTGGAGGTGGCACCAACCCTCTCCCTCGACTTCGGCTCCTCCGCCACCCTCGCCGCCGGTTACACCCACCGCTTCGGCGATACGACCGAACACCGGGCCCGCCTGTCGGCCGCCCTGCGCTTCTGACCAGCCAGGTGCGGCCATATCAGCGGTCGGTGGGACGGACCGTTGGCAAGGCGTGGACTGCCCCGGGTGCCCCGCCCCCTTGCCCCTGTCAGCCGGGGGTGGCCGCCGATCCCACCGGGCGGAAGCCGACCCAGCCGCCATCGGCGTCGTACAGCATCTCGAACCCGCGCAGGAAGTGGCGACCGGTGTTGACGAAGGCGGGGGTGCCCGCACTGGTGACGATGACCAGGGACGGCTGGAGCGTGTCGGCCGCGTTGCCGACGGTGAAGCTGTAGGTGGCAGCGGGCGTGCCGGTGGCGGGGATGGTGACCTTGACCTCCGCCCCCGTCGGCAGGGCCGGGACCTCCTTGCCCTTCTCACTGGGGTTGGGTTGCAGAACCGTGTTCAGGGACTGCGGGTCGGAAACGGTCAGATACATCTGCGGGATGCCGGTATCGATCAGGATGCTGCCGGCCTGGATGGGCGCCCCGTTGACCGACACGGCCATGGTCGCCTGGGGCCAGTCGCGTGGATCGTTGGACGCAGGCTTCCCGTCCGGGCCCAGGCTGCGCCTGGTCAGCTTCGCATAGGTGAAGCCGTTGGTGATCGCCGGGGTCAGGCCCACATGCACGCCCGCCGGCGTCACGATATAGCCGGATCGGATGGTGCCTGGCGCGACCGGCTGGCCGTCGATGGCGGTGATGTTCAGCAGGGGGTTCTTGTCCGGGGTCCCTTGGGGCTGCCCGTCATGCTCCCGCCCGAAGCCCACACCCATGTAGCGGATGCCGGTCGGCATCTGCACCGTGGCGGTCGGTGCCGCACAGATGGGCAGGTTCGCGGTCTCGCTGTAGCCGGGGCAGGTGTATTGCTGCTCCACCGCCAGGACCGGCACGGTCGCTGTCGCCAGAGGTGCCCCCTGGGCATCCAGGAAGACCAGGTTCCGCGGCACCCAGCGGCCGACCCACAGCAGCTTGCTGCTGGACAGGAACTCCCACCCCTGGGGGTACTGCGCCCCTTCCTCCACCGTATAGCCGGGAAGGTCGGCGGCCGAGATGATGACCCCGGTGGAGCCGGTATCCATGGTCACCGTGAAGGTGCCCGTGACCGGGCTCTGCATCCCCGTGGTCTGCACCTGGAAGGTCAGCGCTACCGGATTGGTGAAGGCCTGCGTCCCCTGGCCCGGATCGACGAAGGGCAGGAACCGCGCGACCGTGAAGCCGGAATAATCCGGCGCCGTCTGCGCCAGCACGCCGGTCGCCCCGGTCAGCAGGGCGATGATCCCGGTCAGTGTGGCGGCTGCGGCTGCGGCGACCATGCCCAGTCGGCTGCGGCCCAGTCGGCTGCGGTCCGGGCGGTCGAAGCGGCGGTTGCAGGGGGAGGGGTCGGCGTTCATGCGGGAATCTCCTGTCCAGGCTGGGGGTTGGATGGGGTGTCGGCAAGCTGGATCCCGGCCCGCCGTCGCCAGAAGGAACTGCCGGGCCACCGTCTCTCCAGCCTGTAAAGGTGGGTCCGGGTGGCGGCATAATCGGCGTGGCGGGTGGCGATGGCATGGGCCCGCGCCCCCTCCCCCGTCTCCGCGGCACCGGACAGCATGGCCGCCATAACAGGGCCGGCGGCGACACCGTCGGTCAGTGCCTTGTAAAGGCCCTGGGCGGCGATGGGGTCGAAGCCGGCGGCCGCGTCCCCCACGGCCAGCCAGTCCAACCCGCCCGGGCGGTCCAGCCGACCGGAATGCACCGGTAACAGCAGCGGCGGCCCGGCCGGGTCCAGCACCGCGTTCCCCAGATGCCCACCGATCAGCCGCGTGTCCGCCAGCCCCGACGCCCAGCCCCGGTCATCGGACACGCGGCGGATGCCCGCCCGGTCCGCGGCCAGCATGACGACCACCCGCTCCCCTGGCAGGCGGGCGGCATACCACCAGCCGTCGGCCGCGGCCTCCAGCAGGGTCTGCCAAGGCATGGTGCCGGACCGCAGGCGGGCGAAGCGCACCAGGGCGAAAAAGGCATCGTCCACCAGCCGCCTTGCCCCGCGCCCGCGGGCGAAGCGGGCCTGGAACCCGGTCGCGTCCACCACCAGATCCGCCGTCACCGTTCGGCGCGACCGGCCCAGGGTCAGGCGGTATCCGCGCTTGTCCGTACCGGGGCTCGCATCTTGGCCGGAAACGGGATCGGCGCCGTGGAAGGGTGTGTCGAACACCACCTCCGCCCCCGCCTCCCGCGCGGCATCGGCCAGCATGGCGTCGAACCGCCGCCGGTCCAGCCGCCAGGACGGGCCCATGGGATCGTACAGGGAATCATTGTAGCCCACCCTGTCGCGGCCCCAAAGGGAGGCCGTGCCCGGACAGGGGACATGGCCATCCGCCTGGAACCGCCCGGTCAGGCCCAGTTGGCCCAGCGGTACCAGCAGGGCGGGGGCGGCACTTTCCCCCACCCGCTCCCGGTCGGCGGGCCCCGCTTCCGCCACCAGCACCGTGGCGCGGATCCGGCGGCGCACGGCGATGGCGGTGGCAAGCCCGGCCGGGCCGCCGCCCAGGATGACGATATCATAGCGGTTGCCGATCACCGGCCGCGCCGATGTCCGGTACCGTGGGGCCGGGGCTGGGGCGCCGGCGGGCTGGGATTGGCGCTGAAAGGCCAGGGCAGGACCGGGGAGTCCGGATCGCCCGGCCCCTCCAGCCGGCTCTCCACCTCCAGGTAATAGTCGGGGGAGGTGGTGCCGTCGATGGCGGTGCCCTGCAGGATGATGCCGATGCGATCCCACTTCTCCACCGCGTCCAGCGGATCCTGGAAGGTGCTGGCGCTCCTCGGGTTGATGGCGAAGGTACCGGGCCCGCGGATGGACCATTTCTGGGCCGCCAGCACATTGTCCACCACGTCATCGGCGACATGGACCGCATCGGGACGCTGGGCCGGCCAGGACCAGTAAAGCGTCAGCGGGTTGCCGGTCGCGGCATTGGCCCCGGCCGTATTGATGCTGGTCTGGTGGATGGAGCAGGAATTGTAGTCCGTCTGCCAGGGCACGGCCATGAACTTGGCCAGGTCCCC
Source organism: Pseudomonadota bacterium (assembly GCA_046045995.1). GTDB lineage: Bacteria > Pseudomonadota > Alphaproteobacteria > Azospirillales > Azospirillaceae > Indioceanicola. Next base: position 9,224 of record JBJOKR010000044.1, on the reverse strand, counting down.
CGGCTCCAGCCCTTGCCGGTCGTCACGCAGCGGGATCCAGCCGCCGGACAGGAACGGGGTCCCCGCCTTGGCGGTCGTGTAATCCAGCAGCTTGGGCTTGATGCGGAAGGGGCCGGCCCCCGTCTCCCGCCAGTCCTGGATGTAGATGTCCGGCTGGCGGATGGTGAAACTGACCTCGATCCCCGGAACATAGCGCCCGCCCAGGCAATTGCTCAGGGACGCCATGTCCAGCGCCTCCCCCGGGCCCAGGGGGGCATCGCCGCCGGTTGTCCGGAACAGGTGGCGGCTCCACTGCTCCAGGAAGAAGTACTGGGTCCGGGTGACCGTCAGGAAGGGCATGCCCGCATCGCCCAGGGACAGGGGCATCAGCGGCACGCCCACCCCGGATTCCGCCGGATTGGCGTTGGGGTTCCGGATGAAGGTCAGGCCGGCCATGATGGTGCGGTCGGGATTATCCCCCGGGCCGATGCTGTCCACGGCCGCGTGGGCGGCCTGGGCGATGGGCGGCAGGTTCACGGTCCAGCGTTGCAGGGCGGCGGCGCGGAAGATCGGGCGGATATGCTGCTCGAACCCCGGCCGGTAGCCCGGCTGGAATGCGCCCGTCGCCGGATCGCACAGATCCGGTTGCAGGCCCAGCTCCCGCACCCAGGTGTCATAGACATCATCCCAGACGGAAACGACGTTGCGGATCTGCGGCGCATAACCGGGATCGCAGCAGACGACCCAGGCGGCGAACGCCTCCTCCGTCGTGCCATCGGTGAAGACCAGGGTGGCGGAAACGGGGCCGTCGGCGGCATCGTCGAACCAGCCGGCATTGTTGGTGTCGCCCACCAATTGCACCGGCACACCGTATTCGTCGATCTGGGCGGCGGTGCGGCCATGGGCCGCCAGGACCAGCAGCCGCCCCTTCTCATCGGTGCGCAGCTCCCCCAGCGTGTCCAGCGGGCCGGTCGGCTGGTACAGCTGGCCGGACGGGAAGGTCATGGGATAGGCCGGCAGCGGCGTTACCCCGCCCTTTCCATCGGAACAGGCGGCGGTGGTCTCGGCGTTGAACCGCACCGGCCCCTCCCCCTCCACGCCTCGCGTGCCGATGATCGCGCGCGGGCCCGGGTCGATCACCAGCGCCTTCAGGCGGGAGGGCGAATCCGGCGTGCCATAGGCCTGCGGGTTGCGGAGCTGCGGCACCTGGCCGTCGGCGAAGGCCTGAACACCCATGGAGCTGACGATGTTGTAATTGTTGGCCTTCTTGTTGGCCAGGTGGACAGTCCAGACGATCCGCTCCACCGTGCGCCCGTCGGCCAGGCGGGTACCGGCCACGATCTCCGTCCCGCTGCCGTTCGGATAGCGGTCTGGCCTGTCCAGGTCATAGGCGTACAGCCGGAACCGCGCCGCCTGGCGCTTCAGCCGCCCGTCCCCGTCACGCAGGTCGCCGCGGTCGATGAAGGTGGCTTCCGTCCCGGCCTTGACGGGAAGGCCGCCGGTGGTGCGTGTGCCCGGCAGGTCCATGCCGGCGCTTGTCTCCGGCGACAGGTAGAAATCCTCACTGGTGCCGAAGCGGGCGAAGTTGACGGTGGGGTGAACGCGGAAGACGGTCCGGGTCGACATATCGCCTCCTGAAATCCTGGGGCTGGTGTGCGGTCATGCGGAAGGGGCCGGGGGGGCCGGCGCCGGGTTCAGCCGAACCGGGGCGGCACGCCGTTCTTCCAGCAGTTCTGGATCCCCGCCCCGACAGAGATCATCAGGGGCACGAAATCCGGCGGGTTCCGCCCGGCGAACAGTTCCGCCAGCGCAGCCCGGAACCGGGTGAATGTGTCCACCAGGCCGTCCTGGATCACGTGGTCCCGCCCGGTCCAGCTCCCCGGATCCTTCAGCGGATAGGTCAGCGGCATGGGGCCGGCATCACGGATCTGCTTGAACTTGGTGAAGTGCGGCAGGGACGGGCTGCCATCATCGGCGGTGTTCTGGTAATGGGCCGGCAACTCCGGATACTTCTTCGCCGCCCCTTCCCCCTGCTCCCGGATGGTGTTGATCAGAAGGATCACCTGGTTCAGGCCTGCCGCCCCGCTGTCGGTCACGGTCAGTTGCGGCATGGCATTGTAGAAGGGGGCGAAATGGTCCACTTGGTTGACGCCGCCGCGGATGTGGGCCTTCAGCAGGGTCGCGCCATACTGGATCGCGTCATAGAACTCGCCGATGCTGCCATACTCGCTGACCGTATCGCGCAGGTCCGGCTGGTGCCCGGTCTTCCATTCGGGATATTCGATCAGGCACATGGCGTTGATGCGCCGCTCGTCCAGCGGCCCGATCTCGGCGCTGTGGGGTTTGAAGTGGGGCCGTGGATCGGGATTGTCCAGGGCGAAATCCAGGTGGGGGATCTTCGTCCCCTCATAGACCGGAACCTTGAAATCAGGCGACAGGCCAAAGGAATTGGCGATGTTGGCGGCCAGCTGCACATGCAGCATTTCCTGGTTCACAATCGTCTGGATCAACTGCACCGCGCCGGACGTCCGGTCGACGACCGAATACATGGTCGACATATAGAAGGGGATTGTCCAGAACTCCAGATCCACGGCAGCCTGAAGGTGTGCCTGCAGATGCTTCAGGGTCCATTCATCCGCCGCCAGACGCATCGCCCCCTCCCTCTTCCATTTGGGAATCCGCCGGCTCGACCCGCCTGCGGTGTCCCCGTCCGGGGATGGGGTGGGTCGGCCCAAGGCGGGTACTTACATCAATTTCACAGTATCAGTAATATGCCTATTCGTCCATGGCATGTTGGCGACATCCCGGCCGTGTCGCCGCGGTCCTGACACCGGTGCGCTGGGTTCATGAATGATCGGTCGGCAAGGCCGGGTCCGGTTGTCGGGCCGGGAAGGACCCAGGGCAGGGTGGTTGACGGATCCACGTCAACCGCGTTGACAGAATCGCCCTGCCCTTCCACACTTCCGTTCTCTGGCTTGCCCCGCACGGGATCCATCGCAGCATGAACGGCGACATTCTAAAATCCTACCGGCGGAAGCGGGAGTTGACGCAGGATCAACTTGCCGCCCTGCTGAACCAGCGCTTTGCCCGATCCTATGACAAGGCGCGGATTTCCCGGTGGGAAAGCGGGAAGGAAGCGATCCCGCCCCAGGTGGCCCGGTTCCTGGCCGGCGGCACCAACATGGCCGCCAAGGTGATCGCCTGTTCCAACCAGAAGGGCGGGGTAGGCAAATCGGCCACGGCCGTCAACCTGTCCGCCTGCCTGGCCGGGATCGGTTTCCGCGTGTTGCTGGTTGACGCCGATCCCCAGGCATCGGCCACCGCCATGGTCGGCTGCGACATCATCGGGTTGGAGCGGTCCGGGGCCACGCTGCACGCCGTGCTGATCGATGACCGGCCCCTGTCCGATACGATCATCAAGCTGTCGGGTTTCGACATCCTGCCTTCGGGCATCTCACTGGCGGAATTCGATGCCGCGGCCGGTCTGGTGGGGCGGGAGACGCGGCTGAAGGCGGCGCTGGACCCGATCCGCCGCGATTATGATTTCATCCTGGTGGATACCCCGCCGAACCTGGGATCGATGACGGTGAACGCCCTGAACGCGGCCGATTATGTCATCATCCCCGTGGCTACCCGGCCGGTCGACATGCTGGGCATTCCGCTGTTGCTGAAGACCATCGGCCGGGTGCGGCGTTTCACCAACCATGGGCTGCGGGTTCTGGGCGTGATCCCCACCTTCCACGTGGACCGGCAGACGGTGGATCGGGAGGTTTTGGCCGATCTGCGGGCCCAGTTCGACGGGTCGGCGGATCTGGGCCGGGTCTATGAACCGATCCGCAACAGCACGGGCCTGAACCAGGCCGCCTATAACGGTGTCATCGCGGTTGATGCCCTGGGGGCCGAGCATCCGGTCCAGGCCTATCGCCGCATCGCCCAGGAGATCGCCGATGAAGCTGCGCAAGACTGACCAGTTCTCCCGCGCCATGTCGGCCGCGGCGGAGGAGGATCCGTCCCTATGGCGGACGGATGCGCCCCAGCTTGTCATGCTGGACCTGGAGAGCATCCGCCCGCGGCCCGATCAGCCGCGCCGACATTTCGACGACACGGCCCTGACGGAGCTGGCCCACAGCATCCAGCGCCAGGGCCTGTTGCAGCCGATCCTGGTGCGCCGGGCAGCGGCACCGGATGCCGGTTATGAGATTGTGGCCGGGGAGCGGCGCTGGCGCGCCATGCGCCTGAACGGGGCAGGGCAGATCCCGGCCATCCTGGTGCGCGGCGATGTGGATGAGATAGCACTGGTCGAGAACCTTCAGCGGGTCGATCTGACACCGGAGGAGGAGGCGCGGGGCATCGGCCGCCTGATCGAAACGCACGGCTATACCCAGGACGCCGCCGCCGCCGCGATCGGCTGGAGCCGGACGGCAGTGAACCGGATCCTGAAGGTGCTGGAGCTGCCACGACCTATCCTGGACGAATGTGCAACATTGCACGTTCCCCGGTCGGCCCTAGTGGAGATCGCCCTGGCGGAGGGGGCGGAGGAGCGGGATCACCTGATGGACCTGCTGCGGCGGGGCAAATCCGTGGCCGCCCTGCGCGGCGCGCGCAAGCCGAAATCCACCCGCCGGGCGGGGGAGGGGGAAGCGCAGGCGCCGATCAAGCGGTTCCTATCCACGCTCAGCCGGATGGAGCAGGAGCTTCAGTCCGGCGAGATCCGCGCCACCGCCCTGGATGAGGCGCAAAAGTCCCGCCTGCGCCAGCTCCGTGCCACCCTGGATACCTTGCTTGCCGAATGATCCGAAGCCCTGTGCAACGTTGCACAGGGCAGGGGGCTGGTGAAGGGTTGGACACCAAGGACACCAAGGAGTCCGGCTGCACCTCGCGCCCCTTGGCGTAGAAGCGATTACCAGCGGGGCGGGGGGCTGGGCACACGCTGCGACCCCTTGGTGATCTTGGCGCCCTTGGTGTTTAACAGAGCTTATGTTGCCGTCCGCGCCTTGGGCCCGACCGCGATGCAGGTCAGGAAGGCGATGGCGATTCCAACGCAGAGCTGCCAGGGAAAGGCCATTTCCTTCCAGGCGGGTGGCAGGCCCAGCACGTCCACCACATAATCCTGTTGCAGGGCGATGGTCACGAACCCCGCCGCCAGTGCCCAGATGACGGAGGTGGAGCTGCCGCGGTTGGTGAAGACGGCGGCGAAATACACACCCAGCAGGCCGGCATAGGCAAAGGTCATCACCCCCAGCACGAATTCCAGCAGGGGGGCATCGCTGTACTGCTGCCAGTAATAGCACAGGATCGACATGGCGAAGAGCAGGGCGCCCAGCACCACCATGCTGGCCTGCCCTGCGCGGACATAGTGCTTTTCCGCCATCGCATGTCCCCGCCGTTCCTGCCAGGGCCGGTAGAAATCCTGGATCAGGACGGAGGACATGGAGATCAGGCCCGAATTCACCGCTGCCGCCGCAATCACCCCGACGGTGATGAAGCCGCGCAACCCCGGGGGAACCTGGCTCAGGATGAAATGCATGAAGATGGTGATCCGCTCCCCCTCGAAGGTGGTGGTAACCGTCCCGGTGACCCGGGCCATCAGGTCCGGGCGGTCGTAGAACAGGTGCAGCAGCGATCCGATGGCGATGAAGATGAAGACGACCGGCACCGCCGCAAGGACGGAGACATAAAGCGCCCGACTGCCTTCCCCCGGGGTGCGGCAGGACAGCAGCCGCTGGGTCGTATCCTGGTCCAGGCCGAAATTCCCCACATTCAGCAGGGCGAAGCCGGTGAGGATGGAGACCAGGGTGAACGGTTCCACCAGGTTGAGGGAGAGATTGAACAGCCGCAGCTTATCCTCCCCCGTCGGTGTCTCCGCTAGGGCCGCGATCATGTCGCCAGTGGACATGGGGATCAGGGTCCAAAGGAAGATCAGCACGGTCAGGGCAGCACCGACATAGATCACCACCTGGATCAGATCGCTCCAGATCACCGCCCGCAGCCCGCCGATGAAGGTGAAGGCGATTCCGAACACCACCAGCAGCAGGGAGGAGAGGATGATGCTTTGCGGCTGGATGTCCAGGAACACGATCATGGACACGGCGATGGAGGCAAGGTACAGCCGCGCCCCGCTGGCGAACAGCCGGCCGATCAGGTACATGCCGCCTGCGGCGCGCATGGCCCGGGCATCGTATCGATGCCGTAACAATTCATAGACCGTCGCGGCCTGCACCGCGTAGAAGCGCGGCATGAGCACCCGGGCGACGATGAAGGCTGCGACCAGACAGCCCAGATAGCTGGCCAGATAGGTGTAATCCCCCCGGTAGCCGTAATCCGGGGCGCCCAGGAAGGTGGCCGCCGATTGGGTGGTGGAGAGGACGGAAACGGCCACCAACCAGATCGGCACCTGCTGCCCCGCCAGGAAGTAATCGGCGGAGCTGCGCAGGCGCAGGCTGGTGGATAGGAACCCGGCCAGGGCCAGAAGGACGATGTAGCCGACAAGGATGGCCCAATCGAGCCCGGTGAACTGCAACCCCATCCCGGATGCCCCCTTCTGGCCCGCCGCCTTTATCGTCGCCCCCGCCGCCCGCCACCACCCTGACAGGGGAGGGAGGGACGGGGAGGGGGGCCCGGATGGTTCCGGGTCCCCCGCCCCCTCGGCCGCCGCCGCACTTGCGCCGGATCAGTAGCGCAGCGTGGCCGAGACGCCGATGGTACGCCCGATCACGTTGTAGGTGTCGGGATAGGTGTTGAAGGTGCCGGCATTGGTCGGGGTCGGCGGTTCGTTCTTGAAGGCGTTGTCCACGCCGACATTGAACGTCAGGCCTTCCATCGGTTCCACCGACACGGCGATGTCGAAATAGTTCTGGGCATCGATCCGGTCGGTGCTGCCGATCGCGCTGTCCCGCACATCGCCGATCCGCTGCCAGCCGACCTGGGCCGTGACCATGCCCACATCCCAGGTGAGGGAGACACGGTGGCGGTAGTCGGCCGCCACCAGCGACACCGCGTCGGAGGAGCAGGCGAAGCCATAGGTTCCCTTGCAGTCGACGGGCTGCAGCACCTCGTTCCGCTGGATCGTGTACTTGGTGACGATGTTGCCCTGGTACTGCAGGGTCACCGTCTCCCCAAAGGCACCTTCGGGCAGGTCCAGGGTATAGCTGGCATTGATGTCCAGGCCCTTCTGCTCGATCACGCCCAGGTTCCGGTCGATGGGGAACCCGTTCAGGATGAAGCCGGTCTGCGGATCGCGGGAGACGGCGGCGCAGAGCGGATTATCCGCCACCGGGTTGGTGATATAGCAGCTGGTCAGCGCGTCCACCGGTTGGATCTGGCCAACGGCGTCCTTCAGCTTGATCTGGTACCAGTCGATGGTGGCGCTGAACCCGTCCAGGAAGCCGGGCGTCAGGACCGTGCCGACCGTGTAGGTGATGCCGTTTTCCGGCCGGATCTCCGGATTGCCGCCGAAGAAGTAATTGCCGCGCAGATTCGCCGCGTCGCGGGAGTTGTAACTGCCAGCGGCGGGCGCGTTGAAGCGGCGGCACTGTTCGGCATTGCCGGTGCCGAGCGCGCAGGGGTCCCCGGCATAGCGCGGATTCAGGCGGGCCACCGTCACTAGGTTGGCGAAGGGGATGGAGGAGGTGGGGGCCGCGAATTCCCCGATATTGGGGGCGCGGATCACCTTCTGCCGCGACCCGCGGAAGCGCAGATCATCGGTCACCACCCAGGTGGAGGCGATCTTGTTCGTGTCGAACCGGCCGGCGTTGGAATAATCCGACGTGCGGTAAGCTGCTTCCAGGTTCAGTTCCTTGACGAAATCGATCCCGCTCAGCAGGGGGATCAGCAGCTCGCCATACAGTTCATTGGTGTCGAACTCCCCGCGAACCGGCAGTTCCACGCCCTGGCGGTAGGACAGGCCCAGGCCCAGTGCGGCGTCATGGGTGACGGTGCCCTTTTCATCCCGGTACTCATAGCCGACGGCAAAGCCGACCGGCCCGGCCGGCAGCTCGAACACATCGGCACTGGTGCCGGACAGGGTGCCGGCCACCACCGTCTGCTCCCGCTCCCGGATGTCGCGCTGGAAGCTTTGGCCGAAGCCGGTCAGGTCGGCCCCGGGGCCGAAGATGTCCACCGTATTGGCGATGCCGGCGAAGCGGCTGGTGCCGTCGGCATTGTTGCGGATGGCATCGCCGTTGACGGTCGTCTCCTCCTCCGTCCGGCCGAACTGGGCATAGACATCCCAGCCGATCGACGGCGTGATGTCGCCCTTCAGGCCCAGCTGGCCCTGATAGGTGTTGCGCTCCGTATCGGCGGTGATGATCCCCAGCTCACCCAGCGAGCGGTTGACCCGGACCTGGGCCACGCCGTTGACGAAGGTCAGGAGGTTGCGCGCCTCCGCCGGAAGGAAGCGGTTGTCCTGGCGGATGCCGACCACTTCATTCACCGCCACAGGCTGCGACCCGGACCGGCTTGACCCGGTGGTCTGCACATTGGTGTACATGGCCCGGCCATAGGCGGTCACATTGTCCAGCAGGTCGTATTCGAAGAAGGTGGAGGCGTTGTAGCGCTCCATCGGCTGGATCAGGATGTATTCCGGCGTGAAGTTGGACGTCTGCGGCGTCAGGGTGAAGGTGCCCGCATCCGTGAAGGCGAAGGTGCGCCCGCTGGCCACATCGGTGAAATTGCCGCCCGCCGCGGGCACCAGTCCCGGCCGGTCCAGGGCAAAGGCCCGGTCGCCCGCCCGCAGCGCCGTGCGCTTCGAATAATCCAGATAGGCCACCACATTGCCGCGGTCGCCGATGCGGCCGCCAGCGGCGACATAGCCGCCGTACTGGGACCCGCCATCCTCCGCATGTTCATAGGTGGTGCCGGCCTCATATCCCTCGAACTTGGTGTCGATGATGAAGTTGACGACACCGGCCACCGCATCGGCGCCATAGACGGCGGCGGCACCGCCGGTCAGCACATCCACCCGCTTCAGCAGGGCGGCCGGGATGGCGTTCACATCCACCGCGTTGCGGAAGCTGAAGGGCACGGCGCGGGTGCCGTTGATCAGAACCAGGGTGCGGTTCTGGCCGAAATTGCGCAGGTCCAGGGTCTGGGCGCCATAGGCGTCACTGCCGGCCGAGGTGGCGTTCACGCCGCCGGCCAGCTGGGGCAGCTTGACCGAGAAATCCTCCACCGTCAGGGCGCGGTCCAGCTTGATCTGCTCCCGCGCGGTGGCGGAAATTGGGCTGGTGGAGGTCAGATCGGCCCGC
>JBJOKR010000043.1:0-26625 GCA_046045995.1 Pseudomonadota bacterium | reverse complement strand
AGGACCGGGCGGTATTCCAGCCGTAGATCGGCCGCCTGATCGCGGGGCGAATTCCGCACCACATCGAACCGCCCCGCCCCCAGGCTGACCAGATCCACCGGCGTGCCGCCCGCCTGACCGGTGCCGGGGACCAGGGCGGCTATCAGGGCGGCGGCCAGGACAAGGCGGGGAAGGGGGCGCATGGCAAACCGGCGACAGGGAAGGAACCCGTCCGGACTACCCCGGTCGGTCCATCCCCTGCAAGGGCATGCAGGCAATGTCATCGGATTGTAGGATTGGTACAGCAAAGACCCCCTCTCCCTCAGGGGGAAAGGGGGTTCAAGCCATACCGCATCCCGCCCCTACCCGAAGAACCCGATCCGCTGGGTCAGGGCGTTGCCGCTGCGGCGGATCAGTTCGTACATATGGGCCAGGGGGCGGAAGATGCGGTCATTTTCCTGGCTGTAGTTCTGGCTGTCATCGCTGACATAGGTGGCTGTCTCCCCGAAATCGCCGTCATGGCCGTTGGGCGTGGTGACGGGGAAGATGCGGCCAAGCTGTTCCATGGCCCAGGCCACGTCCAGGTGCATCACCCGGCCGATCAGGCGCTTCTGGCTGACCGCGTGCTGGCTGGAGAAGGGGGGGATGTGGGTGGACAGCTTGAACACCTCATGCAGCAGGGCAAGCCTGAGCGCGTGCAGCAGGCTGAGCGCGGTCGACGCCTCACCCGCCGCGTTGGGCCCGGCCAGGGTCGGCAGGGCGCCCGCCCGGCCCAGGTTGTCCCGTAGCAGGCCGAAATCCCGGTACAGGCGGCGGAAGACCTTGATCAGCCGCGTATGGGTCGGCGCATCCTCCAGATGGCCCGCCACCCGCCGCATCTCATCGGCTTCCGCCAGATCGCGGCTGCGGTCGGCCAGGGTCAGCCACAGGGCCGGGTCCAGGCTGTCGATATAGGCGCGCAGGGCATCGGGGCTGGCCACCGCCACCCCGTATTCGATCATGCCCATCAACTGCCGGAACCGGGGGGAAGTGCGATAGAGCATCTGGAAATGCTCCGGATCGCGGTCGATCGCCTCCCCCGCCCCGGACAAGACATTGGCGGCCAGGCCCATCTGAAGCAGGATCGCGTTGTGGGGGATGGCACGGAAACGGGCGGCCATCACCTCCTCCGGCCCGTCATCGGGCGCTTCCACCACCCGCTTGATCGCCCGGCTGCCGGAAGGATACAGCAGGTTGGTGCCGAAGGCGGCCAGCAGGGCGCCGTAATTCGGATCCTCCACCAGCCCGACCTGGAAGGTCTTGATGGTGGTGAAGACCTCCCGGATGTAATCCGCCTCCGCATAGAAGGGATCATCCTCCAGCCGCGGCTTCTCCGTTCCCCACAGGTATTCGGCGATGCGGGTCACGACCGCCAGGGCGGAGGCGGGGGTGATGAAGTACAGATAGCCGTCACCGCCCTGGAAGCTCACCTCCTGCTTCAGGCGGATGCCGTTCTCCGCCGCGAAGGTCAGGGTGGCGGGCGGGCTGACATAGGCCAGCCGGTCGGTCAGCCCGGCCGGATGCCCGCCGCGGCCGATGCTTTCGCCATGGGTGTCGAAGATGACAAGCTGCACATCGCCCAGGCCCCGCTGCTGGAACAGGCGCAGGACCCGCAGGCGTAGCCGCTCGATACTGGCCGAAGCCGGGATCTGGCCCAGGTAGCGCCCGGCATCGGAATAGCCGGTCTGGATGCACAGCCGGCCGCGGCGGCGGACGTAGTCGGCGTAGTGCGGGTTGTCCAGCAGTTGCTCGATCACCCGGCTGCCCACCTCCAGCGCCTTTTCCGTCTCGAACAGGGGGCTGATATCCACCCGGTCGTCCACGCCGAACAGCTTGGCGTAGTAGAGGGCGGTCAGGACGGTGAAGGCCGCCTCGCTTTCCGCCACCAGGAAGCGGATCGGGGTGCGGCTGTCGGAATACTTCAGCATCTGCGCCACCACCATGAACAGGCGCTTGGCGCTGGTGCGTTCGGCCAGCACGCTGCCGAAATTGATGGCGGCGGGCGTCACCCCGTCCAGCAGGTCGGTGATGGCGTTCAGATAGGATTGGCGGTAGCGCGGATCGTCGGGCGGTGTCTCCATGCCCACGGTCTTGCGGATGGCGTTATGCAGCTGGGTGGCGTTGATGCGCACATGGGTATGGGCCATGCCCAACCCGTAATTCGCCAGCTCCGCCCGCAGCACGGCCAGCTGCTCCAGCACCGTCTCCCCGTCGCTCGCCCCGGCCCCGATCTCCCCCAGAAGGCGGATGGCGCGGTCGATCAGCTCGATCGCGTGCCCGGCCTCCACCAGGCGCAGGGGCAGGCCTTCATGCATGCGCTTGGCGATGCGCTGGACATGGGCGACATCTGTCGCCGCGTCATGCCCGCCGAAGGCCGCGATCTCATCGGTCACCTGGTTCAGCGCCAGGGCCAGGCGGCTTTCCACCAGTTCCAGGGTGTGGCGCAGATCCTCATGCCGGGGCAGGTCGCGCACGATCGCCTTCACCGCCGACAGGTAGTGGCGGAGCTGGGCCTGCTGCACGATCAGGCGCTTGTGCAGGGTGTCGGACCAGCGGATGTCCGACCGACCATCCAGGTCATAGCCGACCCAGCTTGCCACCGTGATCAGCCGGGGTGTCAGGTCCATCCACCGGTCCGGCCAGTGGCGCCGGGCCACCCGCAGGACGGCGGCGTACAGCGTGCGCAGGGCTGCCTGGATATTGGCGATGGCGACCAGGGACAGGCCATGTTCCCGCGCCAGGGTCATCTCCTCCGGCGCGTGCTCCGCCGTCGCCATGGCGCGGATCAGGGCGTCCCGCCGGGTGGGCGACAGGGGCGTGCCGTCGCTGTCCCGCCCGGTGGCCAGACAGGACAGGCTTTCCATCAGGGCGCCCGACAGGTTGAAGGTCGGGTGGGCGGTGATGACGATGCCGAAGGCCTCCCGCGTGACCAGATCGGCGAATTCCTTGAACGGGCGCGGCGTGCCTCCGGGGGCGGCCAGACCGTCCATCAGGGCTTCCAGCCGGGCGGTGTTGGCGGCGGGGTCCGCCTCCCCCAGATACAGGCCCAGGCGGCGGGCCCGGGCCAGGAAGCCGTCGGCCGACAGGTACTGGATCAGCTGCTCCACATCCCCGATGGTCATCTGCCCGGCCTTCAGCCGGCGCGACACGTCCAGCGCCAGCAGCAGAACCGGGTTGGCGAAGGGGTCCACCGTTGTCTGGGTGCGGTAGGCGGCCAGCGCGTCGGCCAGTTCCGCCGCCAGGGCGGGGGCGCTGGCGGAACCGGCCTTGAATCGGGCGACGGGGGCGGACAGCAGCGGACCTGCCGCCGCCACATCGGTCAGCACGGCCCGGTCCGCCAGGGGGGAGGCGCAGGGACCCGTGGCCGGGCAGGCGGCGGGCCGCCCGTCATCCACCACAGGGGCCGCAGCCGCGCCGTCGGCAGCGGTGCCGGTACCCGCCCCGGTCGCTTTGGTCGCGGTCACCTTGGTGGTGGCGGTCGCGGCGCGGCGGGCGGGCTTCGGGGCGGCACGGTCCTTCGGCATGCTGACTGTCCTCGGCATCGGAAAAATCCTGTTGCGGTGCGGTAACACAGCGTGGGGACGGATTGCCGCACCTGTCAACGCCTTATCGCCCGATCGGCTATGCCCCGATTGAGTACGAGGATTTCACGTTTGGCAGTGTGAAAACCGTAATCATTTCCGAATAGCTTTCGATCATGAACGATATGTCCCGGCCCGGCGCGCAGGATGCCATCCTGGCGTATCTGAACGATCCGGTCGCCCATGGCGGCCGGATGGTGCAGCGTATGGAAACGCACGGGGCCGTGATTTTCCTGGCGGGCGACCGGGCCTACAAGGTGAAGCGGGCGGTCAAGTTCCCCTTCCTGGATTTCTCCACCCTGGATCGCCGCCGCCGCTTCTGCCGGGCGGAGGTGGAGCTGAACCGCCGCACCGCCCCGGACCTGTATATCGGCGTTGGTGCCGTGGTCGCCCGACCGGACGGGACCCTGGCCCTGGTGGAGGACGGGGTGCCCGCGGGCACCACGCCGCTGGAATGGCTTGTGGTCATGCGCCGTTTCGACCAGGAGGATCTGGCCGACCGGGTGGCGGCCCGCGGCGACCTGACCATCGACCTTATGCGCGATCTGGCGGATGGCATCGCCTCCTTCCATGAGGAAGCGGAGCCGCGGCCCGACGGCGACGGGGCCGACGGCGTGCGGGAGATCGCAGAGGGTATCCTGGCCCGCCTGGGCGCCTTCCCCGCCCTGTTCCCGACGGACCGGGTGGATCGTCTGGCCCGGCTGATGCGCGGGTTCCTGGCCGGCCATGCCGACTTGCTGGACCGGCGGCGCGATGCCGGCTATGTCCGGCACTGCCACGGCGATCTGCACCTGCGCAACATCGTGCTGCGGGGCGGGCGGCCGGTCCTGTTCGATTGCATCGAGTTCGATGAGCGGTTCGCCGTCTGCGATGTGCTGTACGATCTGGCCTTCCTGCTGATGGACTTGGAGCATCGGCGGCTGCGGCCGCTGGCCAATGTCCTGTTCAATCGCTACCTGGACCAGACCTGCGATCTGGCCGGGCTGGCGTTGCTGCCCTTGTTCCTGGCCATGCGGGCCGGCATCCGCGCCCATATCACCGCCACCATGGCCGAAGGGGCGGAAGCCCCCCCCGACCGCACGGCGCTGGAGGGGGAGGCGCGGTCCTACCTGGATCTCGCCCTGTCCCTGGCCCAGCCGGAAGGGGTGCGGCTGATCGCCATCGGCGGCCTGTCCGGTACGGGCAAGACCACGCTGGCCCGCTGGCTGGCCCCGGAAACGGGCCCGGCCCCGGGGGCGGTGATCCTGCGGTCGGACGTGCTGCGCAAGCGCATGCTGGGGCTGGATGACGGGGTGCGCCTGTCGGACGAATGCTACAGCGAAACCGTAACCGCCCGCGTCTATGCGGAGATGGCGGGGCGTGCGGGCCTGGCCCTGGACAGCCGCCATGCGGTGATCTGCGACGGGGTCTATGCCCGGCCGGAACAGCGGGCCGCGATCGAGGATATCGCCGGCACCGCCCAGATCCCGTTCAGCGGCCTCTGGCTTGTCGCCGATCAGCAGGTGCAGCTGGAACGGGTGGGGGAGCGGGTGGGCGATGCCTCCGACGCGACGGCGGATATCGTCCGCCGCCAGTCCCGCTTCGATATCGGCGACATGCGCTGGGACATCCTGTCCGCCAATGGCACGCCGGAGGAGGTGGCGGGAACCGCCCGCCGCCTGATCTCCACCACCCGCGGATAGGGTCAGGGGTAAGGGCCCTATCAAGTCTGGTTCGTGCCGGCAGCCGCTCAGAATCCGGCGGCGCGGGCGAAGACGGGGGCGCCGCCGCGGGGTGGCAGGGCGCCCAGCGCGACGGCCACATCCACGCCCCCCTTCCACAGGCCGCGATGGCGGGCGCGGTCGGTGACGGCCGTGATGTCCGCCACCGGGTCGCCCGCCACCAGCAGCAGGTCGGCCACCGCGCCGGCGCGGATGCGGCCATGGTCGGGCAGGTCCAGCAGGTCCGCGGCCGTGGCGGTGGCGGCCACCAGCGCATCCCGCGCGGTCATGCCCAGTTCCACCATGAAGGCCAGTTCCTGCACATTCTCCCCATGTCGGTTGCCGGGGGTGCCCGCATCGGTGCCCATGGCGACCTTGCCCCCCGCCTTCACATAGCGGCGGAAGCTTTCCTGGTGCAGGGCGCCGTAGCGGTTGATCTTGTCGCGCACATGGGCGGGCAGGGGCCCCTGATGCCGCATCAGGATACCCGCCGCCGACAGGGTGGGCACCAGGGCGGTGCCCTGGTCCACCATCCGGGCGATGATGGCATCCGTCAGCTCGAACCCGTGCTCGATGCTGTCGATCCCGGCGATGACGGCGTTCAGGATGCCCGCTGCACCCTGGGCATGGGCGGCGATGCGGCGGCCCAGCCCATGGGCGGTGCGGACCCCTGCAGCCATCTCCTCCGCCGTGAAATGCGCCGCCAGGGGGTCGACCCCGGGGGTCAGCACCCCGCCGGTCGCCATGATCTTGATGCAGTCGGCCCCTTGTTTCACATTCTCCCGCACGGCCTGGGTGACGGCATCCGGGCCATCCGCCTCGATCCCGATCCAGTGGCCGTGGCCCCCGGTCATGCAGACCACCTGCCCGGCACAGCGCAGGGTGGGGCCGAGATGGCGCCCGGCGGCGATGGCGTCGCGCACGGCGAATTCCATGTAATCGCGCCCGCCCAGGTCGCGCACGGTGGTGATCCCGCCGGCCAGGGTGGCCTGTGCATTCTCCAGCACCGTCAGGGTCAGCGCCCCCGGCGACTGATCGCGCAGCACCCCGACCACATTCTCCTCCGCCCCCAGGGCCAGATGGACGTGGCAGTCGATCAGCCCCGGCATCAGCGTGGCGCCCGTCGTATCCACCCGCGGTCCCGCAAAGCCGGCGAAGGCCGCCACCGGCGCCATCTCCCGGATCCGCCCCTCCTCCACCAGGACGCCATGGCCGGCCACCATCCCACCCGTGCCAGAGAAGATCTGGCCGCCGCTGAAAAGGGTGGGGGACATCGGGGTCTCCTGCATGTGATTGACGCGCCCAAGTCTAGCGCCTGGACGGCCGGGAAAAAAGGGGCCGCCCCCGGTTTGGGAGCGGCCCCGTCGAGGGGACGGCCGGGCGGAACCGGGCCGCGGGGGGAAGCTGGTGTCAGCGGTGCCAGTCCTTTTCCAACCGGCGCGCCGCCAGCAGGAACAGCAGGAAGGCCAGAGCGTAGAAGGACAGGCCGATCAGGATGGAATAGCGCAGGGAATCATCCCCGAAGCGCGGGATCAGCGTGTCGGACAGGAAGCCCAGGAAGAAGGTGCCGAAGCCGATGCCCAGCAGGTTGTTCACGAACAGGAACACCGCCGACGCCGTGGCCCGCATCGCCGGGGCGACCAGCCCCTGGATGGAGGACAGGACCGGCCCCAGCCAGACGAGGCTGAGTGCCTGGGGCAGCAGGAACAGGAAGAAGGCGATGGTCAGCGTCGGGGCCAGGACGCCCGCCGCGAAGAACGGAATCGCCAGGGCGAAGGCCGCCGCCGGAACCAGGGCATAGGCGGATTTCTTGGCCTGTCCCAGCTTGTCGGCCAGGTAGCCGCCCATCCAGATGCCCAGCAGACCGCCGAAGAAGATGATGGTGCCGAAGAACAGGCTGGCCCCCACCAGGGTCAGGTTCACCCCGTCGCCGAACCCGACCGCCCGGGCCAGCGTCTCCAGCTCCGGCCCGTAGGACCGCTTGAAGAAGCTGGGCAGCCAGAAGATCAGGCCGTAGCCCATGATCGAACTGGCCGAAGCGCCGAAGCTGATGAACCAGAAGCTGCTTTTCCCGGTCAGGGTTGACAGGACCTCACCGATGGCCGGTGCCTTCGCCCTGGCGGCGGTGGGCGGATCGAAGCGGCCGCGCACCGGCTCCTTGACCGTGAACCACATCAGCGGGGCCAGCAGCAGACCCGCCAAGCCCACAACGATGAAGGCCATGCGCCAGTCGATATAGGCGGCGATCAGCCCGCCGAACAGGATGCCCGCGGCCGAGCCGATGGGTATGCCGAAGCTGAACACCGCCATGGCCCGCCCCCGTTCCGACTGGGGGAAGTAGTCGGAGATCAGGGAATAGGCGGGGGCGACACCGCCCGCCTCCCCCACGCCGACACCGACGCGGGCCAGGAACAATTGCCAAAAATTATGGGCGAAGCCGCAGACGACGGTGAAGGCGCTCCACACCGCCAGCGCGATGGTGATGATCTTCACCCGGCTGTACCGGTCCGCCAACATGGCGATGGGGATGCCCAGGCCGGTGTAGAACAGGGCGAAGGCGAGCCCGCCCATCAGCCCCAGCTGGGTGTCGGACAGGCCCAGGTCCGCCTTGATCAGCGGGGCCAGGATTCCGATGATCTGCCGGTCGATGAAGTTGAAGATGTAAACCAACAGAAGAACGAACAGGACATAGGCGCGATAGCGCTTCTCCCCGGCCTCTTCCGCTGTCCGTGCGACCGTTTCGGTCATCGACGGTCCCTCCCTGGGTTCATGTGGTTATGATTGTGTCGACCGGCATGACATGGCCCGACCCCGGTCCGGGTGCAACGGGACACCCGGACCGGAACAGGCCCTTGGAGGGGGAGGGAATCAGAACCGGTATTCCGCCGTCGCTGTGATGGTCCGGGGATTGCCGTAGAACGCCAGGATCGAGTTATCCGTGGAGGCGCCGGGGAAGTTGTAGCCCGAGGTGATGTAGCGCTTGTCCGTCAGGTTCTTGCCGTGCAGGCCGAACCGGTAATGCCCGCTTTCGGAGGTCCAGACGATGGAGGCGTCCATCAGCCAGTAGGCATCCTGGTCCAGCAGCGGGATGGCGAATTCGAACTGCTGGGTCTTGCTGCGGTAGGAGGTGGTGCCGATCACCGAGAGGGAGCCCGTGCGGCCGAAGGCGGTCACATCGGTCGTGTAGTTCAGCGATCCGCTGCCAGTCCAGTCCGGCGTGTTCTGCACATCCCGCTGGTTGGCGATGTTCACGCCGTTGACGATGAACTCCGTATACTCCGCATCCAGGTAGCCGAGGGCGACGATGGCGGTGAGGTTGTCGGTCAGGGCCGCCGTCGCCTCCACCTCCAGGCCGGAGATCTCCGCCGCACCGGCATTGGTCAGCGTGCCCTGGAAGGTGGTGCCGCCGCCCGGCAGGGCGACCGTGACGGAACCCGGGATCTGCACATCGGTGTAGTCGGACGTGAAGACGGCGATATTGGTGCGCAGGCGGCCGTCCAGCAGGCTCATCTTCGCGCCGATCTCATAGGTCTCAACCGTTTCCGGCCGCACACCCTCCCGGATGGTGGCATTGGCGAAGTTGCCGCGCGGATCGAACAGCCCGCCCTTGAAGCCTTCGGAATAGGAGACATAGAAGTTGTAGTCATCCGTCGGCAGCCAGGCCAGGATGGCGCGCGGGTTGAAGTCCGTATCCGTGCGCTCTCCTGTGAAATTCGGAACCACCTGCACCCCGTTGACCACCACCGGGGTGGTGATGCTGGTGGCAGCGGTGTTGCCGAAGTAGCGCGACGGCGCGCCCAGGAAGTTTTCCCGGTAGACCCGGGCCTTGCGCTCATCCTCCGTGTAGCGGCCGCCGAGCGTCAGGGCGATCTGCTCCGTCACATCGAAGGTCATTTCGCCGAACACGGCCCAGGCCTTGGTATCCACATCGCCCAGGGTGAAGCTCGCGATGCTGGTGGTCGGGGTGGCCGGGTTGGTGATGATGGCGTCGAAGGCGTTGAAGGCGTTGGCGTCCAGGTAATAGAAGCCGACGACACCGCGCAGTCGGTCGAAATCCAGGGTGCCCTGGAATTCCTGGCTGAACTGCTCGTTCTCATAGATCGCGGGCACATCGAAGGTGCGGGCGGCGGTGGAGTCGAAGTCGATCGGCGCGTCGGATTCATCGGACCGGGCGGCGGTGATGGACTTCAGGGTCAGGTAGTCCGTCGCCTCCCACTCGACATTGATCTGCCCACCCTTGGCGGAGACCTCGTTGTCGTCAATGGGGCCCAGGCGGGTGACCCCGGCGCGGGTGTCATAGCGGCCGCTGAGAACAGCGCCGTTCGCAAGAACGCTGGGCAGGACGCGGTGACCCTGGCGCGCATTGGAATCATCCTGGGTGATGTCGCCGGAAATGCGGATCAGCAGGCTGTCCGTCGGCTCGATCTCCAGCGACAGGCGGGCGGCAGTGATGTCCTTGTCGTAGTTCTCATCGCCCGTGGTCAGGTTCTCACCATACCCGTTCCGGGTCAGGCGGGCGACGGCACCGCCAATGCGGACCTTGTCGGTGATCGGGGCGGAGCCGGAGACGACCAGGTCGGCCTGCCGGTACGATCCCAGGGCGCCGCGGATGCGGAAGGTCGGTTCCGTCGCCAGGCGCTTGGTCACATACTTGACGGCACCGCCGATGGTGTTGCGGCCGTAGAGCGTGCCCTGGGGGCCGCGCAGCACCTCGATCCGCTCCACGTCGTAGATGTCCAGCAGGGCGCCCTGCGGCCGGTTCAGGTAGACATCGTCCAGATAGATGCCCACACCACCCTCGAACCCGGCGACCGGATCCTGCTGGCCGACACCGCGCATGAACGCGGTCAGGGTGGAATTGGTGCCGCGGGATGCCTCCAGCGTCAGGTTCGGGGTCACCTGGGCGATGGCGGTGATATCCGGATCACCGCGCAGGTCCAGCGCCTCCGCACTGAAGGCGGTGATGGCCACCGGCACATCCTGCAGGCTTTCCTCCCGCCGGCGGGCGGTGACGATGATCTCCTCCAGCGGGCCCGCGGCTTCCGGGCTGGTCGGTGGCGCCGTCTGGGCGGATGCGGGAAAGGCCGCCGCCGCCGCGATCAGGGCGGTGGAGGCATAAAGGACCGAAGCGATCGTCCGTGTGCGCGTCTTCATGGGCTCCCTCTCTTCTCTCTTGTACGTGGGCGGCTGCGGGGCCGCGTGGATTGGTGGATTTCAGGCGGGATAAGGCGGAATCAGGCAGGACGGGGTACCAGGCGGAACATCGGGGTCAGGCCGGGGCGGGCGGCGGCCGGGGCAGGGTGGCGGCGAAGCTGGCGATGGCGGCGTTCACCGCGTCGGGCTCCTCCAGGTGCGGGGCATGGCCCGACCGCTCCAGCCCCAGGCGCCAGGCCCGGGGCAGCAGCCCGGTCAGGTGGGCCGCCGTCTCCGCCCCATAAAGCCGGCTGCGCAGTCCGTGCAGCACCAGGCTGGGGACCGGTAGGCGGGGCAGGGTGGGGCGGAAATCCAGGGCAGCCAGGGACAGCCACAGATGGGCCATGGCATCGGCATCGGCGGCCCCGATCTCCCCCACCGCCCAGGCGGCCATGTCCGGCCGGTCCTGGGGCAGGTCGGGGGCGAAGATGCGGTGGGCGGCGCGGCGGCTGACCTGGGGCCAGTCGGCCCGCATCGCGTCCGCCGCGGGGCCAAGGGAGCGGGCGGGATGGCTGCCACGCAGGCCCAGGTCCCAGCCGTCGGTGTTCACCACCTTGGGCGCCATGTCGATCACGGCCATGCCCGCCACACGCGGTGCCAGACCGTCCAGCAGCGCCTGCCACAGCACCAGCGCCCCCATGGACCAGCCGGCCACCACCATGTCGCCAAGGTCCAGTGCCGCCGCCAGATCGGCGATGTCGCCCGCCAGCTGGGCCACGGTCGGCCTGTCGCCCGGGCGGTGGGACCGGCCATGGCCGCGCAGGTCCGGTGCTATCACCCGGAACCGGTCGGAAAGCCCGGCCACCTGGGGGCGGAAGAACCCGCCGTGGGTCGCCCAGCCATGGACCAGCAGCAGCGGACGGCCCTGTCCGGCATCGTCATAGGCGATGGGCGCGCCGTCCCTTGCCAGCACCTGCGGCATGTGCGTGACTTCCCTTCCCTTGGGGCCTCCCGTGCGGGGGCGGCCGGTGCTTTCCTCCGTCCCTGACAGGGACGGGCGACCGGTTCTTCATTGTTGGACCATGCTTGCGCTAAAATGAAACATGAGTCAATGTTCAAGTTGAATGATCGTTCAGGTGCCGGGGCGGATACGCCCGACGGCGATCCGCTGGCAAGGGAGATGCGCGTGGAGCAGACGGCGGAAGCAGCCCCGTCCAAGGCACCGCGGACGGAACGGGGCAAGCGCACCCTGCGCAAGCTGCTGGACGCCGCGGCGGCGGAATTCGGGGAGCGCGGCTACCACGATGCCAGCATCAGCGGCATCACCCAGCGGGCCGGCGCGGCATTGGGCACCTTCTACACGTATTTCGACAGCAAGGAGCAGGTGTTCCGGGCCCTGGTGGACCATATGGGCCGCCTGACCCGCGCCTGGATCGCCGAACGGGTGGGCAGCGCCCCGGACCGGCTGACCGCCGAGCGCAAGGGGCTGGAGGCTTATATCGAGTTCGTGCGGGAGCACAAGGACCTGTACCGCATCGTCATGGAGGCGCAGTTCGTCGCCCAGGACGCCTACCGCGAATACTACCGCGTGTTTGCGGAGGCCTATTCCCGCAACCTGGCCCAGGCCGCCGCCAAGGGGCAGATCCGCCCCGGCGATGCGGAGGCGCGGGCCTGGGCGCTGATCGGCATGAATACCTTCCTGGGCCTGCGCTATTCGGTCTGGGATGAAAGCATCAGCCCGGCGCAGGTCGCCGAATCCGTGGCAGACATCCTGACCCATGGCCTGGCCCCCAGCCCGAACCCCGGCCAGGAGGAAGGGACCCCATGATCCGCCAGCTGTTCGACATCACGGCCCGCCGCGCCCTTCTGGCCCCGGCCGCCCCCGCCATGGCGGAACCGGCGACCGGCCGGTCCGTCACCTACCGGGAGCTGGAGGACCGGTCCGCCCGGGCGGCGCGGGTGTTGGCCGATCTGGGGGTGGGGGAAGGGGACCGGGTGGCGGTGCTGTGCCGCAACCGCATCGCCTTCTTCGAGTTGCTGTTCGCCTGTGCCAAGCTGGGGGCTATCCTGGTGCCCCTTAACTGGCGGATGCCGGCGGCGGAGCTGCGCCCGTTGCTGGAGGATTGCACCCCCACCCTGCTGGTCGCAGGCGCGGAGGATATCGTCACCGCCCGGGATGCCGTGTCCGGTCTGGAGGGCGCGGGCGCCGACGGCACCGGCCGCGTGCCCGCGCTGATCGGGCTGGATGATGGCGGGCCCGACGGCTACGGCGCCCGGATGACGGCGGCAACCGCCCATCCCGGCCGCCCCGTCTGGCCGGCGGATCAGGCCTGGTACCTGCTCTACACCTCCGGCACGACGGGGGTGCCCAAGGCGGTGATCTACACCTATGCCATGGCCCTGGTGAATTATGTGAATATCGGCCAGGCGGTGGGTATCGGCGGGACGGATACGACCCTGTGCTTCCTGCCGCTGTTCCACACGGCGGGGATCAACCTGCACGCCCTGCCCACCTTGATGGCGGGGGGCCGCGTGCTGGTCCTGCCCGGGTTCGATGCGGATGTGATGCTGGATCTGCTGGCGGCGGGGGAGCTTGACACCTTCTTCGGGGTGCCCGCCGTCTATCAGCAGATCAGCCTCCATCCGAAATTCGGGAGTGTGGACCTGTCCCGGGTGCGCAGCTGGGGCTGCGGCGGCGCCCCCTTGCCCGATGCCCTGGCCCAAGCCTTTTTCGACCGCGGGGTGCGCGTCTGCAACGGCATGGGCATGACGGAAACGGGGCCGACCCTGTTCCTGATGGACCCGGGGAATGCGGTGCGCAAGATCGGGTCGGTCGGCAAGCCCCAGATCCTGTCGGCGGTGCGCATCGTCGGCCCCGACGGGACCGACGTGCCCCAGGGGGAGGCGGGGGAGCTGTGGATCGGCGGATCGGGCATCACGCCCGGCTACTGGCGCAAGCCGGAAACGACCAGGGCCGCCTTCAGCCCCGACGGCTGGCTGCGCTCCGGCGATCTGGCCCGCCAGGATGAGGAGGGGTATTTCTACATCGTCGGACGGCTGAAGGAGATGTTCATCTCCGGCGGGGAGAATGTCTATCCGGCGGAGGTGGAGAATGTGCTGATGCTGCATCCCGCCGTGCTGGAGGCGGCGGTGGTCGGCGTTCCGGACCCGACATGGGGGGAGGTGGGGCGCGCTTACCTGCGCCTGCGCGACGGCATCGCCCGGCCCGACGATGCCGACCTTGCCGCATTCTGCCGGGCCAGGCTGGCCGCTTACAAGGTGCCGAAAAGCTTCGCCCACATGGATGAATTCCCCCGCACCGCCGCCGGCAAGGTGCAGAAGCACAAGCTGCCCAAGGGCTGAGGGGGGAAGCGATGTCGCAAACGATCCCAGACCCGATGGACGGCGTCCCGCCTGGAACCTTGGCCGTGGACCGTACCCTGACGCAGGCGGAATTCGACCGTTTCGCCCGGCTGTCCGGGGATGACAACCCGATCCATGTGGACCCGGTTTTTTCCGCCGGTACCCGCTTCGGCCGGACCGTGGCCCATGGGGTGTTCCTGACCTCTATCCTGCGCGGGCTGGCCGAACGGCTGCTCCCTGGGGCGGCCCAGGTGGCCCAGGACCTGCGCTTCCCCGCCCCCACCTATGCGGGGGAGGCGATGCGCTTCCAGGTCCGCCTGGGCCGCCGGGCGGAGGGGGTGGTGGATGTGGACTGCACCGTCACCCGCCTGGCCGACAACACCGTCACCTGCGACGGCACCCTGACCCTGGCGGCCGGGCTGGACCTGGATGCGGCCCCGGATGCGGATACGGAAGCGGAGATGCGCCATGCGGATTGGTGACACGGTCGCGGTCACCCGCAGCTTCACCGCGGCGGAGGTGGCGGATTACGTGGTCCTGGGCGGTGCCCCACGGCCCGACGGCGTGCTGCCCGAACCGCTGATCGGGGCCCTGTTTTCCTACCTGCTGGGGGTGAAGCTGCCCGGCCAAGGCACCAACTACCTGAAGCAGCAGACGGAATACCCCGTTCAGGCCCCGGTCGGCCAACCCCTGACCGCCCAGGTCACCATCACCCGCCTGCGCCCCGACCAGAACCTGGTGGACCTGGAAACCACCTGCCGCAGCCCCGACGGCACGCTGCTGGCCAAGGGACGGGCGCTGGTCTATGTGGCCGATGTGGCGGGCAAGCCGTGGTAGGGGGTGGTTTGACCAAGTGTTGCGTCGTTGCTGCGGCATGTCGGGCCGCGGCCGTTGGCCTTGCCCGACCTACGGGATTGTGCGGGATGTAGGTCGGGCAAGCGACAGCGCGGCCCGACATCAGGGGGTGCCGCCTCACGCCCGCCAGCGGCGCAGCAGCAGGGCGTTGGTGACGACGCTGACGCTGGAAAACGCCATGGCCGCCCCGGCGACCACGGGGGACAGCAGGCCCAGTGCCGCCAGCGGAATGCCCAGGGCGTTGTAGACGAAGGCCCAGAACAGGTTCTGCCGGATCTTGGCCGTTGTCGCCCGGGCGATGGACAGGGCGGCGGGGACCAGGGCGGGGTCGCCGCGCATCAGGGTGATGCCCGCCGCCTGCATGGCCACATCCGTGCCGTTGCCCATGGCCATGCCCACATCGGCGGCGGCCAGGGCCGGGGCGTCGTTGACCCCGTCGCCAACCATGGCGACGACCCGCCCCTCCGCCTTCAGGGTGGTGATGGCGGCGGCCTTGTCCTCCGGCAGCACCTCCGCGATCACCTGCTCTATGCCCAGGCTGCGGGCGGCGGCGGCGGCACTGCCCCGGTTATCCCCGGTCAGCAGGACCGTGCGGATTCCCTGGGCATGCAGGCGCCGCACAGCCTCCGCCGCCCCCGGCTTGACCGCATCGCCGAAGGCCAGCAGGCCCAGCAGCCGGCCTGTCCTGTCCTCCGCCCCGGTCTCGGCCAGCCAGGACACGGTCCGCCCGTCCGCCGCCAGGGCCGCCGCGCGCTCGGCCAGGGGGGACAGGTCGATGCCCCGTTCCGCCATCAGCCGGTCGGACCCCAGGATCAGGGCCCGGGCCCCCACCACCGCCGCCACCCCGCGGCCGGGCAGGGCGCGCACGTCCCGAGCCTTGGGTGGAGTGATGCCGTCTGGCCCCTGGGCATGTCCCTGGGCCCGCCCCGCCGCCCGCCGCACGGCGTCGGCCAGGGGATGCTCACTGCCCGCCTGGACGGATGCTGCCAGGGTGAGCAGGGCCCGGTTGGCGGCATCGGGGGTGGCCGAACCGTCCTCCGGCGCGGCGACCAAGTCGATCAGATCGGGCCGCCCCTCCGTCAGGGTACCGGTCTTATCGAAGACGACGGTGTCCACCGCCCGGGCCCGCTCCAGCGCTTCCGCATCCTTGATCAGCACGCCCGCCCGGGCCGCCACCCCCGTTCCAGCCATGATCGCCGCCGGGGTGGCCAGCCCCAGGGCGCAGGGGCAGGCGATGACCAGCACGCTGACGGCGGCGATCACCGCCGGTTCCACTCCGCCCGTCCCGAGAAGAAGCCATCCGGCCAGGGTCAGGGCGGCGATGACCAGCACCACCGGCACGAAGACGGCGCTGACCCGGTCCACCAGACGCTGGATCGGGGCCTTGGCGCCCTGCGCCTCCTCCACCAGGCGGATGATGCGGGACAGCACCGTTTCCGCCCCCACCGCGGTCGTGGTGATGGTCAGCAGCCCTTCCCCGTTGATGCTGCCGCCGGCGACCCGGTCGCCCGGTCCCTTCGCCACGGGCAGGCTTTCCCCGGTCAGCAGGCTTTCATCCACATGGCCGGTGCCTTCCGCCACCGTGCCGTCCACGGGGATGCGCTCGCCTGGGCGGACGATGACGATGTCGCCGATGCGGAGGACGGCCAGCGGCACCTCCCCCTCCACCCCGTCGCGGCGGACCCGGGCCCGGTCGGGGCGCAGGGCGGCCAGGGCCCGGATGGCGGCCGTGGTCTGGCGCTTGGCCCGGCCCTCCAGGTATTTGCCCAGCAGGACCAGGGTGATCACCACGGCGGAAGCCTCATAGTACAGATGCAGGTCGCCGTGTCCCGCGGTGTGATCCGCGCCGTGTCCCGCGCCGTGACCCGGCCCGGCCGGGGCCAGCCAAGCCTGTATCAGCAGCACGGTGGACAGGCCCCAGGCCGCACTGGTGCCGATGGCGACCAGCAGGTCCATGTTCCCGGCCCCCGCCCGCACCGCCCGCCAGCCGGCGGCATGGAACCGGGCGCCCAGCCAGAACTGGACCGGCGTCGCCAGCAGGATCTGCACCCAGCCCGGCGGCATCAGGGACAAGCCGAACGGTGCCGCCAGCATGGGCAGGGCCAGGGGTGCCGTCAGCAGGCAGGCGATCAGCAGATGCCGCCGCTCCGCCGCCAGCCGGGCCTCCCGCAGCCCCTCCGCCGGGTCGTCCGCGGGTGCCGCTTCATCGCTCCGCTCCCCCGGCGGGATCAGGGCCACATCGTATCCGGCCCGGCGGATGGCGGCGGTCAGCGTGTCCTCGGCACCCGCCGCCGCCAGCATTTCCACCACTGCCGTCTCTGTCGCCAGGTTGACGGTGGCGGTGATCACGCCGGGGACGGCCGCCAGCGCCCGCTCCACCCGCCCGGCACAACTGGCACAGGTCATGCCGCCGACGGGAAAGCTCAGATGCTGAACGGCGGTGGGAGAAGTCTGGGGGACGATCCGGGGGGTAGGGGACATGATCCATTCCAGTCATGGCATCGGGATTGACCGTCGCCCCTGACAGATGGACCTTCCAGCAAGGGGAAGGTCAAGGGCCGCGCGGATGCGGGCTTCTGGAAAAGTTTTCAGGTTGTTTTCGGGGCGGTGTATAGGCGGTGCGGTTCCCTGGCCCCACCGGTGACCCCATGCCCCATACCGCGGCGGCGATGCGCGCCCGCATCCTGCACAGCGACGATGATCTGCTGATCCTGGATAAACCGCCCGGGCTGCCCGTCCATTACGGGACGAAGGTGACGGACCATCTGGAACTCTACCTCCCCGATCTGGCCCTGCCGGGGGGGGAGGTGCCGCGCCTGGTCCACCGCCTGGACAAGGATACCAGCGGCTGCCTGGTCCTGGCCCGCTCCGCCGAGGTGGCGGCCCGGATGGCAACGTTGTTCGCCCGTGGGCGGGTGGGCAAGACCTATTGGGCGGTGGTGCAGGGGCGTCCGCGCGGGCAGGCGGGGCAGATCGACCTGCCGCTGATGAAGGTGCAGATCCCCGGCTGTTCCAAGGTGGTGGTGACCCCGGCGGGCAAGCCGGCCCTGACCGACTGGCGCCTGCTGGGCACGGATGGGCGGCTGTCCTGGCTGGAACTGCACCCCCGCACCGGGCGGATGCACCAGCTGCGCGCCCATTGCGCCGCCCTTGCCATGCCCATGCTGGGCGATCCGATCTATGGCGGGGAACAGCCGCCGCCGGTGCCGCTGCACCTGCACGCCCGCGAAATCCGCCTGCCCCTCGGCCCCGCCGACACAGCCCCGCTGATCGCCATTGCGCCGCCACCGGCCCATATGGCGGCACTGCTGGACCGGCTGGGCGCGAGGACGGCAGGATAGGCGGGGCAAGGCCCGGGCCGAAACGACAAAGCCCCGCCGGGGGCGGGGCTCTGTGTCGATGCCGGAACGATCCGGCGATTTCCTGACGTCCGCTCGCCGTTGATGGGCGATGGCGTCCCCTAGGGGATTCGAACCCCTGTTACCGCCGTGAGAGGGCGATGTCCTAGGCCTCTAGACGAAGGGGACGTGGCCGTCGGTGTGGGCGGGTTTCTAAGGGCTGGACCTGCGGGGGTCAACTGCTTTTTTGCAGAGCCGTGACAGGGGTGGGCGCAGACCCGCCATGCGCCGCTGCCCCCTCAATCTCAAACATCCGGCAGATGGACCCGGTGGTAGCGGCGGCCCAGGCCGGTCAGGATCTCATAGCCGATGGTGCCGGCCTCTCCCGCCACGCTGTCCACATCCCGGTGGCTGCCCAGCACCTCCACCCAGCCGCCTTCGGCCAGCAGGGTGGGGGGGATGTCGGTCACGTCCACGGTCAGCAGGTCCATGGAGACACGGGCGATGATCGGGGCCGTATGGGCCCCGATCCGCACCTGCCCCCGGCCCTTCAACCGCCAGGGATAGCCGTCGGCATAGCCCATGCCCAGGGCGGCGATGCGCGAATGGCGGGTGACCGTGTGGGTGGCGTCATAGCCGATGGTGGCCCCCGCCGGCACATCGCGGATCTGGTGGATGCGGGCCAGGATGCGGATCACCGGGCGCATGGGATTGGCTTGCCACGGGGTGGGGTTGGCGCCGTACAGGGCGATGCCCGGCCGCACCAGATCGGCATGGTAATCCGCCCCGTGGAAGATCCCGGCCGAATTGGCAAGGCTGGCCGGGGCGGCTGGCAACCGGGCGCGCAAATCCTGGAAATCCGCCCGCTGCCGCGCCGTCATGGGGTTTGCCGGATCGTCGGCGCAGGCCAGATGGCTCATCCAGGCCTGGACCTCCAGCCCGGCCAGGTGCTCCGCCGGCGCCTCGGCCAGCGCTGCCGCCTCCGCCGGGGCCAGGCCCAGCCGGTTCATGCCCGTGTCCAGATGGATCAGGCAGGGCAGGGGCCGGTCCCGCCGCCCCGCCTCCCCCCGCCAGCGGGCGATATCGCCCGGCGTGTTCAGCACCGGCGTCAGCCGCGCCTCCGCCACTTCCCCCTCCGCCCCGGCGGGAACACCGTGCAGGACGCAGATCCGCGCATCCGGCAGGGTGCGGCGCAGGGCAAGGGCGGCCGTGATGTCCGCCACGAAGAAGGTGCGCGCCCCCGCCCGCCACAGGGCGTGTCCCACCGGCTCCTGCCCCAGGCCATAGGCATCCGCCTTCACCACCGCCCCGCATTCCGCCCCGGCGGCGATGGCGGCGATGCGGCGCCAGTTGGCGGCGATGGCCCCCAGGTCGATCACCAAGGCAGCCCCCACCCGGGCGGGAACGGCGGACAGGTCGGGCAGGGCGTTGGCTTCGGCTGGACCCGACCCGGTCCCATGCCTCAGTGACATGCCGCCGCTCACTCGTCCGGCCCGAAATCGTGGTGGGTGTCCAGATCGCCGAAGCGGGTGTAGTTGCCATCGAAGAACAGGCGGACGGTGCCCACGGGGCCGTGGCGCTGCTTGCCGATGATGCATTCGGCGGTGTTGTGGACCAACTCCAGCCGCTCCCTCCAGCGCTGGTAGCGGTCGTTGAACTTATCCTCCGACTCGTCGGGGCGGCGCCCCGGCTCTGCCCGCTCCAGGTAATACTGTTCGCGGAAGACGAACATGACCACGTCGGCATCCTGCTCGATGGAGCCTGATTCGCGCAGGTCCGACAACAGGGGCCGCTTGTCCTCCCGCTGCTCCACTCCGCGGGACAGCTGGGACAGGGCCAGGACCGGCACATGCAGTTCCTTGGCGATGGCCTTCAGCCCGCGGGTGATCTCCGAAATCTCCTGCACCCGGTTCTCCGGCCCTTTGCCCATGCCGCCGCCGCGCAGAAGTTGGAGATAGTCCACCACGATCAGGCCCAGCCCGTGGGTGCGCTTCAGCCGGCGGCAGCGGGTGCGGACGGCGGTGATGGTCAGGGCGGGCGTGTCATCCACGAAGAAGGGCACCCGTGACAGGTACTGGCTCGCCTCCACGAATTTGGGGAAATCCTGGGCGCTGATCTCACCCCGGCGCATCTTGTCGCCCGACACCTCCGCCTGGTCGGCCAGGATACGGGCGGCCAACTGCTCCGCACTCATTTCCAGGGAGAAGAACCCGACCGGCGCCCCCTCCTTCCCGCCCGACAGCATATAGGCCTTGGCCGCGTTGAAGGCGATGTTGGTGGCCAGGGCAGTTTTGCCCATCGAGGGTCTTCCGGCCAGGATCAGCAGGTCGGAGTGGTGAAGTCCGCCCAGCTTGTGGTCCAGGTCGCGCAGGCCCGTGGTGACGCCGGTGACATGGGTGGAGCGGCGGAACGCGGCTTCGACGGAGTTGATGGCGCTGGCCAGCGCCCGCTCGAAGGGGATGAAATCGCCCTTGATGTCCCCGGATGACGCCAGGTCGAACAGCTTCTTCTCCGCCTCCTCGATCTGGTCCGTGGCGACCACGTCCAGCTCATGCTTGTAGGCGGTGTTCACCATCTCCTCCCCCACCTCGATCAGCTGGCGGCGGAGGTAGAGGTCGTGGATGATGCGGCCGTAATCCTCGGCATTGTGGACGGTGACGATGGCGGCGGCCAGGCGGGCCAGGTATTCCGCCCCCCCGATCTCCACCAAATCCTTGTCCTGCTCGAAATAGGCCTTCAGGGTCAGGGGGTTGGCCACCTGCCCCCGGTCGATCAGCTTCAGGCAGGCGGCATAGATGCGCCCGTTGGCCGGGTCGAAGAAGTGTTCGGGGCGCAGGAACTCCCCCACCTTCTCGAAGGCCTTGTTGTTGACCAGGATGGCGCCCAGCAGCGCCTGCTCCGCCTCCTCGTTATGGGGGGGCGTGCGGTAGGTGACGCGGGCATCGCCCAGTGCTATGGGGTCGATCAGCTTGGTATCCATGATCACAGTCTAGCAGCCTCCGGCGCAGGGCGGGGACTTTACCGGGCCCCAGCCCCAGGTGCAAACCGTGGACAAGCTGTGGATGGGTGTGTGGATAAGTTTGTCGGGCCGTGCCGTGGCAACGGCATGACGAGGTTCGTGGCAGGGTTCGTGGCAGGGTTCGTTGCGGCATGCCCGGCTGGATGCCTGGCCGGGCTCTGGATGCGGCAGGGCGTGCTTGGGCAGGATGGGATCGGGATGCGGGATCTGTGGGAACGGGCGGGACGATCCTGGCTCGGCTATTACGGCACAGGCATGGTGGTCCTGGTCCTGGTTTTCACCTCCCTCGACCCGTCGCCGTCGGCGGGGCTGGGGGTCCTGGACCGGATCGTGTTCTGGATGGCGCATATCGGCGCCGGCCTGCTGATCCTGATCCTCTGCCAGTCGGGGCTGTCACGCACGCGCCTGTTCCGGGGGCGGCCCGCCTGGGTCCGGGTTGTCGTGGCGGGCGCGCTGGGTGCCCTGGCCTTCACGCCCGTCGCCCTTGGCCTCGACCATGTCTTTCCCGACCTGGACGGGGAGGAACCGAGGGAAGGACCCGGTGTCTTGACCGCCCTGGCCCTGGAATTCGCAAACCTGGTGATCCCCTTCACGGGAAGCTGGCTGCTCCTGAACGCACCCAAGCTGATGCAGACCGCGGCGTCCCCCGCGGCCGAAGTGGACGGGCCGCCGCTCCCCGCACCGAACCCCACCTCCATCCCCGATGCGCTGTCTGTGCAGCGCCCCGCCGTTGCGGATCCGTCCCCACCGGCAACAACGGGGGAGGGAGCGGCAGACACCGTCCTGGACCGGATCCCGCCGCGGCTTGGGCGGGAAATCGTGGCCCTGTCGGCGGAGCTGCATTATCTGCGGGTGCACACGACCCGGGGAGAAACGCTGATCCTCTACAGCTTCGGTCAGGCGGTGGAGGATCTGACGGCGTCGGCGGTGGCGGGAATGCGGGTCCACCGCTCCCACTGGATCGCCCTGGACCGGGTGACGGGGCTGGAGAAGCAGGGGGAGAAGCTGATCTGCGTAGTGCAGGGCCCTCTCCGATTCCCGGTCAGCCGGCCCTACCGGCCCGCCCTGCGCGCCGCCCTCAAGTCCCGACTGGACTGATCCGGGTCGGGGCACCGGATCACGCGATGTCGTTCCGTGCAGGCGGCAGGGCGGTCCGTGCAAATCTCCCGGCCGTGCCCACCGCGGCACCGCCCATCCAGGCTAAACCCTTGCCCGTCTGAACTTTTTCGGAGGGGCATCGCCCATGATCCAGAAGCACATCCCCCTGCGGTCCGCCATCCTGGCCGCCGCTATCCTTCTTGCCCCGCAGGGTGCTGCGGCGGAGGGGCTCTATGTCCGGGCCCTGGGCGGGCTGTCCCTGTTGCAGGATGACACCGCCCGGTTGGGCACCGCCCCGCGTACCGATGCCAGCTATGACAGCGGCTTCGCCACGGGGGCAGCGCTGGGCTATGCGCTGACCGACAATATCGCGGCGGAGGTGGAGTTCATGTACCGCACGGCGGATCTGGGCTCCTTCGACACCCCGACCCTCGGCCGGTCGGGCGACTTCGCCTCCGCCATCCTGTCGGCCCATGCGGTTTACACCTTCGACGGTTGGTACACCGGTGCCGGCGGTACCTGCCGACCCTTCATCGGCCTGGGACTGGGCCTGGTGGAGGAGGTGGATTTCGATCTGGCGGGCGGCACCATCGCCCAGGCCTATCAAAGCTCGGGCGATCTGGTCTGGCAGGTGCGGGCCGGTGCCGATTGGGCCTTTGCGGAGAACTGGTCCCTGACCGGCGAAATCCGCTACCTGGACATGGGCACCCCGTCGCTGGAGGCGAAGACCAGCGGCCCTGACCTGAAGGCCGCCTACGGCACCGTGGATGTGCTTCTGGGCCTGACCTACCGGTTCTGACCAGGGGTCGGTGTCGCGGGGGGGAATCCCCTCTCCCCCTCAGCGGGGAGAGGGGCTTTCTGCGGAGGCCACCAAACGAAAACGGCGCACCCCGGGGGGGCGCGCCGTTTCCAAACCACGGGTCCGACGGTCAGGCTCAGGCCTGCTCCGCCGACTCCTCGGTCTCGTCACCGGACTCGATCGTCTCGTCCTCATCGTCCTCTTCGTCCCGGGCGGTGACCATGCCACCGCGCTGGGCCTGCAGCTCTGCCTCATCGGCGGAGCGGGCGACGTTGACGGTCACGGAAACCGACACCTCCGGGTGGAGGATGACGCGGACCTTGAACAGGCCCAGGGTCTTGATCGGCTCCTCGATGGAGACCTGGCTGCGGTGCAGGCTGATGCCCGACGCCGTCACAGCCTCGGCCACGTCACGGGCGGTAACGGAACCGTACAGCACGCCGGTCTCACCGGACTGGCGCAGGACGACAACGGTCAGACCGTTGAACTTGCCCGACAGCGCCTCGGCCTCCTTGCGGAGCTCCAGGTTGCGGGCTTCGAGCTGCGCCTTCTGCTTCTCGAACACGGCCAGGTTCGCCTTGGTGGCGCGCATGGCCTTCTTCTGCGGCAGCAGGTAGTTACGGGCGAAGCCCGGACGCACCTTGACCACCTGGCCCATCTGGCCAAGCTTCTCGACGCGCTCCAGCAGGATCACTTCCATCATCGTTCTCCTTCTGGCTCGCTCACTTCACCACGTAGGGCAGCAGGGCGAGGAAGCGGGCGCGCTTGATAGCGCGGGCCAGCTCACGCTGCTTCTTCGTGGAGACGGCGGTGATGCGGCTCGGGACGATCTTGCCACGCTCGGAGATGAAGCGGCTCAGCAGCTTCACATCCTTGTAGTCGATGGCCGGGGCGTGCGGGCCGGAGAAGGGGCAGGTCTTCCGACGGCGGAAGAAGGGGCGACGGCCACCGCCGCCGCCACCACCACCGGCGGGACGCGGGCTGCCCGGGGTACGTTCGGCGTTCATGCGCGGTCTCCTTCACCCTCGAAATTGCGCTCACGGCGGGGGCCGCGATCACCACGGTCACCGCGGTCACCACGGTCGCCGCGATCACCACGGTCGCCGAAGCCACCGCCGCGGGGGCCGTCGAAGCGGCGCGGGCCGCGCTCGGTCCGCTCACCCTTGTTGGTGAGCATGGCCGTCGGGCCTTCCTCGATCTTCTCCAGACGGACGGTCATGTACCGCAGCACGTCCTCGCTGATGGACATGTTGCGCTCCATCTCGGCGACGGCGGCAGCCGGCGCCTCATGGGCGAGGTACACGTAATGACCCTTCCGGTTCTTGTTGATCCGGTAGGTCAGGGTCTTCAGACCCCACTGTTCGGTCTTGGCGATCTTGCCGCCGTTCTCAACCAGGATGGTGGAGAACTGCTCGGTCAGCGCTTCCACCTGCGAGGAGGTGGCGTCCTGACGCACGATCAGGATGGTTTCGTACAGTGCCATATGAACTCCCCATGGCTGTTGCTGGTCCGCCGCCGTACCTTCCTTCAATCCAGAAAGGGGCCGGCCGCACGGACCTAGCCGGCGCGATGGCGCACGCCGGCAGGGATGACGAAGCGGCGCACTATACACAGGACGCACCGCTTCTCAAGCCCGAACGGCCCGGCACGGTGCCGAATCCGGCATGGGCGCACCCAGCCCCGCGCATGGCGCCGGCGCCCCAGGGCCGTGTTTCCGCTTACGTAAACGTCACCACCCCGTCCGCCACCGCCCGTCGAACCCGGCTTGACTGCACGGGGGGAGGCGTTATCAAAGGCCCCGAACCCGCCGCGCCCGTCGCGGCAGCCACTTGTCACAGGACCGTCCCCGCATGCGCGCGTTCGTCTTTCCGGGTCAGGGCAGCCAGGCTGTCGGCATGGGCAAGGAACTGGCGGAGAATTTCGCCGTCGCCCGCCACACCTTCGAGGAGGTGGACGAGGCCCTGGGCCAGAAGCTCTCCGCCCTGATGGCGGAGGGGCCGGAGGATCGGCTGACCCTGACGGAGAATGCCCAGCCGGCCCTTATGGCTGTCTCCATCGCCGTGCTGCGGGTGCTGGCGGCGGAGAAGGGGCTGGACCTGGGCAAACAGGCGAAGTTTGTCGCCGGGCACAGCCTGGGCGAATACTCCGCCCTTTGCGCCGCCGGTTCCTTCACCCTGGCCGACACGGCGCGGCTGCTGAAGCTGCGCGGCCAGGCCATGCAGAAGGCGGTGCCGGTCGGTGTCGGCGCCATGGCCGCCATCCTGGGCGCCGATCTGGATGCCGCGCGGGAGATCGCCGCGGCGGCGGCGGAGGGCGATGTGTGTGCGGCCGCCAATGACAACGCGCCAGGCCAGGTCGTCGTCTCCGGCCACAAGGCGGCGGTGGAGCGGGCCATCCGCATCGCGGCGGAGCGGGGATTCAAGCGGGCGGTGATGCTTCCCGTCTCCGCCCCCTTCCATTGCCCGCTGATGCAGCCGGCCGCCGATGCCATGGCCGCCGCCCTGGCCGAGGTGGCCATCGCCGCCCCGGTGGTGCCCCTGGTCGCCAATGTCACCGCCGCCTCCGTCACCGATCCGGACACGATCCGCCGCCTGCTGGTGGAGCAGGTGACGGGGGCCGTGCGCTGGCGGGAAAGCGTGCTGTGGATGAAGGAGCAGGGCGTGACCGAACTGGTGGAGCTGGGGGCCGGCAAGGTGCTGGCGGGCCTGGCCAAACGGATCGACAAGGAACTGCCCGCCCTGTCCGTCGGCACCCCCGCCGACGTCGCCGCCTTCACCGCCTGAACCGTCCCGATCCCCCCGATAGCCCCCTGCGAGTCCGAGGAACCAATCCATGTTCGACCTGACCGGCAAGACCGCGCTTGTCACCGGCGCTTCCGGCGGTATCGGTGCCGCCATCGCCAGGGCCCTGCATGCGCGCGGCGCCACCGTCGCCTTGCACGGCACGAAGGTGGCCGCCCTGGAGACCCTGGCCGCGGAGCTGGGGGACCGGGTGAGGATCACGCCCGCCAACCTGTCCGACAGCGCCGCGGTGGAGCAGCTGGCCAAGGAGGCGGAGGCCGCCCTGGGCCAGGTGGACATCCTGGTCAACAATGCCGGCATCACCCGCGACGGCCTGGTCCTGCGCATGAAGGATGATGACTGGCAGTCGGTGCTGGACGTCAACCTGACTGCCGGGTTCCGCCTGTCCCGCGCCCTGGTGAAGGGCATGATGAAGCGCCGCTGGGGCCGCATCATCGGCATCACCAGCGTCGTTGGCGTCACCGGCAATCCGGGCCAGGTCAACTATGCGGCCAGCAAGGCGGGCATGATCGGCATGACCAAGGCCCTGGCCCAGGAGGTCGCGACGCGGAACATCACCGTCAACTGCGTCGCCCCCGGCATGATCGCCACGGCCATGACCGATGTGCTGACCGATGCCCAGAAGGAGGCGATGCACAGCCGCATCCCCGCCGCCCGCCTGGGGTCGCCCGAGGACATCGCCGCCGGGGTGCTCTACCTCGCCAGCGAGGAGGCGGGCTATGTCACCGGCCAGACCCTGCACATCAACGGCGGCATGGCCATGATCTGACCCGCGGCCGTGCCGGGGCGGGGTCCCGTCCCGGGCCCCCGTTCCGGTGCTGGTCAAGGGCGACGGGCCATGGTATGTGACGGCACTTTCCGGGCGCGGGACCCCGTTCCGGAACCCCCTGGCACCGGAAACCCTGGCGCCGTTCACGGTC
>JBJOKR010000042.1:0-26646 GCA_046045995.1 Pseudomonadota bacterium | reverse complement strand
TGCGCTGGCGCAGCCGGTCCACCGCCGCCGCATCGCGGGCATCGCAGGCCAGGTGGAACCCGCCCAGACCCTTGATCGCCACGATCTCCCCCCGCCGCAGGCGGTCCACGACCTCATCCACCGGCATGGACAGGCGGGGGCCGCAGACGGGGCAGGCCAGGGGCTGGGCATGGAACCGGCGGTCGCCCGGATCGTGGTAGTCCCGGTCGCAGGCGGGGCACAGGGGGAACCCGGCCATGCTGGTCAGCGGACGGTCATAGGGCAGGCCGCGGGCGATGGTGTAGCGCGGGCCGCAATTGGTGCAGGTGATGAAGGCGTAGCCGTAGCGCCGGTCGGCGGGATCGCACATCTCCCCCAGGCAGTCGGCGCACAGGCCCGTATCCGGCCCGATGGCGGTGCTTGCCGCCCCGCCATGGCCGCTGTCGCGGATGGTGAAGGTCATCGCCCCTTCGGCGGGAACAATCGCACTCTCCACCCCGTCGATCCGGGATAAGGGCGGGGCCTTGTCCACCAGATCGCGCAGGAAGGGCTGGACGGCCGCCCCCTCCACCTCCAGCAGGACGCCGTCGGCATCGTTCAGGACCCAGCCGCCCAATGCATGGCGCCGGGCCAGGGTGTAGACATGGGGCCGGAACCCTACCCCCTGAACCAGCCCCCGGACCCGCACCCGCAGGCGCAGCGCCGCCGCTGCATCCGGTGGGGGATGATCCAGGGGATAGAGGTCAAGGGGTCCCGGCGCCATGGCATCAGCCCGCGCGAACAGGGGTGGCAGGCGCGGAGGTAGGGTGCGCGGACCCGGCCGTCGTCCGCCGTGCAGCCCCCCGCGCAGTGTCGATCCAGGCGTACCAGTCGGCCAGTCCCTGGCCGCCGGTGGCCGACACCTGGATCACGGTCAGGTGGGGGTTGACCATCCGGGCATTGGCGATCAGCCGGTCCACATCGAAGGACAGATGGGGCAGCAGGTCCACCTTGTTCACCAGCATCACATCGGCGCCGGCGAACATGGCGGGGTATTTCAGGGGCTTGTCCTCCCCCTCCGTGACGGAGATGACGACGACCCGCGCCGCCTCCCCCAGGTCGAAGCCGGCGGGGCAGACCAGATTGCCCACATTCTCCACGAACAGGACCGATCCGGGGCCCAGGTCCAGATCGGCCACCGCCTCCGTGATCATATGGGCGTCCAGGTCGCAGCCCTTGCCCGTGTTCACCTGCACCGCCCGCATGCCGGTGGCGCGGATGCGGTCGGCGTCCAGGCTGGTCTACTGGTCCCCCTCGATCACCGCGGCGGGCATGGCGGGGGCCAGATCGGTCAGGGTGCGGACCAGAAGGGTGGTCTTGCCCGATCCCGGGCTGGACATCAGGTTCAGCACCAGCACCCCGGTCGCCTGGAACAGGCGGCGGTTGACCGCGGCGAAGCGGTCGTTCTTGGCCAGGATGTCCTGCTCCACCGCGATCAGCCGGGCCTGCCCGGGCTCGTGGGAGGGGGCGTGGGGGTGATGACCGTGGCCATGACCGTGGTCATGGTCGCCGTGGCGGATCACCGTGCCGTCGGCCAGCACGTGGGTGTGGCTGCCGGGCCCGTGGTGGTGGTCATGACCGTAGTGATGGTGCTCATGATGATGATCATCATGATGGTGGTGGTCATGGTCGTGGGGGTGGGCGTCGCGCCCGGTCATCGCCACACCGTCGATCCGGGTTTCCCCGGGGCCGCATCCTCACACGCCGCACATCACACGACCTCCAGCTCCTTGACCCGCATCTCCTCCCCGCCGACCACCACGATCTGGTGGGAGCCACAGTGCGGACAGGGATCGTAGCGGTTCGCCAGGGGAAAGGTTTTGATGCACATCAAACAGGTGGCCGTTCCCTCCGGCCGGTGGATGCGCAGATCGGCCCCTTCCGCCGCCGTACCCTTGGCCACCACGTCGAACCCGAATTCCAGGGCGCGCGGCTCCACATTGGACAGGGCGCCGATCTCCAGCCGGATCATGCGGATGCGGGCGGCCCCGTTCTCCGCCGCTTGGCGCAAGGCGATGTCCACCACGCTCTGGGCCAGG
This sequence comes from Pseudomonadota bacterium, assembly GCA_046045995.1. GTDB lineage: Bacteria > Pseudomonadota > Alphaproteobacteria > Azospirillales > Azospirillaceae > Indioceanicola. Next base: position 24,589 of record JBJOKR010000042.1, on the reverse strand, counting down.
GCCATTTCATGCATCGTCTCTCTCCTCCACCAGGATGCGGCAGGGCACGCACGGGTCCAGCCCGGCGACCAGGGCTCGGGACCGGGCGATGGTACGGGCGCGCTGCTCCGGCCCCGCGGGCAGCCCCACCAGGGCCCGGCGCAGGGCCCCGTCGGGGTGGAAGTTCCATTCGGTGGGGGCGGTGATGCGCCAATCGGCGATGCGCCCGTCCACCACCCGCACCCAATGGGCCAGGGGGCCGCGGCTTGTCTCCACCACGGCACAGCCGGTGCCCGCCCCGTCGCCTTGGCTGTCCATGGTGGTCCCCGCACCGGTCACCAGCCGGGCGGGTAGACCGGCAAGATCCAGGAGCTGGGCGGCGATCCGGGCGGCGGCGGGGCCGGGGGGCAGGCGCGCATCCCCCGCCAGCCGGGCCAGGGCCCCGGTCTCCACCGCCCCCAGTTCCGCATCCATGGGAATGGCGCCGAAATCCGGCCGGGTGGACAGGTGCCGCGCGAACCAGGCGGCATCCCGGGGCGGCAGCAGCCGGGGTGCGGGTTCGCCGGAACCGCCCGCATCCAGCGCCATCCGCATAAGGGCACCCGGCGCGCCGTTTGCGCCCCTGGCGGCCAGCGCAGCCCAATACACCCAGTCGTCGGCCCGGTGGGGAAGGCCGTCGTGACCCAGCACCGCCTGTTCCAGCAGGCGGGTCACGGCCGCCGCCCCCGCCCCGTCGGGGCGGTCGCGCAGGGCGGCGACGGCGACGCGCAGGGCGGCCAGCTTTTCCGGCAAGGGCGCCTGCCCCACCATCCCCGGCCAGACGATCAAGGCGTTCCAGGCATGGGCCAGCAGGCGTTCGGCCAGGATGGCGCGGGTATCATCCACCCCGTCCGGTCCGGCGACGACCGGCGATCCCGCCGCGGCCAGCGCCGCCCGCGCCGCCGCCCCCTGGGCATGGCCGCACAGGCTGAACAGCCGGGGCACCAGCGCGGCCGCCACCGCCGGGCTGCGCCCGCACAGAAGCACACCGGGTTGGGCCAGTCGGGGATTGGCGATCCGCACATCCACCACCTGTCCGGCCCCCAGTTTCCCGGTGCCGATGACCAGGGTCAGGACCAGATCGCCCGCACCGGCCCCGGTCATGCCCGTCACTCCGCCGCGGCGCGGAACAGGCTGCGGCGGCTCACCTCACGGGACAGGGTGGGTGCGGGCGCCGGGGAACGGGCGGCCTGGCCGGTGCCGGGGGTGGGGACATTGGGGCGCATCACCTCCTCCAGCGCTGCCTGGGCGGCGATACGGGCGGCGGTCGCATCCACGAATTCCGCCATGGGGGAGAACAGGGAACAGGTCAGCACCCGCCCCACCCCCTCCAGCTCCCCCACCACGAAATCATACCGACCGGAGGGAAGAACCCGTTCCACCGCACTGCCGGGGGCTGGATCGGTCCATCCTGCCGGGTCGACGGGAATCAGGGTGATGTTCATGAACCAGGGGGTGATGACGATGCCGAACAGCCCGTCCCCTGCGCCCGCATCAGCTCCCGCCTCGCCATCCCCCAGAGTGATCGACCGGAAACCGATCAGCTCCACCCCCAAAGCGGGGTTGTGGACCGGCAGGCCGCGCATCCGTGCATCCGCCGCACCATAGGCCGCGGCCAGGGCGGCTGTCCGCTCCGCCAGCCGGTCGCGCACCGGGGCCGCGTCCTCCCCACAAGCCGCCAGGGCGGGGCGGGTGCCGTCCAGCACCATGAACTTGTGCTTGGGCGCATCGCAGTTGGGGCAGCGCCAATGGTCGGGCAGGGCGGCGAAGGGGGTTCCCGCCGGCATCTGCCAGACGGGATCGCCGTCCGCCGGGTCGTAGACATGCCAGCAGATGCCGCATTCCAGCCGGGCATCCGGGGCGATCCGCCCGTCATCGCCCAGATAGCTGCCCTCGAACAGGGAGCGGGCGCCGGTAGCTGGGGCCTTGTCGGGGGCCTTGTCGGTCGCCTGGATCATGATGCATAGGCCTCCAGGATCTCGGCCAGGCGGTCGGCGCTGTCGGCGAAATCCTCATCGGCGGCATGGATGGCGATCGGCACGCCCCCGATCTCCAGCGTGTCCAGGATCACCGTGTCGCGGGCGTTCAGGTATTGCACGCTCCAGACATGGCGGCAGCCGGTCGCCACCACCCGGCAGGTGCCGTAGCCGCCGCTGACCGCCTGGACCGGGCCCAGGCCCAGGGTCGCCTTGATCAGGGCCATGTCCCCCTCGCTCACCGGCAGCAGGGTGAAGCTGATGACATGATTCGGCTCCCCCGGCCGGTATTCGGCCGCCCGGTGGCGGATCTCCGCCAGGATTGGGAAAGCGTTCATCGTCCCCTCCGCCGCGCTGTCGGGGGGCAGGGGCACCTCCGGCCGGGTCATGGACGCGGCCTCCACCACCTCCGTCGGGACGGTGGCGATCTCCAGCACATCGCCCAGGATGCGCCCGGCGGCATCGGCCGCGCGGAGGCGCCAGACACCGGTCAGCACCGTTTCCTGGACCTGCACCTCCACCGGGCCGGACAGGACCATGCCCACCTCCCCCTCCCCCAGGATCTGGTCCAGCAGGGTCAGGTTGGCGGGGGACAGGCCGGTCAAGTCGAAACGCACCGCCTCATCCGCCGCCCGGTGGCGGGCCAGGGCCGTCGCCACCCCGGCCAACAGGTCGGCGACGGGGGCCCCGTCACCGTCCGGGGTGGGGCCAAGGGTGGGGATCACCGGCTTCGACCGGACACGCAAGCCTGCCGGCAGGTCCAACAGGCTCAGCTCCGGCTCCGCCGGGCCCAGGAAGACACCGGCCGGCGCCTCCTCATTCTCCCACCGCATGGGATGGTGAATCGCGTCCCCCCTTGTTCTGGTGTTTATGAAACGGTGAAGCTGTCAATCAGTGGCGGACGGGGTCCGGGCCAGTGTCGGGGGCGGCCATGGCCGTCCGCACAGCGCCCACGTAATCGGACCAGTCGCGGATGCCGGACAGGCGGGCCACCGGTTCCCCGTCGCGCAGGATGACGACACAGGGCACCACCGGCGCCTTGAAGCGCTGCTGCACCATCGGCTCCGCCTCCTTCGCGACCAGGGCGCCGCGCAGATCGGTGCCGAAATCCAGCAGCATCTCCCGGAAGATGACGGCCACATCCCCCGTCTCCGGCCGCTTGGCATGCCAGCCGGCGATGAACAGGGCGGTGGCCCCGCCGGGGCGCAGGAAATCATCCAGGGCGGGCCCGTCCACCCGGGCGCAGCCGGTGTCCCGCTGCATCATCTCGATCAGGGCGCTTGTCATTCCGCGGCCTCCCCCGGCCTGTGCATATTGGTGGGTTCAGGTGCGCCGCCCGGCAGCTGGGCCCGCGGATCGGCCCGCAGATGGGGCGGAAGCTCGGGTGTGCGGCCGATCAGGTCGGCGAACAGATGGTCGAAGCTTTCCCCGCGCAAGCTGGCCGCAAGCCCGTCCAGCGCGTCGGCGATCAGCCCCGCCTCCTCCGCCTCCAGGGGGCGGATGGCCGTGTCCAGGTGGACCAGGACCCAGGTCCCGACCTCCCCACCCCCGGTCAGGGCCAGGCTGATGGTCTGTTCCTCACCCGCGCGGGTGGCGGCCCGGGCGACCAGGCCATCCACGGAAAGCAGGGTCATGGGCGTTCCGATGCACATACTCGGCCCTCCCCTCAGCCCGGCAGGAAGCGGTCATCGCCGATGCGGCAGGCCAGTTCCGCCGATGGACGGCCGGATTCATAGCTGTCCAGGTCCAGGCCGGGGCCCATGGCCGGCGGTTTCGGCACCGCCCGCCGGGTCGCGGGGAAACCCCAGGCGGCCAACTGGTCCAGCGCCAGGGCCAGGGCCGGTTCCACCTGGGCACGGACCGGGTCGGTCAGGCTGCCGCCGTAATCGTCCAGATGGCCCGCCTGCACCCCGATCAGCAGCACCTCGGCCGGGGACCCGCCCAGCAGGTCGGCCGCACTCAGCACATCCTGGAACCCGGTCTGATGCAGGGTCAGCTGCATGATGTTGCGGATGGTGTTCGCATTCTCCGGGATCATGATCCCCAGCGCATTCTCGACCGCCCGGACGGAGGTGAGAGCGTGGGTCCCGGTGCAGACATCGCAGATCCTCTCCGTGAAGGCCCAGGCGTCGCGCGGGTCGCGGCCCTTCAGGATCACCTCCAGCCCGCGCCACATGGTGCCGGTGGAGACGGCGTTGCGGATGATGTTGTCGGCATCCAGGTTCACCTCCACCCGCATGTGGCCTTCGATGCGGGTGACAGGGTCCACGACGATCCGTCGACCTGTATTGTCCAGGTTGAACCCATTGGGCGTGGTCAGGGCGGGCATGGCGGGAATCCTTCCGGGGACGGGCGCCGGGAATTGGGGGGCCGGAATCGGGGGGCCTTGAACGGGGATCAGCGGAGGGGGGTGCTTACGCCGCCGGGGGATCGCGCGGCGGCGGGTTCGCCCCCGGCTTCATCCGGGCGCGGTGGACAGCGCTGACACCCGCATGGGCGGCCACCGCGGCGGTGACGACACCGGCCGCCGCCCCGCCGATCAGGTCGGCATTCGCCTCCGCCCCGAATTGCGGGATATTGGTCAGGCGGCTGTAGAACGGGCCCTTGTCCCAGAACCCATCCTCCGAACAGCCGATGCAGCCATGGCCCGCCTGGATGGGGAAGCCCAGGCCGTCATTCCAGCGCACCGTGGAACAGGCGTTGTAGGTGGTGGGACCCTTGCAGCCCATCTTGTACAGGCAATAGCCCTTGCGCGCCTGGTCGTCGTCCCAGGCCTCCACGAACTGGCCGGCGTCGAAATGGGGCCGGCGGTAGCATTTGTCGTGGATGCGCTGGCCGTAGAACATGGTCGGCCGGCCCTGGCGGTCCAGTTCGGGGATGCGGTCGAAGGTCAGCATGTAGGTGATGACACCGGTCATCACCTCCGCGATCGGGGGGCAGCCGGGCACCTTGATGATCGGCTTGTTGCGGATGACCTTGTCCACCGGGGTGGCCTGGGTCGGGTTGGGTTTGGCCGCCTGGACGCAGCCCCAGCTGGCGCAGGACCCCCAGCTGATCACGGCCATGCTGTCGTCGCTCACCTCGCGCAGCTGCTCCACGAAGGGGCGGCCGCCGATGATGCAGTACATGCCATCATCGGCCAGCGGCGGATTACCCTCGATCGCGGCGATGTAGCGGCCTTTGTATTCATGCCGGATCTCATCCAGGATCGCTTCCGCCTAATGCCCGGCCGCTGCCATCAGCGTATCGTCGTAATCCAGGCTGATCATCGACAGGACCACATCCTTCACCAGCGGATGGGCCGAGCGGATGAAGCTTTCCGAACAGCAGGTGCATTCCAGCCCGTGCAGCCACAGCACCGGGATACGCGGCTTCGTCTCCATCGCGTTGGCGATGCGGGGCGCGAAGGAGGGCCCGAGACCCAGGGAGGCGGCGGTGAGGGAACAGAATTTCAGGAAATTGCGCCGGCTGATCCCTTGCCGTCGGATGACCTCGTAAAAGGTCTCCAAACGTGCCATGGCGCTGCCTCCCAGGCGGCTGTTGGGCCGGCTGCCGGTCATGCCGGCGACGGCTTGGTCCTGGTCGAGGATGCGCAGACCGGCCCGATGGTCGCGCTTGCGGGCCGCTGCGATGCATAGCCATGAAGGATGTGTGGATTTTGTGACGGGGCGTTGATTTGGATCAAACGCGGCGCCGTTCACTTCCCGAATATTTGTGGGAGGGGCGGAAGCAAGGCGCATCCCCGGATCACGCCGCCCCGCAGATGCCCAAGATGGAGGATCCTGCCCATGAAGTCGCGCGTGCTGTCCGTCGCCCTGGCGACGGCGCTTCTGTTCCCCGTCACGGCCTTTGCCCATGTGGGTCCCGACGGGGGTGCCCATGGGGGCGACCACGGGGCGGGCGGCTTGTTGGCCGGGCTGATCCATCCCCTGGGCGGCCTGGACCATCTTCTGGCCATGGTGGCGGTGGGGCTGCTGGCGGTGCGGCTCGGCAGCCGGGGGGGGCGGGCCGGGGGGTCATCCTCCTGCCCGCCCTGTTCCTGGGCGGCATGCTGGCCGGTGGTGCCGCCGGTGTCACCGGCCTGATCGGTGCGGCTGCCCTGCCGGTGGAGCCGGGGATCCTGCTGTCGGTGATCCTGCTGGGGGCCCTGGTGGCCTTGGCCCGGCCCCGGGTGGGTGCAAGTGGCTCAGGCGCAAGTGGCGCGGGCGCAATTGAACCGGGTGCGGACGGCTTGGCCGCTGCCGTCGCGACGCTGGTCGCCCTGTCCGGCGCGGTGCACGGGTTCGCCCATGGGGCGGAACTGCCCGCCGGGGCGGGGGCGCTGGCCTATGGCACCGGGGCGCTGGTGATGACGGCCCTGCTGCATGGTACCGGCATCCTGGCCGCCCGCACCCTGATGGACCGGCTGGGTAGCCGGGCCGCCGCCGGGGCGCTGCGCCTGTCCGGCCTTGCCATCGGTACCGGCGGTCCGGTGCTGGCCGTCTCCACCCTATCCTTCTGACGGGGTTTGGGACCCCGCCCCTGTCAGGTCCGCCAGAAGGCCGGGGTCAGCAGGACCAGGACGGTGAACAGCTCCAGCCGACCCAGCAGCATGCCGAGCGACATGAGCCACATCGCCTCATCCTGCAGGGGGGCGTAGTTGCCGACCGGGCCGATCAGGGGGCTGAGACCGGGACCGACATTCCCCAGGGCGGAGGCCGCACCGGAGACGGAGGTGACAAGGTCAAGCCCCGTCATCCCAAGGCCTACGGCGATCAGGAAGATCAGCGCCATGTACAGGAAGACGAAGCCCATGACGGCGGTGATCACCTCCCCGTCCACGGCCTTGCCGTTATAGGCCAGGGGGACGACCCGGTTGGGGCTGAACAGCCGGGTGATCTGCCGGTGCAGGGACAGCCACAACACCTCGAACCGGAAGATCTTGATCCCGCCGGAGGTGGACCCCGTGCAGCCGCCGATCAGGGTCAGCAGCAAGATCAGCGCCGCCGGCCCCGGACCCCAGAGCAGGTAATCGGTGGAGGCGAAGCCGGTGGTGGTGACGATGGAAACGACGGTGAACGCGCTGTGGCGCAGGGCGTCATGGGCGTCGTGGAAACCGGCCGCCCAGACATGCAGGGCGAGTGGCAGGGTCGCGGCCAGCAGCACCAGCAGGTATATGCGCACTTGGCTGTCATGCCACAGGGCGCCCACATGGCCCTGGGCCATGCTGATGAAGCGGACGAAGGGCAGGCTGCCCAGCAGCATGAACAGGATGGCCCACCATTCCACGGCGGCACTTTCATAGGCGCCGATGGACAGGTTCCGGGTGGAGAATCCGCCGGTCCCCAACGCGGACATGGCGTGGCAGACGGCATCGAAGACCGGCATGCCCGACAGCGCGAAGGCCGTGGCGCAGGCGACGGTCAGGGCGATGTAGACCCACCCGAAGGCAAGCGCCAGATCGGCCGCCCGCGGCGCGATCTTGTCCGACTTGTCGGAGGATTCGGACCGGAACAGCTGCATCCCGCCGACCCGCAGGAAGGGCAGGATGACGATTCCCAGACCGACGATCCCGATACCGCCCAGCCAGACCAGAAGCGCCCGCCACAGCAGGATGCCGGGGGGCAGCACCTCCACATCGGAGATGACGCTGGCACCTGTGGTGGTCAGCCCCGACATCGCCTCGAAAAACGCCGCGGCGAAGCCGAGCCGCAGGGAGGACAGCATGAACGGCAGGGAGGAAAACAGGCAGATGACGATCCAGACCAGGGTCGTCAGCACAAAGGTCTGGCGCAGTGTCAGGACGATGTGCGCCTGGCGGTTGGTCAGCACCAGCAGGACCCCGAAGAACAAGGTCAGGGCGGATGAGACGGCGAAGACCTTCCAGTCATCCTCCCCCACCGCCAGATCGGCCAGCATCGGTATCAGCATCGCCCCGGCCAGAACCAGCAGCAGCCAGCCGACGATGTACAGGATGGGACGGACGTCGAACATGCACGTTCCCGAAGCGGTGGGACCGGGTTGGCCTGGAATGACGATACCCCCATTTCCATTCCGGGTACCACGCACGGAACGGCAGACCAGCCCTTCGCGGGCGCGATCCCGGTACCGGTGGCGGCAAACCCGTTTCCCTGGGTCAATGGGCCAGCAGCACCGGCACCGTCGTATCGCGCAGGACCTGCCGCGTCGCCCCGCCCAGCAGCCATTCGCTGATCCAAGGGCGGCCATAGGCGCCCATGACGATCAGGTCGCTGTCCGTTGCCGCCGCCGCGTCCAGGATCGCCGCACCCGCCATCGTCCCGTCCACGCCGGTGGACAGCACCTCCACCACCCGGGCATGACGGCGCAGATGGGCCTGGATGTCGGCCGATGCCGGCTTGGTGATGCTGGGACCGGACCCCCGCGCCCTGCCCTCCAGCACATGGACCCTCTCCGCCGCCGCGGACAGGGTGGCGACACGAGCCGCTTCCCGCTCCACATCCGGGCCCCCCTGGGGAAAGATCTGGCGCAGCATGGCGATCGCGCGGAAGGTCATCACCGCCGTTACCCGGGCCCCGGCGGCGACACCGCCTGCACCGGCCAGGGCCAGGGCGACAGCCACAGGGCCCTCGGCGGCGGAGAGGGCGGTTCCCACCAGACCTGGGCGGACGTGAACAAGTAGATCGCGGAACATGGCGGCGGCTCCCCTCTGTGTATGTGATGGGGCAAGCGTTGCACCGCGTGGTTTTGTATGAATTGATGCACCTCAATCCGGCGGTCCATGTCCCTGTGGGTCATGGGGCAATTAACCCTGGATTTTTCAGGGGTTGGTCTTGACCTTGGGCAGGGGTTTACGATTTATGGGGCGCGGTCCGGGCCCCTCTGGCAGCCGAGGCGTCGGCTGTGATGTCGGACCACCATCCGATACATCGCCGACGCAGGCTCATTTCGCTGGAGATCTCCCGTGGAAGCGCTCCTCGCGTTCCTCGACACGCCGTTCCTGGGCAAGGCGGCGTGGCTATGGATCATGTTCATCACCATCGTCATCGCGCTGCTCGCCTTCGACCTCGGCGTCCTCAACAAGAAGGACCATGAGATCGAGGTGAAGGAGAGCCTGATCCTTTCCGCTTTCTACATCGCCATCGCCGTAGCCTTCGGGTCCTGGGTCTGGTGGTACCTGGGCCCCACATCGGGCATGCAGTACTTCACCGGCTTCGCGCTGGAGAAGGCGCTGGCGATGGACAATGTCTTCGTCATATCGCTGATCTTCACCTATTTCGCGGTGCCGCGGATCTATCAGCACCGGGTGCTGTTCTGGGGCATCCTGGGCGTGATCCTGCTGCGGGGCATCATGATCGGCCTTGGTGCCGCCCTGGTCACGCAGTGGTCGTGGATCCTGTACATCTTCGGTGTCTTCCTGATCGCCACCGGCATCAAGATGCTGCTGATGAGCGGGGATGACGCGCCGCCGAACATGGGCGACAATCCGCTGCTGAAGTTCCTGAAGAAGCGCATGCGGGTGACGGATACCCTGCACGGCAACGCCTTCTTTGTGAAGCAGCCGGACACGAAGACCGGCCGTGTGGTCCGCTGGGCGACGCCGCTGTTCCTCTGCCTCATCCTGGTCGAATTCGCCGATCTGATCTTCGCGGTGGATAGTGTTCCGGCGATCTTCGCCATCACGACCGATCCGTTCATCGTCTACACCAGCAACATCTTCGCCATCCTGGGCCTGCGCGCCCTGTATTTTGCGCTGGCGGCGATGGTGCACCGGTTCAAGTACCTGAAGTATGCGCTGTCGATCGTGTTGATCTTCATCGGTGCAAAGATCTTCTACAACCAGATCTTCGGCAAGATGGACCCCTCCATCTCGCTGGGCGTGACCTTCAGCCTGCTGGCCGCGGGCGTCTTCTACTCCCTTTGGAAGACCCGCAAGGGTACCGAGACCGCGGTGAAGCCCGCGGAGTAACAGCCAGGCGGGCCCTGCCCCCTGTTTCCAAGCCCCCCGCCCCACACCGGGCGGGGGGCTTTCGTTTTGGGGCCCTGCGCCGGTACCCGATTATCCGGCCGCATCACTGGGCGGCATCACCGGGCCGCATCACCGGGCAGGCGCAGTTCCACGACGGCCCCGCCGTCCGGGCGGTTGGCGGCGGCGGCGGTGCCGCCATGGGCTTCGGCGATGGCGCGGACGACAGCCAGGCCCAGGCCGCTGCCGCCCGAATCCCGGGAGCGGGAGGGGTCGGCCCGCCAGAACCGTTCGAACACCCTGTCCGGCGGATCGGCGGCGATGCCGGGCCCGCGGTCCAGCACCCGCAGGATCGCGACCGGCCGTCCCCCGCCCCCGGCGACCAGCCGGGTTTCCACCCGCACACTGCCGCCGGCGTGGCGCCGCGCATTCTCCAGCAGGGCCAGGGTCGCCTGGCGCAGGCGCTGGCCGTCCCCCATCAGCGGGGCGGGTCGCAGGTCCCGTTCCAGGGACAGGCCCGCCGCTTCCAGCGCCGGCTCCATCCCGTCCAGCAGCAGGTCCAGATCGACGGCCAGGTCCACCGGCCCCCGGCGCAGGTCCAGCCGCCCGGTGCTGGCCAGGCTGACCGTGCGCAGATCCTCCACCAGCCGGGTCAGCCCGTCCACCTGGGTGATCAGGCGATCGAATTCCCGCCCGCTCGGCGGGAACACCCCGTCCTTCAGCCCCTGCAACCGCCCGCGCAGGATGGTCAGCGGCGTGCGCAGTTCATGGGCGATGGCGGCCGCGTTCTCCGTCAGTTCCCGGTCCAGGGTCTGAAGGGACGCGGCCATGTGGTTGAAGTCCACCACCAGCTGCCCCGCTTCCCGCGCGGCACCGGGCGACGGGTCGGCCCGGGCCGTGAAATCGCCCCCGGCCAGGCGGCGGGCGGCCACGGCCACCCTTTCCATCGGTGTGCCGATCCGCCGGGACAGGTGGCGGGCCGTGATCCAGCCGGACAAGATGACCAGCATCAGCAGCATGGCCAGCGACAGCAGCATGGCCCGATCCTCGATCAGGGAGGTCTGCTGCCCCACCGCCACCATGCGCAGGATGGTGTCCGGATCCGGAACGATCCCGTCGCGGAGCAGGCGTGTCTCCGCCTCCAGCAGGTCGGGCGGGATGTTCGGCAGGTTGTGCCAGGACGCCAGGAACATCGACCCCTGGATCAGGATGAAGCCGAACACCACGGTCAGGGCCAGCATGCCGACCAGGGTCCATACCAGCCGGGTGCGCAGGCCGGGACCGGGGGTCGTCTTCCCCAAGGCCGGGGGCACCGCGAAGGGGGGCGGGGAGGACGGGGGCGGGCCGGGCGCACTCATGGCGACCTCAACCGGTAGCCGACGCCGCGCACACTCTCCACGAAGCCGGTCGCCCCCGCCGTTTCCAGCTTGCGGCGCAGCTTGCTCAGGTGGCTGTCGACCGTGCGCTCCAGCGCCTCCCCCTCCTCCGGCAGGCAGGCGTCCAGCAGCTCCCCCCGGGTGAAGGCGCGGGTGGGATGGCGGGCCATATGGGCCAGCAGCCGGAATTCCGTCAGGGTCAGGTCCAGCGCCACCGGCGCCCCCTTGGCACCATCGCCACCATAGCCACCATCGCCACCATCGGGACAGATCCGGGCGGCATGGGCGGTCAGGTCCACCTCCAGCCCCGCGACCCGCAACCGTCGCGCGCCCTCCCCGCCGCCGCGGCTGTGGGTTCGGCGCAGCACGGCGCGGGCGCGGGCCACCACCTCCAGCGGGTTGAAGGGCTTCACCACATGGTCGTCCGCCCCGATGCGCAGGCTGGCCAGCTTGTCCAGATCCTCCCCCAGGGCGGTGACCATGATCACCGGCGTATCCCCCGCGGCGCGCAGCCGGGCCAGCACGGCAAACCCGTCCATCTTTGGCAGCTTCACATCCAGCAGCACCAGATCGGGGGACAGGCGGGCATGGTGCTGCAACGCCGTCTCCCCATCCCGGGCGGTGACGGTGCGGAACCCGTCCCGGGCCAGATAGGCCTCCAGGATCTCCGCGATCTGGGGTTCATCCTCCACGATCAGGACCAGCGCATTGTCCATCCGGCTCCCCCAGCCCCCCGCCCGACCGCCATGACGCCGCACTTTTGTGGAGATTGGATGGACCGTCAATGACGGCACGGTGGAGCGGGTGCGGGGGAGGTCGGCGGGGCGCCCATCCGCCGAAGGTCCACGCCCCCTCCACACATCCTCCACGCAAGGGTGGCACGGTCCGGCCCATGTCCAACGGCCAGGAGTTTGCGCCCGTGTCCCCGATCCGCCCGACCATGGTCCGGTCTTCCCCGGTTCCGTCCGCTCTGGTCCCTTCCGCCCCGGTCCGCCCGTCCCCCCGCAACCGGCTTCGCCTGGGGGCGGCCTGTGTCGCCCTGTCGGTCGTGCTGGGCAGTGCCGGCGGACCCGCCCTGGCGGGGGAGGTGGGGCGGTTGTTCATCTTCGGGGACAGCAGCGCCGATGTGGGATCGGACGGCAACCGCTACACCAACCGCGGCGCCATGTGGGCGGAAACCCTTGCCGGGCGCCTGGGCCTGTCCTCCACCCCGGCGCGGGGCATCACCCTTGATGACCGGGGCGGGTTCGACCGGCGGGTGCCGGTGCGGCGCCTGACCGGCACCAATTATGCCGTGGGCGGGGCGACGGCCGCCCCCTGGCCGGGTACGGCGGTGATCCCCGGCGCTGTCGATTTCGCCGACCAGGTCCGCTTCTTCCGGGAGGATCACAGGGCCGGTTTCGCCGCCGATGACCTGGTCATCGTCTGGATGGGCGGCAATGATTCGGCCAATGCCCTTCTGTCCGGACAGGCCCATGACACGCGCCGCTATGCCGACGCCTACATGGCCCAGATCGCCGCCCTGCGCCAGGCGGGGGCGCGGAACCTGGTGGCGGTGAACGAACCGGCGACGCTGCTGCCCGTGCGCTACTACCAGGACCTGCTGGAGCTGGAACCGGCCGATGCGGCGGCCCTGGTGGGCTTGACCAGTGCCGACCGGGCGGCGGACAACGCGGCCCTGCGGCCCCGGCTGGTGCGGGAGGGGGTTTACATCCTGGACATGGACCGGCTGGCGCGGGATGTGCTGGCCCGGCCCAGGCACTACGGCTTCACCGCCACCACCGACGGCTACATGACCCTGGGCGATCCGCGGAACCTGCCCGATGATGGCAATGTCTTTGCCGACAACCACTTCTCCGCCGCCATGCAGGCCGTGGTGGCGGATTTCGCCCTGGCCCAGATGGCCGCCCGCGACCGCTTCGCCACCCTGGCGGCGGAACCGCTGGAAAGCCTGCGCGCGACGGAGACGGATCTGGCCCAGCACCTGACCGGGGCGCAGGCCTGGCTGGTGCCCGTCGGCGGCCTGTCGGTGACCGCATCGGCGGACCTGTCCCGGCGGGAGATCAGGGACCGCGGCACCGATCCCGGGCACCGCACCGATGCCGCCGCCGCCCGGCTGGGCGTGGAATGGCGCATGACCGACGGCCTGGCGCTGGGGCTTCAGGCCGCCTGGCGGGAGATCGATGCCGACATCCCCCTGGCCGGTTTCGAACGGGACGGGGCCGCGGGCGGCGGCGGGCATGAGGGGCGGGACGTTTCCGCCACCCTGTATGGCCTGCTTCGCCCGATCGACGGGCTGACCTTCAGCCTGGCCGTCACCGGCGGCCAGGTGGAGCATGAGACGATCGAGCGCCGCACCCGGCTGGGTGCCCAGGCGGTGGAGACCGCGCGGGGGGAGACGGAGGCGCGCTATGCCGCCATCCGCCTGGGCGCTGCCTATGAACTGGACCTGGGCGCGGGTTGGAACCTGACCCCGGCCGTGGCCGGAACCTGGAGCCGGGTTGAGACCGACGGCTATACCGAGGCCGCAGGCCCCCTCTCCCTGTCCTATGGCGACGCGGTGGTGGAGGAGGGGCGCGTCGGCGGCAGCCTGACCCTGGCAAGATCCGATGCGGACAGCGTGTTCCGGCCCTACCTGACCGTGGGTGTGGACCATGTGGTCGACGGGCGGTCGGTCACGGTCCGGGTAGGTCCCGCGGCCGATGCCCGGGTCGATTACCGCACCGACCGGCCGAACCGCACCCGCGCCCGGGCCGTGGCCGGGCTGGACCTGGCCCTGTCGCCAGCCCTGCGCCTGGGCGTGAGCGCCGGGGCGGAGCGGGGCATCGGCGACAAGGCGGAGACCAAGGTCCAGCCCTGGGCCCGCGCCGCCCTGACCATCGGCTTCTGACCGGACGGGAGGCGGGTGCCATGGGCATGGGCATTGGCATTGGACGTATCCTGCTGCTGGCGGGGGCGCTGCTGCTCCCCGCCGGCTGCGGCAGTGTGGAACCGACCGGCCGGGTGGAGCTGGAGGGACGGCCCATCACCCATGCCCTGGCCGGACAGGGCAGACCCGCCATCGTGTTCGAGGCGGGGCTGGGCTATGGCATGGACAGTTGGGCCAAGGTCTTCCCCGAGACGGCGGCCATCAGCACCGCCTTCGCCTATGACCGGCCCGGCTATGGCGGCAGCCGGACCAGCGGGGAACGGCTGGGCGACCTGCTGGACCTGATGCCGGGGTCGGAGATCCTGACGGCGGTGGACATGCTGGGCCCGGCCGAACCCGCCGTCACCGGGGCCCAGGCGGTGGAGCGGCTGGACCGCATCCTGGACGCAGCGGGCGTGCGCCCGCCCTATATCCTGGTCGGCCATTCCCTGGGCGGGCAATATGTCTTGACCTATGCCGCGCGGTTCCCGGGCAAGGTGGTTGGCATCCTGCTGCTGGATTCCCGGCCCAAGGGCTTCACCGATGTCTGCCGGGAGCGGGGCCTGTCCCCCTGTGAGGTGCCGGACTGGCTGCGCGCCCTGTCCCCCGCCCATATGCGGGGGGAGATCGACGGGCTGGCGGAGACGGATGCCATGGTGCCCCACCCGGCCGCGCTGGGGGAGATCCCGGTGATCCGGCTGGTGGCGACGGAATACGCCGTCACCCTGTCGGCGGAGTTCCATGCCCTGTGGGTGGAGATGCAGCGGGCGGAAGCGGCGGCCCAGCCCAATGGCCGCATCACCCTGGTGGAGGGGTCGGGCCATGACATCATGACGGACCAGCCCGCCGTCGTGACCGCCGCCCTGCGCGACCTGGTCACCGCTGCCCGGCAAGGGGGCGCCCACCTGCCAGGACCATGATAGATGGTTGGCTTATTCCGTACCTTTCAGGAAGGGCACCATGCCCAGGCGCAGCACGTCGCGGGTGAAGTCGCAGGCATAGCCGACCCAGGCGTCGGTCAGCATGGCACCGGCGTCATATTCCGTCGTCACGCCATAGCCGCCCAGGATCTGCACCGCCCGTTCGGCATTGCGGATGGCGGCATCCACGGCGGCGGTCTTTGCGGCGGGGCCCTTCAGGGCGGCAGCGGTCATCCAGTCCGTCTCGCACGCCGCTGCCGCATCCCAAACCAGCAGCCGGGCGGCCTGCACATCCACCGCCATATCGGCCAGCTTCAGGGCCACGGCCTGGTGCTGGATGATCGGCTTGCCGTTGCTGACCCGGGTCTTGGCGTAATCCAGCGCGTAATCATAGGCCGCCCGCGCCAGCCCGACGAAGCAGGCGGCAAGGCAGACCGGCATTTCCGGCAGGCGGGCGAACAGCATCCCCGCCGCCCCCTCCCCGCCGATGCGGTTTTCCTCCGGCACGAAGACGCTGTCCAGGTACAGCTCCGCATGGTGGCTGGCCTTCCAGCCGATCAGCTCGGTGTTCGGCCCGTGGGACAGTCCGGGGCTGTCCGCCGGAACCCAGAAGATGGTCAGGCTCTGCGCCACCGGGGCCGCCGGGTCGGTGCGGGCGATGATGAAGTAGCCCTCCGCCACGCCGGCATTGGTGATGAAGGCGGATTTGCTGCCCGTCAGGCTGTAGCCGCCGGGAGCCCGTTTCGCGGTGGTCTTCGGCCCCAGCTTGGGGTCCGGGTCCATGCTCATCAGCTCCGACCCGCCCACATTCGCCTCCGACTGGGCGCCGGCGGCGATGAAGCCGCTGTCGCTTACGAAGGGGGGGATCAGGCGGGCCTGCTGCTCCGCCGTGCCGCCGCGCACGATCATCAGGGGCATGCAGGCGGTCAGTGAAAAATAGTCCGCGGCGATGCCCACATCCGCCGCCCCCAGCTCCTCCATCAGCAGGCAGGCATCCAGGCAGGTGCCGCCCAGCCCGCCCTGCACCTCCGGCAGCAGCAGCCGCATGAAACCCAGCCCCGCCCCCTTGGCGATGATCGGCCGCACGGCGGCCCAGGTATCCGCCCCCTGGGGCTGGTGGCGCAGCCGCCGCACCACCGGCGCGATCTCCTGCCGGGCGAAATCCCGGGCGGTCTTCTGAAGAAGAAGCTGCTCCTCCGTCAGGGTGAAGCCGATCATCGTGCGCCCTCTCCCGCCAGGCGCCGTGCCCGGTTGGCGCGGCCTTCGTAGAACAGGGCGTCGTCATCGGTGGGTGTCAGGCCGATGGCGCGGGTGGCCCGCTTCGCCTCCTCCAGCTCATGCTGAAGCAGCTTCATCGCTGGTTGGCGGGTGTAGCCGCCGTTTCCGCCGGTCAGGAACTGGTAGTATTTCTGCTGGGCCCAGTGGTAGCTGCCAAGGGCCTGGGTCGGCATGAACTGCTGCTCGAAGGTCAGGCGGGCGGGGGTCAGGCGCCAATAGATCTCCATCGCCGCCTCCATCTCATCGGCCAGCAGGTGGTTGAAATAGCGGACCAGCAGGGGGTTGTCCGGGCTCTGGAACAGCTCATAGGCCCCGGCGCCGGCGAACTGCATCCGGTACTGGCTGCGCAGCAGGGGCCACCACCGTTCCCACGGGAATTCGATCACCACATCGTCATTCCAGCGGCGATAGACCTCATGGATGAAGCCCGGCTCCAGCAGGCCCATCTTGATCGCCACCACATTGTCGATCTGCAGGCATCGGTCGATCACCGACAGCGGGAAGCCCATGGGGTCCAGCCGGCCGAAATTGAACTTGTGGCTGGGATACATCAGGATGGCCACATCCGCCGCCTCCGCCACCCGTTTGCTGGCTTGGTAAATCTCCTCCGCATCGGCGGGGTAGAAGTGGAAGGGATAGCCCAGCAGCGCGGATTGGCAGCCCACGGCGGCGCAGTGGCGCACCATCTCCACATGCCGGTCCAGGCTGTCGAAGATCAGGTTGGCGGAGACAAGGATCTGTCCCCGCGCCTCCTCCGCCACAATGGCGACCATGCGCTTGGCTTCGTCGAAGGACAGGCCGGTTTCCACCGCACAGACGGTGGAGACGAAGCCGTGGGCGATGCTCTGGCGCACGTCGTGGCGGATGCCCTCTTCATCCAGGTCACTGAAATCGGGGGTGAAGCTGGGGAAGATGCAGTTCTCAACCCCGACATAGCGTTCCCACGCCCAATCCTTTTGCCGGGACTTGGCCTTCTGCCGCGATTTGGGTACCGCCATGATCCGCCCTCCCGCCTTCCTGGTCGCCCGTGATGGTCGGGAGCGGGGGGGATTGCGGCAAATGCAAAGGGGGGTCCTAGCCATGACCGGCGGTTATGGCCCCGGCGGAGGCGACCCCCTGTGCTGGTTATGCCCCCAGGCCGCCTAGTTATTTGACCCCCCGGGCCCCCGGGCCGGACCATGGTCCGGCTGCATCAAGGGAGCAGCTTCAGGGGGATGGGTGATGGCGCCCGGAACAGCACGCGACAACGGGACCCAGCCGGAACCCGCCCGACCCGACCGCCGCCGGGTCCTGGCCGCCGGCGCCCTTACGGCCGGGGCGATCGGCACCCTGCTGATCCCGGTGCCGGGTATCGGCGGCTGGCTGACCCCGCGCCAGGCCCGGGCGGAGGGGGCGCCGCCCCGCATCCTGACGGCACAGGAGGTCCGCACCCTGGAGGCCTTCGGCGATGTGCTTCTGCCCGGGGCGGCGGCGGACGGGATCGCCCCCTTCGTCGACAGCCAGCTTGCGGTCGCGGCGGAAGACAGCCTGCTGATGATCCGCTACCTGGATGCCCAGCCGCCCTATGCCGCGTTCTACAAGGCCGGCCTTGCCGCCCTGGACGGTTTCGCCCGGGCGGCGGCGGGCAGCGCCTTCGCCGATCTGGACCGGGAAACCGCGACCGGACTGGCGCAGCGGATCACCAAGGAGATCCCGCCCGGCTGGCAGGGGCCGCCCGCCCCGCTGGTGACCTTCGTCATCCGCAGCGATGCCGTGGATGTGGTCTATGGGACGGAGGAAGGCTTCGCCCGGCTGGACCTGCCCGGCATGGCCCACATCCCCCCGCCGCGGCGCTGGTGACCGCCATGGACCGGCCGGTGGTGCATGAACGGGTGGATGCGGTCATCGTCGGGGCCGGGGCGGCGGGCCTGCGCTTCGCCCGGCGCCTGGCGGAGGCGGGGCGCAGTGTCGTCGTGCTGGAGGGCGGGCCCGCCTGGACCCCCGATGACATGGTCAGTTCCCAGCTCTGGGCCCGGCGCCTGAAATGGGGCGGGCCGACGGTGGAGCATGGCGGCAAGGACCGGTTCAGCTTCAACCTGAACGCCGGGCGGGGCAGCGGCGGGGCCGCCCTGCACCATTACGCCAGCTGGCCCCGCCTGCATGCGGAGGATTTCCGCATCCGCAGCCTGTACGGTCGGGGCCTGGACTGGCCCTTCGAGTATGGGGAGCTGCGCCCCTGGTACGACCGCATCCAGGCGGAGGTGGGGATCAGCGGCGATGCGGCGGCGGAGGTCTGGCGCCCGCCGGGCGATGCCTATCCCCTGCCGCCGTTGATGACCCTGGCCCAGGGGCAGGTGATCGCCAAGGGGTTCGATGCCCTGGGCCTGCGCACCGCGCCGACGCCGATGGCCATCCTGTCCGAACCCTATGGCGACCGGCCCGCCTGCCTTTATGACGGGTGGTGCGATGCCGGCTGCCCCATCGGGGCCCTGTGGAACCCGCTGGTGGCGGATCTGCCGGCAGCCCGGCGGGCGGGGGCGGTGCTGCGCCACGGCGCTCATGTCACCCGCATCCGCACCGACCGGCCCAATCGGGCGGATGCGGTTGAATACCGGGACGCGGACGGAGGGGCGCATGTTCAGCCGGCCCGGCTGGTGGTCCTGGCGGCGGGGGCGGTGCAGATTCCCCGCCTTCTCCTCGCCTCCGCGGCACCGGGGCATGAGGCGGGGCTGTCCAATGCCAACGGCCTGGTCGGCCGCTACTTCATGCTGCACAGCCTGAGCCTGGTCAACGGGCTGTTCCCGCAGACGACGGACCCCTGGATGGGCGTGAACGGGGGGCAGTTGATCAGTCAGGATGATTACGCCAAGGACCGCGGGCCTGGCCGCCCCTTCGGCAGCTACCAATGGCAGATCGCCCCGGCGGTGAAGCCGAACGATATTTTCGGCATCGCCGCCACCCGGCCGGATCTGATCGGCGACGCGCTGCATGCCTTCATGAAGCGGGCGGCCCATCAGTTCGGCAGCATGGCCGCCCTGAACGAAGCCCTGCCCGATCCGGCCAACCGGGTGGAACTGACCGGGGGAACCGACCGGGCTGGGCTGCCCCTGGCCCGGGTGACCCATGGCTTCGACGATACCCACATGGCGCTCTGGGCCCACAGCCGGGAGGTGGGGCGCCGGGTGTTCCAGGCGGCGGGCGCGACGGAGGTGTGGATCGGGCCCATGGCGCCCGGCCACATGATGGGCGGGGCGATCATGGGCAACGATCCCGACACCAGCGTGACCGACGGCTTCGGCCGGCTGCACCGGGTGCCCAATGTGGTGGTGGCGGGGTCCAGCCTGTTCCCGACAGGCGCCGGGGTGAACCCCACCTTCACCATTTACGCCCTGGCCGAACGCACCGCCGCCCGCATGCGCGACCATTGGGGGGAATGGGTGGGGTAGGGTCCCCCTTCCCGTTCCCTTACGCCTCCTTGGCGAAGAAGGCGTTCCACTTCGCCTCATCCAGGCACAGGTGCCAGCAATTGGTGAAGCGGCCGTCGGAACCCACGCGGAAAAGTAGACATTCCTCCACATCGATCATGCGGTCGCCCCGCTTGGCCCGGACCCGGGCCACCAGCACGGCGTGGTCGTCGCTGCCGAAATAGTCCATCGGGTAGGCCCAGTAGGCATCGACGTTCGCGAACAGGGTCTGGAAGTTCCGCATGATCCCGTCGCGGCCGATGAAGGTGCCGGACAGGACATTGTCCCCCGGCACATGCCAAGCGATGTCATCGGCGAAGATGCTGAACAGGGTTTCGAAATCCTGGGTCTGGAAGCATTCATGGGCCTGCTTCAGGCGGCGGGCACTGTCATGGTCCCGGTCGCCGAAGGGGCGCAGGCGCGGCGGCGCCAAAGCATCATCCATCTTGATGGCGCTGTAACCCATGGATCAACCCTCCTTGCCGATGACGGTGAAAGCCACGTCGATATTGCCGCGGGTGGCGTTGGAATAGGGGCAGACGGCATGGGCCGCCTGGACCAGATCATCCGCCGCCGCCTGGGCCAGATTGGGCAGGCGCACGGTCAGCGCCACCCCCAGCTGGAAACCCGGCGCCCCGTCCCGCGGGCCGATGGCGACATCGCCGGATACAGTGCTGCCGCCCGCATCCACCTTGGTCTGATGGGCCACGAACATCAACGCCGAATGGAAGCAGGCGCTGTAGCCGGCGGCGAACAGCTGCTCCGGATTGGTTCCTTCACCCGTGCCGCCCATCTGGGTCGGCATGGCCAGCGCCAGGTCCAGCTTGCCGTCATCGGTGCGGACGCGGCCGTTGCGCCCGCCGGTGGCCGTGGCGTGCGCGGTGTAAAGCACCTTCATGGGTCGTCCCTTCCCAGGTTCGTGTGATGGGGTCGTGGTGGTCGATGTGTGCCGATGGCCAGCATGGCGACCGGCACCCCTGCTGAACCAATGGCTTTTCATCGAAGCGGAATAACCGTCGGTTATCCGGATCGCTCCCCCTCCCCCCGCAGCCATGTCGGGGCGGTCCATCGGATTCCTTATTGATAAATCGATCATTCGATTTATTTGTAGGGTCAGGAGGAAGCCATGGCCCGCACCCGCGATCCCGATGCCTTTGATGCCGAACGCGCCCGTATCCGCGCCGCCGCCGAAGCCTGCTTCGTGCGCCATGGCCTTCATGCCGCCGGGATCGCGGAGATCTGCCGGGAGGCGGGGATCAGCGCCGGGCGCTTCTACCACTACTTCCCGTCCAAGCAGGACCTGATCGCCGCCGTCGCGGCGGAGGATCGGGCCGCCACCCAGGCCTGGCTGGACATCCTGGCCGGGCTGCGGGGGCTGCCGGCCCTTCTGGACCACCTGACAGAGGTGGCGGCGGCCATGGCCGATCCCGCCTATGGCCGCCTGGCCCTGGAACTGGTGGCGGAGGCGGGGCGGGACAGCACCTTCGCCGCCCCGTTCCGCGACACCGCCGCCCTGGTCCACCGGCACTTGACGGCGATCCTGGAGGCCGCGCGTACACGGGGGGAGATCCGGCTGGACCGCCCGCCCGCGGATCTGGCCCGCCAAGTGCGGATGCTGCTGGACGGAGTGGTCGGCCGCAGCGTCCTGGACCCTGACGATACGCCCGACCGGGTGGCGGCCGATATCCGCGACGCCCTGTCCCGCCTGCTCACCCCCCTTGCTGGCCCTGCCCCCCTCCCCTGATCCGGACACGCCGCCATGACCAGTGCCGCCATCACCCGTGCCGTCGACGGCGACAGCCCGCCCGGCCCCCAGCCACCGCCCGCCCCATCGGCTGCCCCATCGGCTGCCGCCCGGCCCCGATCCGATCTGGCGGATATCCTGCGCGGGGTGGCCTTGATGGGCATCTGCCTTGTCAACCTGCCCTTCATCGCCCTGCCCCTGCTGGGGGATGACTGGCCGATGCTGGGCCCGACGGATATCGCCAGCAATACCATCGGGGCCCTGCTGTTCCAGGCGAAGTTCTTCCCCATCTTCTCCCTGCTGTTCGGCTATGGCTTTGCCGTGCTGCTGGGCCGGATGGAATCGGGGATCATCACCGTCTGGGCCTATCGCCGGCGGCTGGCGGCCCTGTTACTGCTGGGGGCGCTGCATGCGGTGCTGCTGTTCCCGGGCGACATCCTGATGATCTATGCCCTGACCGGGCTGATCCTGTGGCGTCTGCGGAACGCACCGGACCGGACGCTGCTGCAGGTCGCCCTGTGGGTCAACCTGATCGCGGGCGCCTTGATGGGCCTGATCATGATGGTGATGCCGCTGCGGCACGCCACGGAATGGACCCCCGCGATGGAAGCGGCGCGGACGGCCTATCTGGGTGGTTTCGGGGAGGCGCTGGCCCAGCGGCTGGAGGAGCTTCCGACTTCCATCGTCGCCCTGATCTTCGCCCAAGGCCCGCTGGTGGTGGGAGCCTTCGCCCTGGGGCTGTCCGCCGGGCGGCGGGGACTGCTGAGCGATCCGGCCGCCCTGCTGGCGGTCCTGCGGACCCGGTTCCGCTGGCTGGTGCCCCTGGCGGTGATCGGCAACGGTCTGTATGCCGCCGAATTCTGGCTGCCCGACATGGCGGCGTCCCTCGCTATGGGAATCATGCCCGTCGCCGGTCTGGCCCTGGCCGCCCTGTATGTCGCCGGGGTGGCGGCCCTGGTGCAGGCGCGGCCCGACCTGCCGGGCCTGTCCCTGCTGCGCCGGGCGGGGGGGATGAGCCTCAGCAACTATCTGGGCCAGTCCCTGGTGGCCAATGCCCTGTTCCTGGGCTGGGGCCTGGGCCTGTACGGCCAGTTCGACCGGCTGGGGCTGATCCCGATCTCCCTCGGCATCGCCGGCGGGCTGATCCTGCTGTCCGTCCTGTGGCTGCGCTGGTTCTGCATCGGCCCGATGGAATGGCTGCTGCGCTGCTGGACGGAGCTAAGGGTCGTCCCGCTGCGCCGGACGGGGGGGACGGCCGGGTAAGGGGCATTCCCCCACCGATCCCCAAATAGCCCACGACCGCGCCATGGATACGCCCCCCGTCCGGAACCGGTCACCGGGCCGCGGGTTCTGACCCCGTCGGGGAGTTGGGGATCAGCGTGGCGGGGGCGGCGTGGACGGGGACCTGGCGGTAACCATCGCGGTGATCGGCGCGGCTGGCATCTCGGCCCAATGGGTGGCGTGGCGGCTGGGGGTTCCGGCCATCGTGCTGATGCTGGCGGCGGGGTTGGCCCTGGGCCCGGGCCTGGGCCTGCTGGACCCGACCGCCACCCTGGGCGACCTGCGCGCACCGGCGGTGGGGCTGGCCGTCGCCATCATCGTGTTCGACGGCGGGCTGACCCTGGATATCCGCGAATGGCGGGCAGCCGGGGCCGGGGTGCGGCGGCTATTGCTGGCGGTGCCCCTGGGCTGGGCGCTGGCCGCCGCCGCCGCCCATTGGATCGGCGGGATCGACTGGCCGGTGGCGGTCGTGTTCGGGGCGATCATGATCATAACCGGCCCCACGGTGATCCTGCCCCTGCTGCGCCAGGCCCGGCTGCAACACCGCCCCGCCGCCTTCCTGAAATGGGAAGGCATCCTGAACGATCCCATCGGCGCCGTCCTGGCGGTGGTGGCGATGGAATGGTTCGTCCTGTCCGCCGGCACGGCAAGCGCGGGCGGTGAGGGGGAGCGGCTGGCCGGCGACCTGCTGCTGCGCCTGGGTTCGGGGGTGGTGGTGGGGGTGGCGACCGGCCTTGCCCCGGCCTATGGCATCCGGGCCCTGTTCCACCGGGACCTGGCCCCGGAATACCTGAAGACACCGATCCTTCTGGCGGCGGTGCTGGGCGCCTTCGCCCTGGCCGATCAGGTGATGCATGAGGCGGGGCTGATCGCCGCCACGGTCTTCGGCCTGGCCCTGGCCAATATCGGCGTCGCGGGGCTGGAGGAGCTGAAGCGGTTCAAGGAAAGCCTGACCGTCTTCCTGGTCTCCGGCGTGTTCATCATCCTGGCCGCCGACCTGGACCGGGAGGTGCTGGCCCGCTTGTCCTGGCCCTTGCTGGGGACGGTGCTGGCGGTGATGCTGCTGGTCCGGCCCCTGGCGATCGGCCTGGCCACCCTGGGGGCGGACCTGTCGGGGCGGGAGCGGGTGCTGATCGCCTGGATCGCCCCCCGGGGGATCGTCGCCGCGGCCATGGCAGGCCTGGCCGGCGGCCGGATGGCAGAGGCGGGGTACGGGGATGCGGACCTGCTGCTGCCCCTGGTCTTCGCCATGATCGGGGCGACGGTGGTCGCCCATGGCTTCACCATCGGGCCGCTGGCCCGGGCCCTGGGCCTGGCCGGGCGGGGGCGGGAGGGGGTGCTGATCGTCGGATCCTGGGATTTCACCATCGGCCTGGCGATGGCCCTGCGCGCCCTGGACGTGCCGGTGATCATCGCCGATCCGGACCCGCGGGCCCTGGCGGCTGCCCGGCGGGCGGGGCTGCCCACCTTCCGCGGGGACCTGCTGTCCGAACGGGCGGAGGGGGTGGTGGAGCTGCAGGACACCGCCTACCTGCTGGCGGCAACGGCGGACGATGCCTACAACGCCCTGCTCTGCGCCCGTTTCGCCTCTACAATGGGGCGCGAGCGGGTGCATCAACTGGCCTTCCGGTCGGGGCTGGAGCCGGGGGAGCGCACCCCCACCCGCGATTGGCGGGGCAAGATCCTGCTGGAAGCCGGGGCCGGCCATGACAGCCTGCGGA
>JBJOKR010000041.1:0-27088 GCA_046045995.1 Pseudomonadota bacterium | reverse complement strand
CACCGCCCCCTCGCCCCACCGCCCCCTCGCCCCACCGCGCTGTCGACCACCAGCCCACCCCCCGGCAGCGGAACCCCCGTGACACCCCGTGGACCCCGGGCCCCCGTGGTGACCAACAAACCGGGAGACCTCAGTGCGCCTCGTCCCAGTTGGGGCCCAGGCCGGCTTCGGCGACCAGGGGGACTTCCAGGGTGGCGGCCCCTTCCATCACCCGGCGGACCAGGGCGGATGTCGCCTCCGCCTCCGCCTCCGGCACGTCGAACAGCAATTCGTCATGCACCTGCAGCAGCATGCGGGCGGTCAGCCCGGCTTCCGCCAGGGCGCCGGGCAGGCGAACCATGGCGCGCTTGATGATGTCCGCGGCCGTGCCCTGGATGGGGGCGTTGATGGCCTGGCGTTCGGCATAGGCGCGGCGGGCGGCGTTGGGATCCTTGATCCCCTGGATCCAGCATTTCCGTCCCCACAGCGTTTCCACATAGCCGTATTCCCGGGCCTGGACCTTGGTGCTGTCCATATAGGCCTGAAGCTCGGGGAAGCGCTCGAAATAGGCCTTGATGAAGGCCCCCGCCTCCCCCGGCGGGATGCCGAGCTGGCGGCCCAGCCCGAAGCTGGAGATGCCGTAGATGATGCCGAAATTGATCGCCTTGGCCCGGCGCCGGATCTCCCCCGTCATCTGCTCCAGCGGCACACCGAACACCTGGGAGGCGGTCATGGCATGGATGTCGATCCCCTCCCGGAAGGCGCGTTTCAGGGCGGGGATGCCCGCCATCTCCGCCACCAGGCGCAGCTCGATCTGGGAATAATCCACCGACAGGATCAGATGCCCGGGGGAGGCGACGAAGGCCCGGCGGATCTTCCGCCCCTCCTCCGTCCGGATCGGGATGTTCTGGAGATTGGGGTCGGAGGAGGAAAGCCGCCCGGTGGAGGTGAGCGCCAGGGCGAAACTGGTATGCACCCGGCCGGTGCGGGGGTTGATCTCATCCCCCAGGGAGTCCGTGTAGGTGCTTTTCAGCTTGGCGATCTGGCGCCAGTCCAGCACCCGCTGCGCGATCTCCACCCCCTGCTCGGCCAGGTCCTCCAGCACGGAGCTGTCGGTGGACCAGGCGCCGGTCTTGGCGGATTTCTTGCCGCCCTTCAGCCCCATCTCATCGAACAGGATCTCCCCCAGCTGCTTGGGGCTGGCGATGTTGAAGGGCTTGCCCGCCAGGGCGTGGATCTCCCCCTCCATCTCCGCCATGCGGCGGGCGAAATCGGCGGACATGGTCTTCAGCACCGACGGGTCCACCCGCACGCCCGCCATCTCCATGGCGGCGACCACGGGCACCAGGGGCCGCTCGATCGTTTCATACAGGGTGACCGACCGCTCCCGCAGCAGGTCGTGCTTCAGCACCTGCCACAGGCGCAGGGTGATATCCGCATCCTCCGCGGCATAGGCCGTGGCCTTGTCCAGGGGCACCCGGTCGAAGGGGATGCGCGCCTTGCCCGTTCCCGTCACCTCATCATAGCTGATGCAGGTATGGTCAAGCAGGCGCAGGGCCAGTTCATCCATGCCGTGCCCATGCTTGCCCGCCCCCAGCACATAAGACATCAGCATGGTGTCATCGACCGGCCCCAGGGCCAGATCCTGGTCCAGCACCGCCCGGTAAGCGGAAGCCAGGACCTGGATGTCGAACTTGAT
The DNA here is from genome assembly GCA_046045995.1 of Pseudomonadota bacterium. Taxonomy (GTDB): domain Bacteria; phylum Pseudomonadota; class Alphaproteobacteria; order Azospirillales; family Azospirillaceae; genus Indioceanicola. The sequence continues at coordinate 25,410 of JBJOKR010000041.1, read as the reverse complement.
GTTGTGGCCCACCTTCAGGGTGGCCGGATCCTCCAGCAGCGCCTTCAGCCGGGCCAGCGCGTCGGCCGCCGGGATCTGGGCCGGGGCCGGCGGGGCGGTTCCGAAGTCGAAGCCGCCGGCCGCCGCATCCGCCGGGGCGGACGGGTCCACATGGCCCAGCGGGATGTAGCAGGCATGCCCCGGCGCCACCGCCAGGGAAATGCCGACCAGCTTCGCCGCCGACGGGGTCAGCCCCACCGTTTCCGTATCCACGGCGATTGTGCCGATGGACAGACCCTCCGCGATCCAGCCATCCAGCGCCGCCAGGTCGGTCACGGTCTCATACCGCACCGTCTCCGGCTTGACCGGCACGAAGCCGTCGGCGCGGGGGGCGGCATCCGTGGTGGTCGGGGCGTAGCTGCGTGTGTTGAGTGCGGCCCGCATTTCCGCTCCTGCCGGGGCCGCGGGCGTTGCCGGTGCGCCCGCCTTGCCGTCGGTCGGCTTGCCGTCCGTAAGCTTGCCGTCCGCCGCGATCTCCGCCTCCACCTTGGCGGTGATGGTGCGGAACCCTTGCTGCTTCAGCCAGGCGACCAGCTTGCCATGGTCCGGCTCCCGCACCTTCAGCACGTCAACCGGGACCGGGACCGGTACCCGGTCGTCCAGCCGCACCAGCTTCTTGGAGATGCGGGCCAGATCGGCATTGGCGATCAGCTTCTCCCGCCGGGCGTTCTGCTTGATCTCCCCCGCCCGCGCCAGCAGCGTTTCCAGGTCGCCATATTCGGTGATCAACTGGGCCGCCGTCTTGATGCCGATGCCGGGAACGCCGGGGACATTGTCGACGCTGTCCCCGGCCAGGGCCTGCACATCCACAACCTTCTCCGGCGGGACGCCGAACTTCTCAACCACCTCCTCCGGCCCGATCAGCTTGTTCTTCATGGGGTCGAACATGCGCACCCCGTCACGGACCAGTTGCATCAGGTCCTTGTCGGAGGAGACGATGGTCACCGGGCGCCCCTGCTCATGGGCAAGGCGGGCATAGGTGGCGATCAGGTCATCCGCCTCATACCCGCCCAGCTCCAGGCAGGGCAGGCTGAAGGCATCCACCGCCTCCCGGATCAGGGCGAACTGGGGGACCAGATCCTCCGGTGCCGGCGGCCGGTGGGCCTTGTAGTCCGGGTAGATCTCGTTCCGGAAGGTGACCTCGCTGCTGTCGAAGATGATGGCCACGGCATCGGCCTTCTGTTCCGCCAGCAGCTTCATCAGCATGTTGCAGAAACCCATCACCGCGTTTACCGGCGTCCCGTCCGGCCGGTTCAGCGGCGGCAGGGCGTGGTAGGCGCGGAAGATGAAGCCCGACCCGTCAACCAGGTAAAGCGGCGCTGCGGCCAGGGCGGGCTCGGCGGAATCGGCGGCGGTGGACATGGGCGGACGGGTCCGGACAACGGGAAGGACAAGGCTGCTACCGCCCGGACCTTGCCCCACCCGCCCCGAAGAGTCGAGGGGGGCGGCGGTCGGGGCAGCGGCGGTCGGGGGGCTGCGTCGCCACCAACCCACCCAGGTTAACAGCCACATATCGGAATGAAGCACATACAATCGTAAATCATGAATACGTTAATTACCCCAATACCCGTAAGGATGCTGCGGTATCGATTGATCAATCATGATTTTCTAACACTTCATTAGGCAATTTCACTGATATTATCCTGCTGAAGACCGGCCTGAATACAAGGAGATAGTCCGTATGCGCATCAGGGTTTTGCTCTCCGGTCTATTTCTTGTACTCGGCGGTCTGGTTCTGGTCATGGCCGGGCTGCGGCTTTGGGGGAGTATCGGCGATTTGGGGGAAACCCAGCGGGAGCGGGAATCCAACGCCATCTACGGCGAGTTGTCCCGGGCGGTGATCGAACTCAGCCTGGAGCGGTCGGTGATCCAGCTGGGCCTGAACCTGGAGGAGCCGATGCCCGCCGCCTTCCGCGATCTGGTGGCGGAGCAGCGGCGCAAGTCCGACGGGCATTTCACCCAGGTCCGGGCCGGGCTGGCCGCCCATGGCAGCCTGCGCGACCGCGACAGCATCGCCCGGGAGGTGGATCGGACCATCGCCCGGATCAGCGCCCTGCGGGCGGAAGCGGACCGGCAGGTCGCCCTGCCCGCCGCGGCCAGGGATGCGGCCTTCGTCGCCAATTGGCCGGTGGAGGTGCCGGACCTGATCGTCGGGCTGGAGCGTTTGCGCTTCCTGTTCCGGGATGCCCGGGCCCAGGTGTCCGGCACCACCTATATCCTGGGGGAGGTGATGCACCGCGCCTTCGTCGTGCGGGAGAAGGGGGGGCAGGACCGGTCCTACCTGGCCCTGGCGACCCTGACCGGTCGGCCGCTGACGGCGGAGCAGCGGACCCTGATGGATCAGCACCAGACCCGGGTCGCCGCCGCCTTCGGTGTGCTGGACGACCTGTCGGACCATCCCGACCTGCCGGGGGAACTGGGGGCGGCTCTGGCCGACCTGTCGCAGGTGTACCAGTCGGATTACGTCGCCTTGCGCCGGGACATCGTCGCCGCGTCCACCGCCGGGACGGCCTATCCCGTGACGTTCGAGGAGACGTTCGGCCGGACCCAGGATGTGTTGGGCCGTGCGGTGGCCGTGGTGCACCGGGTGGCCGATCGGATGGATGCCTATTGGGCGGGGAGGGTGGCCGCCGCCCGCACGGCCATCGCCGTCAACAGCGCCATCCTGCTGGTCGGGCTGGGGCTGGTGGGGCTGGCGGGGGTCCTGCTGCGCACCATCACCGGGCGGTTGAACGGGCTGGCCGCCTATATGCATGAACTGGCCGACGGCAAGCTGGAGACACCGCTGCCCGCCCGGGCGGGCTGGCCCGCCTCCGACCGGGATGAGATCGGGGAGATGGCGGCGGCCGTTGCCGTCTTCCGCGCCGGGATGGTGGAAATCCGCGACCTGCAGCGCCAGCGGGAGGAGGATGCGGCCCGCGCTGCCCGCATCCGCCGCGATGCCATGGCCGATCTCGCCGCCGACCTGGAGGCCACCCTGCTGGAGGTGGCGGAGACCATCGCCGCCAAATCCGACGGCATCCGCACCATCGCCGCCCGCATGGGCACGGTCGGCGAATCCGGTTCCAACCGGTCGCTGGCGGCGGCGGAGGCGGCGGAGCAGTCCACCACCCAGGTCATGGGCATGGCCGCCGGGGCGGAAAGCGTGCGCGACGCCATGCGCGACGCCCAGGCCCAGGTACTGGAAGCCGCCCGCATCGCCGGGGAGGCGCGGGCCGGGGTGGACCGGTCGGAAGCGCGCATGCGCACCCTGACGGAAGCGGTGGAGCGGATCGGCACGGTCCTGGAACTGATCGAGGAGATCGCAGCCCAGACCAACCTCCTGGCCCTGAACGCCACGATCGAGGCGGCAAGGGCGGGGGAGGCGGGCAAGGGTTTCGCCGTGGTGGCCGGGGAGGTGAAGACCCTGGCGGGCCAAACCGCCCGCGCCACGGTGGAGATCCGGGAGCAGATCGCCGATATCCGCGCCGCGACGGAGGAGGCGGCGGGCGGCATGCAGGAGGTGACCCGCACCGTCCGCCGCATCGCCGACCTGTCAGGCGCCGTCAACGGCGCCATCGAACGCCAGGGGGAAGCGATCGACCGCATGATGCGCACGGCGGAGGAACTGGCCGAACAGAGCAGCCGCTTCTCCGACCAGTTCGCCAATGTCGCCCTGTCCGCCGCCACATCCCAGGCCGGGGTGGTGCGGGTGATCTGGGGCGCCGAAGACCTCCGCGCGCCCGCCACCGCGCTCCGCACCCGCCTGGACGACTTCGTCAACCGCCTGCGGGCGTGACGCTCCCATCGCCTTGCCGACGATGTGGGTCGATGGGCCCCGTTCCCCTTCTCCCCCTGCGGGCCCCGGGGGGGACGAGATTTTCCTGCGATAGCCGTAGCGCCAAGGAAAAGGGCGGGGCCGGTGGTCCGGTCCCGCCCTTGTCGTTTCAGGTCCGGTGATCCCTTACCAGACGCGGCAGGCCTTGTCGCCGCGGACCATGGGGTCGGTCGGCTTGCAGTTAAAGGCCTTGGCGAATTCCGGCATGTTGGAGACGGTGCCGTTCACCCGGTATTCCGGCAGGGAATGCACGCCGGTCTGGGCCTGGAGACGCCGGGCCTGGGGGCGGGATTCGGCGCACCAGACATGGGCCCAGCCGTAGAAGAACCGCTGGGTGGCATCCAGGCCGCCGATCTGCTGCTTCATGCCATCATCGCCCAGGCGGCGCTGAAGCCCGGCCAGCGCCATGCGCAGGCCGCCATTGTCGGCCGTGTTCTCACCCAGGGTCGCCTTGCCATTCAGCTTCACGTCCCCGTCGGCGACATAGGACCCGTACTGGTCGACCAGGCACTGGGCCCGCTCGGTGAAGCGCGTCTCATCCTCGGCGGTCCACCAGTTCTCCAGATTGCCGCTGGCATCGAATTTCCGGCCCTGGTCATCGAAGCCATGGGTGATCTCATGCCCGATCACCCCGCCGATGGCGCCGTAATTGTAGGCATCGTCGGCGGTCATGTCGAAGAAGGGCGGCTGGAGGATGCCGGCGGGGAAGTTGATGTCGTTGAAGGACGGGCTGTAATAGGCGTTCACCGTCGGCGGGCTCATGAACCACTCACCCCGGTCGACGCGGGTGCCGATCTTCGCCAGATCCTTCTGGTAATCGAAATCGAAAGCGCGGGCGGCATTGCCCAGGGCATCGCCCCGCGCCACGGTCAGGGCGGAATAGTCCCGCCACTGGTCCGGATAGCCGATCTTGTTGGCCATCGCGGCCAGCTTCTCCTGCGCCTTCTTCTGGGTTTCCGGACCCATCCATTCCAGGCCGGGCATCTTCTCATTGAAGGCCTGCTGCACGTCGTCGACCATGCGCAGCATGCGCTCCTTGTGCTCCGGCCCGAAGGCCTTGTCGACGAAGTGCTTGCCCAGATCCTCACCCAGGGCGCTGTCCACGGCGGAGACACAGCGCTTCCAGCGCGGCCGGATCTCCTTCGCACCGGACAGGGTGCGGCCGTAGAAGTTGAAATTCTCCTGCACGAAGGCATCGGGCAACCAGGGGGAGGCCGCGCGCAGCAGATGCCAGGACAGGTAGGTCTTCAGATCGTCCAGTGACGTGTCCGTCACCACCGCCTGCATCGTTTCGAAGAAGGCGGGGTTGTTGACGTTCAGGCTGTCGAAACGGGGCGTACCGATGGCGGTCTTGTAGGCCGCCCAGTCGAACCCCGGGGTCTTGCCGGTGAATTCCGCCCAGGTGCGCGGATTGTTGCGGTTGGCCGGGTCGCGGCGCAGCACGCGGTCCATGCTGCCCTGGGCCAGCTTGGTCTCCACCGCCATGACGGCATCGGCCTTGGCCTTCGCCACCGCATCATTATCGCCGGCCAGCTTGAACATGGCGGCCACATGGGCAAGGTAGGCGGCCCGCTGTTCCTTCGAGCGGTCGTCGTCCTTGAAATAGAAATCCCGGTCGGGCAGGCCAAGGCCGCCCTGGTCGGCCACGGCGATGGCCTGGGTGGCGTCGGTGAAGCCCTGCTGCTGGCCGAAGCGGAACAGGGCGCCAACGCCCATGCGGTGCAGGTCGGCCAGCAGGGGCGCCAGGCCCTTCTTGTCGGACAGGCCGGCGATCCGATCCATATAGGGCTTCAGCGGCGCGATGCCCTTCGCCTCGATTGCCCCCTCATCCATGCAGGCGGCGTAGAAATCGCCGATCTTCTGGGTTTCAGGCGTCGGGTTGGCGGCGGCCGCCTCCAGGATCGTGCGCAGCAGGTCCTGGTTCCGCTCCGCCAATTGCTGGAAGCTGCCCCAGCGGGACTGGTCGTCGGGAATCGGGTTGGCGGCGATCCAGGCGTTGCAGGCGTGCTGGAAGAAGTTCTGGCAGGCGTTCACGGACGGGTCCAGCACCGGCAGGCCGGGGGCCGGCGGCTGTGCCGCCTTGGCGGCGGCACCTGCGGCCTGGGCCACCTGGGTTTCGGCCAGCGCCGTACCTGTCCCCATCGCCAGCAGGGCCGCACCCGCCAGCGCCATCATCCGAATTCTCATTGATCGCCTCCCCATGTTCGGTGATCCGCAAGATAGCGTTCCCACCGAAATGCGGAAGAGCCGATTTGCCGGTGGTCCGGTGCCGCCGGCCCTAACCGGATGGGTTCACCCCGGGGTGGGCGGATGTGAGCGCGTGCAGCAGCGGGCCCAATGCCACCGGTGGTATCATGTGGCGCAGATTGGCCGCCATCGCGTCCGTCCCCGGGACGCCGCGGCGCAGGGTGGCAGGATGGGCCGCCAGCACCGCCTGCTCCAGCCGCTCCGCCTCCAGTTCGGCCGCCTTGACCCGCGCGCGCAGCGGTTCCGTTGCGGAATCAGGGGCCGGGGCGGGCCCGTGCTTCAACCGGCGGCGCACGGCGCGCAGGGGCAGCACCACATCCCGGTGCCAGGCGGCGACGGCGGCGCGGGCCGTCTGCACCTCCCCTGCCGTCAGCCGGTGACCGTGGACCGCCCCCGCCCAGGCGGCCCAGAGCAGCAGGTTCACATCCGCCCCGTGCCGGTCCTGGGCCCCCAGGCAGGCCGCCGCCACCCCCGGCTGGCCATAGACCGACAGGGACCAGTCCCACAAGCCGGGCGGCTCAGCGGCCGTCGGGTCCATCAGATGCGGTCCCCTACAGATCGCCGATATAGATCCCCAGGCCGCGGGCGGTCTGGACCAGGGTGCCGTCCACATCCACGGCGGCATAGGTGGCGATCGCATCCTCGATCGGCACATCGATGATGGCGCGGTTGGACCAAGCCAGGATCCGGTCGGACTTGCCCTCCGCGATCAGGTCCACCGCCCGCACCCCGAAGGCGGAGGCGAGAAGCCGGTCGCGGTAGCTGGGCGGGCAGCCGCGCTGCACATGGCCCAGCACGGTGACCCGTGTCTCCGCGCCTGTCGCCTCCGCGATCAGGTGGCCGATATAGTTGCCGATGCCGCCATGGCGCTTCTGCCCATCGGCGAATTCCTTCTGCGGGATGTCCCCCTCCGCCGTCTTCACCGCTTCGGAGACGACGACCATGGCGAAGTTGCGGCCCGAATCCTGAACCCGCCGGATCTTGTCGGCGATGCCCTGGACGGACCAGCGGATTTCCGGGATCAGGATGACATCGGCCCCGCCCGCGATTCCCGCCGCCAAGGCGATATGCCCGGCATCCCGCCCCATCACCTCCAGCACCATCACCCGGTCATGGCTGGCGGCGGTGGGCTGGAGCCGGTCCAGCGCCTCCGTCGCGACGGCGACGGCGGTGTCATAGCCGACGCTGGCCTCCGTGATGCCCAGGTCGTTGTCGATGGTCTTCGGAATGCCGATCAGCTTGATGTCGCCCAGCCGGGCCAGCTTGCGCAGGATCGCCATGGACCCGTCGCCGCCGATGCCGATCACGGCCTCCACCCCCAGTTCGCGCAAGCCGCCGATGATCTCCGCCGAGCGGTCCCTCCGGCTGCCGTCCGCCATGGGATAGGCAAAGGGATCGCCCTTGTTGGTGGTGCCCAGGATGGTGCCGCCCTGGCGCATCATCGCGCCGTCCACACTGTTGAGATCCAGGGTCCAGTACCGGACCGGGCGGGCCAGGAGGCCCTGGGTCCCGTCCTCGATCCCCACCACCTGCCAGCCGTAATGGGCGGCCCGGTGGACCGCGGCGCGGATCACGGCGTTCAGGCCGGCGCAATCGCCGCCGCTGGTCAAGATGCCGATACGCTTGTCGCCTGCCATGTCCGGTCTGTCCGTCCGTCTGCGGGGGTAGGGGGGTGCGGGCGCAGTCTGATCGAAAACGGGGGACCGCCGCAAGGGAGGGCGCGGCCTGCCGCCCCCCTGAAAATCAAGGGCGCGACGGCGCCGCGAACTGTGGTAGATAACCGACGGAAAACGGGGGGTCTCTGTAACCGTGGCCATTAACGAACAACAGGCGTTGAAAGAGAAACTCGCGACTCTGCGGACGGAGCATCGCGACCTGGACGACGTGATCGCCCGGCTGGTGCAGCAGGCCCCAGTGGACCAGCTTCAGATTCAACGCCTGAAGAAACGCAAGCTGCTGCTGAAGGACATGATCGCCCGGCTGGAGAGCGAGCTTCTGCCCGACATCATCGCCTGACCCCGTTCCGGCCCGCCGGCCGGCGTGGTAGGATCGGCACCGGTCCGATGGCCGGATTAAAGATACGGCCGGATAGCGGATGTGGCCGGAAAGCGGATGAGGAGGGTGGGCATGGCAGCACTTCCCATCGAAAAACCCCGCCTGATGACGGTTGCGGAGTTCCTGGACTGGGATGGCGACCGCACCGATCTGCTGTTCGATCTGGTCGGCGGGGAACCGGTGGCCCAGGCGCGGCCCTCCCCGGCCCATGCCACCATCATGGCGAACATCGCCTATACAGCCGGAATGGCCCTGCGCGACCGGCCGCCCTGCCGGGTTCTGACCGAGGTTGGTCTTTTCAAGGCCTATAACCACCTGACGGCCCGCGGGGCGGATGCGGCCATCACCTGTGAGCCGGTGAGCAAGGATCGCAAGGTCCATCCGTCCGTGGTGCTGGAGGTGCTGTCACCGTCCAACCGGGCGGAGACGATGGCGAAGGTCACCTTCTACGCCACCTTGGACAGCGTGCAGGAGATCGTCCTGCTGGACAGCGAGGAGCCGACGGCCATCGTCTTCCGCCGCAGCATGGGCGACGGCTGGGCCGACAACCCCGCGGAGATCCTGGCCGGTCTGGATGCCGTGCTTCAGCTCCCCTCCCTGGGGATCGAGCTGCCCTTCCGCGGGATCTACCGCTACGTGGATCTGTGACGCGAGCCTGCACGCTTGCGCACCCACCGCCGATTCCTATAATCCGCGCTTTCCCAGGGGCGGGCCGGTGCGGGCCGCCGGGGTCTGGCGGGGGAGTGCGCGGGCATGGCGGCGGAGATCGGCGGGGCACCGCTGGTGGGCATCATCATGGGCAGCCAGTCGGACTGGCCGACCATGAAGCACGCGGCCGACATCCTGGATGAACTGGGTGTTGCGTATGAGGCGCGCATCGTCTCCGCCCACCGCACACCGCAGCGCCTGTACGATTACGCCACCACGGCCAAGGGCCGGGGGCTGAAGGTGATCATCGCCGGGGCCGGCGGGGCCGCCCATCTGCCCGGCATGGCCGCTGCCATGACCACCCTGCCGGTCTTCGGCGTTCCGGTGGAAAGCCGGACGATGAAGGGCATCGACAGCCTGTATTCCATCGTGCAGATGCCGGGCGGCATTCCCGTCGGCACGCTGGCCATCGGCAAGGCCGGGGCGACCAATGCCGCCCTGCTGGCAGCATCCGTCCTGGCCCTGAACGATCCGCGGCTGGACCGGGACCTGACCGACTGGCGGGCGCGCCAGACCGCCAAGGTGGCGGAGATCCCGGTGGACGAGCCCCAGGTTTGATTGAAGCGATGACCATGTCCGCTCCCTCCTCGCCGCCCCTCCGGACCGTTTCTTCAGGCCCCCTGCCGCCCGGGTCCACCATCGGCATGCTGGGGGCGGGCCAGTTGGGCCGGATGACGGCGCTGGCCGCCGCCAATCTGGGCTACCGCCTGCATGTCTTCTCGCCTGAAGGACCGGACAGCCCCTGCGGGCAGGTGACATCCCTCCAGACCCGGGCCGATTGGCATGATCGGGAAGCACTGGCCCGCTTCGCCGCCGCGGTGGATGTGGTCACCCTGGAATGGGAGAATGTGCCGACCGACACCGTGGCTTTCCTGGCCGGGCTGGTGCCCACATATCCGGGCGCCCCTGTCCTGGCCGTGGCCCAGGACCGGCTGCGGGAAAAGGGATTCGCCAATGACCTGGGCCTGGGCACGGCCCCCTTCCGGGCTGTGCGCGGTGTGGCCGATCTGACGGCGGCGGTGGCGGAGATCGGGCGCCCGTCGGTGCTGAAATCCACCCGCATGGGCTATGACGGCAAGGGCCAGGTGCGGATAAAGGCCGATACCGACCTTGCCGCCGCCTGGGCGGAAATGGGGGCGGAGGAAGGGATCCTGGAGGGCTGGGTCACCTTCACCTGTGAGGTGTCCGTGATCGTCGCCCGCCGGGCCGATGGGGTGACGGCCAGTTTTCCCGTGGTGGAGAACCGGCACAAGGACGGCATCCTGGATGTGACGCTTGTCCCCGCCGCGGTTCCGGCCGACGTGGCGGCGGAGGCGACCCGGGTGGCGGAGACCCTGGCCCGGGCGCTGGGCGTGGTCGGGCTGCTGGCGGTGGAGATGTTCGTGACCCCGGACGGCCGCGTCCTGGTCAACGAAATCGCGCCCCGGCCCCACAATTCCGGCCACTGGACCCAGGATTTCTGCACCACCAGCCAGTTCGAACAGTTCGTGCGCGCCGTCACCGGCCTGCCCCTCGGCCCCACGGACGTGACCCGCCCTTGCACCATGACCAACCTGATCGGGGACGACGTGGCGGCCTGGGAACGCCTGATGGCCGAGCCGGGCGCCAAGCTGCACCTCTACGGCAAGGGCACACCGAAGCCCGGTCGCAAGATGGGCCATGTGAACCGGCCGCGGTGACGGATTGCGGCGCTGGTAGCGCCTTGTAATCCGATGGAATGTGCGCAGGATGGTGTGCACTCTTTATCCTGTTTCGAGGTGTCGGATTACGCTTCGCTAATCCGACCTACGGGGCGGCAATGATGCGTAGGTCGGATTAGGGGCGAAGCCCCGTAATCCGACGGGATGCGGACGGATGGCGTGCATCCTTGACCCGGTGTCGGGGTGTCGGACTACGCTTCGCTGATCCGACCTACGGGGTGGTGATGCGTCGGTCGGATCAGGGGCGAAGCCCCGCAATCCGACGTGACGCCCCCGCCCGGCAACACCACTGTCCGCTCGATGCCGATGGCGGATAGGAAGGCGGGGTCGTGGCTGACCACCAGCAGGGCGCCGTCATAGGCGCGCAGGGCGGATTCCAGGGCGTCCAGGCTGTCCAGGTCCAGATGGTTGGTCGGCTCGTCCAGCAGCAGCAGGGGCGGCGGGTTGGGGCCGGCCAGGGTGGCGGCCAGGGCGGCGCGCATCCGCTGGCCGCCGGACAGGGTGCCGACCAGGGCCAGGGCAGCATCGTTCCGGAAGCCGAATGATGCTGCGGCCCTGCGTACCTCCTGCTCCGTCAGGGTCGGGTTGCCGGCCCGGATGGCGGCCAGGACCGTCACCTCGGCGGGAATCCCGTCCAGCCGCTGGTCCAGCAGGGCCCACCGCTCCACCCCCAGCCGAACCGATCCGGCCAGGGGGGACAGCCGGCCGGTCAGGGTGGCCAGCAGCGTGCTCTTGCCTGCGCCGTTGGGGCCGGTCAGGGCAATCCGTTCCGGGCCCGTAATGGTCAGGGACAGGCCGGTGGTCACAACCTTGCCCGCCCGGCCGGTGACCAGCCCCTGCACCGTCAGCACCCGTTTCGACCGGGGCAGGCCGGTGCCGGCGACGGCCATGGACAGGGGCAGCCGCCGCTCCACCTCCGCCCTGGCCTCCGCCAGGTCCGCCCCGGCGGCTTCCGCCTGGCGCTCGGCCAGGCGGCGCAGGCGGGCGCCATCGGACTGGGCATGGTCCGCCATCTTCCCCAGCTCCATCCGGGATTGGGACCCGGCGCCCGCGACCTTGCCCGCCTTGGCCCGGCGGGCGGCCCGCTCCCTGGCGGCCTGGGCTTCGCGGGCGACACGCGCCGCCTCCTTCTCCGCATCGGCCAGATGGCGTTCCGCCGCCTGGACGGCCGCCGACCTGGCCGCGCTATAGAAGCTCCAGTTCCCTCCATGGATTGACAGGCCCTGGGGGGACAGCTCGGCGATGCGGTCCATGGACTCCAGCAGGATGCGGTCATGGCTGACAGCCAGCAGCCCGCCGGGCCAGGTGTGGACCAGGGCCAGCACGGCGGCCCGCCCGTCGGCATCCAGATCGTTCGTCGGCTCATCCAGCAGCAACAGCTCCGGCCGGTCCAGCCAGACCCGGGCCAGGCGCACGCGGGTGATCTGCCCCCCGGACAGGCGGGCCAGCGGCCGGTCCAGGTCGATCCCGGCCAATCCCACCCGCTCCAGGGCCGCCGCCGCCCGATCGGGCAGGTCCCAGGTTTCGGCCAGCTGTTCCAGATCCGCCGGATCGGTGCCACCGGCTTCGACCCTGGCCAGGGCGGACAGGGCCGGGGCCATGCCCAGGGCATCGGCCACGGTGTCGGCCCCCGGGGGCGCGTCCCCGGAAGGCAGTTCCACCGACCCCACCTGCTGGCGCAGGTGCAGGATCCGGCCCCGCCGGGTGATGCGGCCCGCCGTTGGGCGCAGTTCGCCGGTCAACAGCCGGACCAGGGTGGTCTTGCCGCTGCCATTGGCCCCAACCAGCCCCGTCCGCTCCCCGCCCAGGGACAGGGAGAGGTCGGTGAAGACAGGCTTATCGGGGGAAAATGCGAAAGAGACACGGTCCGCCACAAGGCAGGCGGCATCCGCGCCCGGGATTCGGGCTGGGAGACGGGGCATGGATCGATCCTCCGGATGAACGCGGGAAAGGCGGTTCAGCGGTGGTCGTGATCCATGGCGGCGGTCTCCTCCGTAAATGATGCCGATATCAGAACACATCCGGACGCGGATGTAAAGGGGGTGGGTTGAGGGGGGATGTGTATGGGGGAAAGGTGGTGCTTGGGGACCCCTCACCCTCCCGGGCTTCGCCTGGGCCCCTTCCTCTCCCTCAGGGGAAAGGGGCTTTTCCACGACGACGTCTGCTTGCCTGCATCGTCATGGGCTTCCGTACAGCCATGAAAAAACCCGCCGGAGTCTCCCCCGGCGGGCTTCTTGTATTGGCGTGTGCGGACGGAAGGGGAGGGGATCAGCCCTCGGCCTTCTCGTTCATGCCGCGGCCGGTCGTGCGCTCGGAGATGCGGGCGGACTTGCCGCGGCGGCCGCGCAGGTAATACAGCTTGGCGCGGCGGACATCGCCCTTGCGGATCAGCTCGATGCTGTCGATCCGGGGGGAATAGAGCGGGAAGATACGCTCCACACCCTCACCATAGGAGATCTTGCGGACGGTGAAGCTGCTGTTCAGAGCGGCGTTCTTGCGGGCGATGACCACACCCTCATAGGCCTGGATGCGCTCGCGCGTGCCCTCGACGACCTTCACGTTCACCTTGACGGTGTCGCCGGGGGAGAATTCGGGGATGCTCTTGCCCTCGGTCAGCTTGGCGACCTGCTCGGCTTCGAGCTGCTGGAGAATGTTCATCTCAACGTGTCCTTCACATCGAACCGGCGCCGGGTTCATCCCGGTCGGCGGCGTTGGTTGGCTGGGCCGTCGATTCCGCTGCTTTCGCTTTGGACCCGCGGCGTTTCTTGTTCACCTTTGGGGTCGGCCGCGTTTCCAGGTATCGGGACCACAAATCGGGGCGACGCCCCGCCGTGATCCGTTCCGCCTGGTCCAGCCGCCAGGCCCGGACCTTCCCATGGTGGCCGGACAAAAGAACCTCCGGCACCAGGCGGCCCCGCCAATCGGCGGGGCGCGTATAGTGCGGGTACTCCAGGAGCCCCCGCTCGAAACTCTCCTCCCCCGCCGTCTCGACATTGCCCATGACGCCCGGCAGCAGCCGGACCACGGCATCGATCAGACAAAGGGCCGCGGGCTCACCACCCGACAGCACGACATCACCGATGGAGATCTCCTCCAGCCGGTGTTCCTCGATCACCCGTTCGTCGACCCCCTCATAGCGCCCGCACAACAGGGTGACGACGGGAGCCTGCGCCAGCTCGCGCACCAGCTCCTGGGTCAGCACCTTGCCACGGGGGCTGAGGTAGATCACCCGCCCCCGCTCCGGCCCGCGCGCGATGGCATCGGTCAGGGCGGCGTCCAGGACGTCCGGCCGCATGACCATGCCAGGGCCGCCGCCGAACGGGGTGTCATCCACGGAGCGGTGCTTATCGCGCGCGTATCCGCGGATGTCCAGTGTTTCCAACGTCCAGGTCCCGTTTTCCAGCGCTTTTCCCGCAAGGCTGAGCCCCAGGGGCCCGGGAAACATCTCCGGAAACAGGGTCAGCACCCGCACCCGCCAGGGCTGGGCAGGGGTGCTGCCGGGAGTGGGGGTGTCGGGGGTGTCGGAGGTCATTGCATCGGTCCCGCCGATGTACCGTCATCCCGGCGAACGCCGGTACCCAGGGGCCACCCACACCGCACGCCCGATGGTTGGCCTTGGGACTCTTGGGTCCCGGCTTTCGCCGGGATGACGGAGAGGGGACGGCGGGTACGGAGCACGCTCAAGACCGCGCTTCTCCCCCCGTTTCCCCGTCCTCCAGCACGATCTCCACGATCTCCTCCTCCTGCTCAGGGCTAAGCTGGGGGCCGGCGGAGGCGAAGAGGTTGTCGGGCGGGGTGACGACGATGCGACCGGCCGTCACGTCGATAACGGGCAGGCAGGCCTTGGTGAAGGGCACGAACACCGTCTTGCCGTTGGGCTGGGCGAATTCGACCATGTCACCGGCCCCGAAATCGAACAGGGCCTTGACCGTGCCGAACACCTCCCCGGCCTCCGTCACGGCCGTCAGCCCGATCAGATCGGCGTGGTAGAACTCGTCCTCGTCCCCGGTGGCGGGAAGGCGGGCGCGGTCCACGAACAGGCGGATGCCCTTCAGGGTGTCGGCGGTGGTGCGGTCCTTGATCCCATCCACGTTGGCCAGGAAATGGTCCTTGCCCATCCCGGTCATGGTGATGCGGAACTGGCGGATGCCCACCTCATCCGTCAGCGGCATGTAGCCGAAGACGGCCTCGGGCACGTGGGTGAAGCTTTTCAGCTTCACCCGCCCGTGTACGCCGTGGGAGCCCACGAACTGGGCCACGCAGATGCGGTCGGTCATTGTGCTCTGCCTTGGTCGTTCCGTAGGTCGGATTAGCGGAGCGTAATCCGACGGTTCCAAGCCCCGGATGCCGGAGCCCGCCCCGTCGGATTACGGCGCGTTCCGCGCCTAATCCGACCTACGGTGGAGCAGCGGATCACTCCGCGGCGGCGGCGGCGGCGGCCTTGGCGCGCTCCTGGGCCTTCGCCTTCGGCGCGGACTTCTTCGGGCTCTGCCGCAGGGCCGGCATGGCGATCAGGTTGGCCTTGCCCAGCATCTTGGCGACGCGGTCGGTCGGCTGCGCGCCCTTGGCCAGCCACTCCTTGATGCGCTCTTCCTTCAGGGTGACACGCTCCGGGTGGTCCTGGGGGACCATCGGATTGTAGGTGCCGACCTTCTCGATGAAGTTGCCGTCGCGGGGGGCGCGGCTGTCGGCGACGACGATGGCGTAGTAGGGGCGCTTCTTGGCGCCGCCACGGGCGAGACGGATCTTCACGGACATGGGTACTGACTTTCCTTGACTGTTACTCCGGAGCGTAGGTCACCGCTTCGATCTTGTGTCCGTCCGGGTCGAACACGAAGGCGGCGTAGTAATCGGGCGTGTACTGGGGACGAAGCCCCGGTGCACCCGCGCAGCGGCCCCCATGGGCAAGGGCCGCGGCATGGAAAGCCTCGACAGCCACACGGCCGGAGGCGGAAAAGCAGACATGGCCGCCGTTGTTGTAGACGGGGGCCCCGCGTTCCGGCTCCAGCGGCTCGCCCACGATCTCGAAGAACGGAGCGGTGACGCTGGTACCGTAGGCGATGAAATACTCATCCCCGAACAGCCTGCCGTGGCCCAGCGTGGCCAGGACCGCGTCGTAGAAGGCGGCGGAGCGGGAGAGGTCGGCAACGCCCAGGGAGATGTGATCGAACATCACGCCCCCCGCTCGAACAGCCGGCGCTGAACGGTCGCACGGTGGGCCCGCCATTCCTCGACCAGAAGGCCGTGGATGCCGGTATCCTTCCAATCCGTACCCAGAAGGAAGTTGCGCCGCTGGATCCCTTCATGATGGAAGCCCAACCGGTCCAGTACCGCGATGCTTCCCGCATTCTCCGGGTCCAGGTTCGCCTCGATCCGGTGGGCGCCCCATTCCTCGAACCCGTAATCCAGCGCAGCGGCAGCCGCCTCCACCGCATAGCCCTTGCCCCGGGCCGACGGCTTCAACAGGTATCCAAGCCAGAGCAGGCCGGGCGTGCCGCCATTGTGGTAGACGGTCACATCCCCCAGCCATTCCCCGCCATCGGTGGTGATCGCCCAGACCCGGTGGTAGCCGTGATCGGGAAGGCGGCGGTCGCGCAGCAGCGCCTCCGTCTCTGCCATGTCTCCATGGGGCAGATGGTACCAGAAGCGCATGCTGTCCGGATCGGACAGGACTGCATGCATGGCCGCGGCATCCGACATGGACAGGGCGCGCAGCACCAACCGCCGGGTCCGCAGCTCCCGGAACGGCGGCGGCGGCCAGCCGGAGGCCGCTTCGGCCGTGGGGGCGGCCGTGGGCGTGGCCGTGGGGACGGCCGTGGCAGGGGTTGAAAGGGGGGCTTCCGTCACCATCGCTCAGCGCCGCCCCTTCGGCATCAAGGCACCCAGGCCCTGCCGCATCAGGCCCTTCTGGCCCAGCTTCTTCATCTTCTTCATCATCTCGGCCATGTCCTGGTGCTGCTTGATCAGCCGGTTCACGTCCGCGACGGTGGTGCCACTGCCCAGCGCGATGCGCCGCCGGCGGCTGGCGTTCAGGATTTCGGGCTTCTTCCGTTCCTTGATCGTCATCGACAGGATGATGGCCTCCTGCTTCTTCAGGATGCCCTCATCGATATTCGCGTCCTTCAGCTGGTCCTTGATCTTGGCGACACCGGGCAGCATGCCCATCAGCCCGCCCATGCCGCCCATCTTCTTGATCTGGCGCATCTGGGACAGCATGTCGTCCAGGTCGAAGCCGCCCTTTTCCATCTTGCGGGCAAGCTTCT
Source organism: Pseudomonadota bacterium (assembly GCA_046045995.1). Lineage (GTDB taxonomy): Bacteria > Pseudomonadota > Alphaproteobacteria > Azospirillales > Azospirillaceae > Indioceanicola. The sequence continues at coordinate 8,581 of JBJOKR010000041.1, read as the reverse complement.
CCGCCTCTTCCTTGTCGATGCTCTCCGCCGCCCGCTCCACCAGGGAGACGACATCGCCCATGCCCAGGATGCGGCCGGCGATGCGGTCGGGGTGGAAGGCTTCCAGTGCGTCCGCCTTCTCCCCCACGCCCAGCAGCTTGATCGGCTTGCCGGTGACATGGCGCATGGACAGGGCGGCACCGCCGCGGGCATCGCCGTCCACCCGGGTCATGACGATGCCGGTGATGCCCACCCGCTCATTGAAATTGGTGGCGACGGTCACCGCGTCCTGGCCGGTCATGGCGTCCACCACCAGCAGGCTTTCCACCGGGTTGGTTGCGTCGCGGATCTCCACCACCTCGGCCATCAGTTCGTCATCGATGGCAAGGCGGCCGGCGGTATCCAGGATGACGACGTCATAGCCTTCCAACCGCCCCGTCTCCATGGCGCGGCGGGCGATCTGGACCGGTGTCTGGCCGGGCACGATGGGCAGGGTGGGCACACCCGTCTGCTCACCCAGGATCTTGAGCTGTTCCTGTGCCGCTGGACGGCGGGTGTCGAGCGAGGCCATGAGGACCCGCTTCTTCTCCCTGGTCTTCAGGCGAAGGGCGATCTTGGCGGATGTCGTCGTCTTGCCCGAGCCTTGGAGGCCGAGCATCAGCACCGGCACCGGCGGCACCGCGTTCAGATTGATGCTTTCGGAGGTCTGGCCCAACAACTCGACCAGATGGTCGTGGACGATCTTGATGACCTGCTGGCCGGGGGTGACGCTGCGCAGCACCTCCTGCCCGACCGCCTTCTCCTTCACGCCGGTCACGAAGGCCTTGACGGCGGGCAGGGCGACATCCGCCTCCAGCAGGGCGATGCGCACTTCCCGCAGCGCGGCGTTGACGTCATCCTCCGTCAACGCACCGCGCTTGCGCAGGCGATCGAAAATGTCGCCCAGCCGTCCGCTCAATCCCTCGAACATCGCCGTCCTGTCCGTTCCGTCCTGCCGTTGCCGCCCGTATCGCCACCCGCCCTCTGGTGCCCGGCCGATGGGCCGTTGGCAAACCAAAAACGCCAGTGCGCGAAACTCGCGGACTGGCGACGCGCCTTGGCGCGGATTCAGGGGCCCCGGTCAGGGATGGTGGCGGTGATACCGTCGAACGGTCCGAAAGTCAAGTCGGGGGCGCCCGCCGTGGCGGGGCCAGGGAATGCCCCGATCCGCCAAGACGGACCGGAAGTATTGATCCCGCTCCTGTGCGCAGGCGCGAAAGGTGCTACATCTCCCCAAATTGACGTATGCGTGATAAGATCTCAGACGGCCGCCGGGGATCGGGGTGGCCGGAGGTCCGATCCAGGGGCGACATGGCTGCCCCGCGATACGTTCGGGGGCCTGTCCGGCGCTTTAGGAGCGGAGGGAGCATATGGCTGGCAGCGTTGGGCGGGAGCCTGACCGGACCCGGATCACGGCGTCCGAACTTCAGGCCATCGTCGCCAAGCATACGGCATTCCTGCGCCGGCAATCCGGCGGTGTGCGCGCGAATCTGAAACTGCGCGACCTGTCGCACATGGACCTGTCGGGGGCGGACCTGTCCGATGCCGACCTGTCCGGGGCGAAGCTGTTCGGGGCCCGGCTCACCGGGGCCACCCTGGCTGGCGCCAATCTGTATGCAGCCGATCTGCGGCTGGTCAATCTGGAGCGGGCGGATCTGCGCCGGGCCGACCTGCGCGGGGCCTGCCTGCGGGGGGCCGTGCTGTCCGAAGCGACCATGGTGGATAGCGATCTGCGTGACGGCACCATCATGCATGTGCGCCAGAACGGCGATCTGGCCATGCATGAGTTCGAGGCGATTCCCGTCCATACCGAGATGTCGGTGGCGACCATCCGGGCCGCCGACCTGTCCCGCGCCCGCGTCTCCAACGCCTTCGTCATGCAGACGGACCTGACCGATGCGGTGATGCGGGGCACGAAGTTTGTCCGCGCCAATCTGTCCAACTCCAACCTCACGGGCTGCGACCTGCAAGGGGCGGACCTGCGGGAGGCGAACCTGTCTGGCGCCAAGCTGGCTGGCGCCAACCTGACGGGGGCGGAGCTGAACCAGACCAAGTTCAGCAACGCCATCCTGATCGGCGCCATCATGGATGAGATGACCCGCCGGTCCGCCAACCTGACCGATGCCGTCATCGCCCGCAGCCCGGCCGACAACGGCCTGGACCTGGTGGAGATCCTGGCCAGCCATGCGGTCTGGGTGGACAGCAACGGCAAGGACGGGCTGCGCGCCGACCTGTCCAACATGGATCTGTCGGGCGTCGATCTGTCGGGCGCCAACCTGTCGGCGGCCCTTCTGCACTGCACGGTCATGAAGGGGGCGAAGTTGGTGGGCGCCTCCCTCGCCATGGCCGACCTGTCCCTGGCCGACCTGCGCGAAGCGGACCTGAGCCGCAGCGACATGCGCGGCATCTCCCTGGAACGGGCAACCCTGACCCTGGGCAAGCTCACCAGCGCGGAAATCGGCCCCGTCCACATCCAGTCAGGCAGCGGCCGGCTGTGGAGTGCCAACCTGCACCGGGCGCGGCTGGACGGCTGCGACCTGACGGGGGCCAAGCTGCACCGCTGCGTACTGCTGCAATCCAGCCTGGTCTCCGCCCGGCTGACCGGCGCCGACCTGACGGAAGCGCGGCTGGTCGGGGCCGACCTGTCGGATGCCGAGTGCCGCGGGGCCGATTTCACCGGCGCCGACCTGGCCGAGGCGAAGCTGCAGGGTGCTGTCGTGGATACGGCCAAGGGCCTGAAGCGCTGAGGCGGCGCCGCGGGGCGGGGCGGGGGCAGCACCGCCCCCTGCCGGAACCCTTGCTCGGCCCGGCCTGCCTTCAACCCAGGTTGCGGAAGCGCTCGGTGGCATGGACCAGGGCGGTGCGCACGCCGGGTTCCATGGCGCTGTGGCCGGCATCGGGCACGACGATGTAATCCGCCTCCGGCCAGGCGCGGTGCAACTCATCCGCCGTGCGGATGGGGCAGACGATGTCGTACCGGCCCTGGACGATGATCGCCGGGATGTGGCGGATGCGCCCCACCTGATCCAGCAGCCTGGTTTCCGGGGTCAGCAGGTTGTTGCGGAAGAAATGGGCCTCGATCCGGGCGAGGCCGAGGGCGTGGTTGTCCTCCCCGCTGGCGGAGATCAGTTCCGGGCTGGGCAGAAGGGTGGAGCACGCCCCCTCATACACGCTCCAGACCCGGGCGGCGGCCATGCGGACGGACGGATCATCGGCGGTAAGCCGGCGCCAATAGGCCTCCAGCAGGTCGCCGCGCTCCGCCACCGGGATATGGCCGACGAATTGCGCCCAGGGTTCCGGGAAGATGTGGCGCATCTCATACAGGAACCAGTCGATCTCCTGCCGGCGCATCAGGAAGATGCCGCGCAGGATCAGGCCGATCACCCGGTCCGGATGGGTCTGGGCATAGGCCAGGGCCAGGGTGGAACCCCAGGACCCACCGAAAACCATCCAGCGGCGGATGCCCAGCATCTCCCGCAGGTGTTCCAGATCGGCGATCAGGGTCTCGATCGTATTCTCCCGCACCTCCCCCAGGGGGGTGGAGCGGCCGGCACCGCGCTGGTCCAGGATGACGATGCGGTAATGGTGCGGATCGAAGAAGCGCCGATGGGTGGGCGATGCCCCGGCCCCGGGCCCGCCATGCAGGAAGACGACCGGCACACCGTCGGGGTTGCCGCACTGCTCCCAATAGATGGTATGCAGGTCGGAGACCTTCAGGCGACCGCTCTGATACGGCTCGATGGGCGGGAAGAGTTCACCACGCGGCATTTGCACAAGACCTGTCGTACCCGGGGGCGGGGGAGTTTAGTGACAGGCGGGCGGCAAAGGCAAACACCGTTCACCGGCCCCGGTCGCTTTTCCGTCCACGGCCCCGCTTACGCTGTTGTGGGCCGCGCTTGCGCCGTTCCAGGCCAGGCGGCCAGCGCGATCCGCACCACGCCGCATAGATCCTCCGGCCGGGCACCGGCCTTGGCCTGCACCGCAATGCCCTGCTGGACCGCGGCGTAGAACCGGGCCAGGGCGCCGGTATCCGTGCCGGCGGGCAGTTCCCCTGTCGCCAGGGCCCCGTCCAGCCGGGCCTGCAGCAGCCGCTCCATCTCCGCCCGGCGGCGGGTCAGTTCGGCCTGGATCTCCCCCGTCTCCTCCCCCCCGCACAGGGCGCCATGAACCAAAAGGCAGCCGCGGGGGCCATCGGCACAGGCATCCGACCCCGTGATGGACATCAGCAGGGCGCGCACAGCGGCGATGGCGGTCGGGGCCTCCACCACCGCGCGGGCGACCAGGGCGCAGGGGCCCGCCATGTAGCGGTCAAGCGCCTTCTGGAACAGCGCCCGCTTGTCGCCATAGGCCGCATAAAGGCTTGGCCGGTTGATCCCCATCGCCCGGGTCAGGTCCGCCAGGGAGGTGCCGTCGTAACCGTTGCGCCAAAACAGATCCAGCGCCCGGTCAAGGGCGGCATCGGGATCGAAGGCGCGGGGGCGTCCCCGGGCCATGGCAGTATCCTCCGCCAAAATTTACCAGCCAGTACATAAACATCTTGACGCGGCGGCGCAATGGCGTGAAATATGTACTGGTCGATACACTTTACGACTGGGCCCCGCCATCCGGCCGATCCCGCCCATTCTGGAGAACACCCATGACCAGCTTCGCCACGCTGCGCGCCGCTGCCGACTTGTCCGGCAAGGTCGCCCTGATCACCGGTGCCGCAGGCGGCATCGGCTCCGCCACCGCCCGGGAACTGGCCGCCCGGGGGGCCACCATCGCCGTGCATTACGGCCGGTCCGCCGACAAGGCGACAGACCTGGTGGGTGCCCTGACCGCCGCTGGCGCGACGGCCGCCGCGTTCCAGGCCGACCTGCGCGACGGGACGGCGGTGGAAAAGCTGCTGACCGATGTGGTTGCCCGCTTCGGCCGCCTGGACATCCTGGTGAACAATGCCGGTGTCTATGAATCGGCCCCCCTGACCGAAACGCCGGATGCCCAGTACCAGAATTCCTTCGATACCAATGTGAAGGCTGTGCTGATCGCCAGCCGGGAAGCGGCGAAGGTCATGGCCGATGGCGGTCGCATCATCACCATCGGCAGTGTGATCGGCGACCGCGCCCCCTTCCCGGGCATCGGTGTCTATGCGGCGACCAAGGCGGCGGTGGCCGGGTTCGCCAGCAGTTGGGCCCGCGACCTGGGCCCCCGGAACATCACGGTCAACGTGGTCCAGCCCGGCCCGATCGACACGGACATGAACCCGGCCAGCAGTGAGTATGCCCCCATGATGGTCGCCCCCACCGCCCTTGGCCGCTATGGCCGGGCGGAGGAGGTGGCGGCCATGGTCGGGTTCCTGGCCAGCCCGGCCGCCAGCTTCATCACCGGCGCCGCCATCGACGTGGATGGCGGCTTCAACGCCTGATGCGGTGGCAGGATGGGGGGCCTGGGGCTGGGGTCCGGTGCGACCGTTTGGGCGGCGACTCCCGACGTGCCGGACGGTATGGTCGGACCAAGCCTAGCGATGGATGGACGCCATGACACAGTCTTCGCCCTTGCCTGCGCCCTTGCCCACCCACCGCCGCTCCCGCATCGATGAGGAGGGGATCGCCGACCTGGTGGTCGCCTTCTATGCCCGGGCCCGGCACGATCATGTGCTGGGGCCGGTCTTCCTGTCTGCCCTGGGGCCGGAAGGGCCGGAATGGATCCCCCATCTGGAACGGGTGGCGGCCTTCTGGTCCTCCGTCATGCTGGCCAGCGGGCGGTACCTGGGCCGGCCGATGCAGGCGCATGCCGCCCTTCCGGGCCTGTCGCCGGACCATTTCGACCGATGGCTCACCCTGTTCGAGGCGACAGCCGCCGACCTGTTCCAGGAGCGGGAGGCAACGGCATTCGCGCTCCGCGCCCGCCGGATGGCGGCAGCCCTGGAACAGGGGATCGGCCTGAGCCGTGACGGCGATCCTGGAAGCGGCGCTGCGCAAACCAGTTGACGGGCCGGTTTCCACGACCCATCTTCGTAAAACCGCATTCAGGCCAGGGACTATCCCGCTGTGACCGCCCTTCCGCCGGATCCATTGACCAATCGCCCGGGCGCCGATGCCGCCGCCCCGGTGGTCCGGCGCGTGGCCCGGTGTGTGGCAGAGCGGTTGGCCCTGGGTCTGGCGGCCCTGGTCCTGGCCCTGTTCGGCGGCATGCCCCAGGCGCTGGTGGATGGGGCCGGCCGCGGTGACCGTCCCGCCAGCCGAATCTCCGCTGAGCTGACGACCCCCACCCAGGCCACCCTTCCCGCGCAGCGCGCGGCGGTGGAGGAGGAGGGGGAGGACGGGCAGGCGCCGGTCCTGGGCGGTGGCAGTGTCGCGGTTCGTCCGGTCGACACGGCTCTTCCGGGCATCGGGTCCGGCCCCCGGCTTTCAGGACCGGCGGAGGTACCGGCCCCGGTCGGGCCGCGCCGCCATAGCCCCCGTCTTCCCACCGGTCCCCCGGCGGTCGTCGCCGCCTGACGGCGGTTCCCGCGCGCCCATTCCGATCCCTTCCGCCCGCGCCCATCGCCCCGCTTGCGGCGATGCGTGCGACCTGGGCCGGTCGCAGGGATGGCGGCGGTGTTTCCCCTGATGACCAGAATGGGCCGGGCCGGGCGTGACGGGCCGCAGAGGCGGCACCCGCCCCCCGTCCGGCCGCCGACGGGAATTTCCGACCATGAAGCGTATGCTGAGCATTTATGGCGTGCTGTTGCTGATCGCCGCCGCCATCGCCCTGTTCGACCGGCAGTGGGGTGGTTTCACCCTGCTGCTGACCATGATGGTCTGGTTCGTCCATGCCGTCTTCGCGACGACGGGGGATCAGTCGCGGCTGTAGCCGCCTCCCCCCCTTCCGATCTTTTGGTTGACCCCTGAAACTGGCCGGCGGAATCCCCGCCGGCCGTCTTTTTTCCGGGTGCCGGGGGGCGGGCCGGCAAAGCCATGGTGTTTCCGGGAAAGCCCCATGCGCATTCGGGGGATGCTTGCCAATTCCGGGGAAGGCGCGATACTGCCCCATCAACCACCCGCCCCGGAACCCGATGCGCCGCCGCCCCTTTCTGCTGCTGATCGTGGCGATCCTGGTCGCCCCGCTGACCGTCGCCTGGGCCGCCGGGGCGTGGGCCGCGGGCGTTCCCGCCGGGCTGACCCCGGCGGGGGATGGCATGGTGGCGACGGTGCAGGATGCCCTGACCCTGACCCTGGATGACGGCCGCACGGTCCGGCTGACCGGGCTGACCGGCCCGGCGGCGGACGGGAATGCTGCCGACGGTGGGGAGGGGATGCAGATCCTGGCCTCCCTGGTGCGGGGAGAGCGGGTGCTGCTGTATTTCGCCGGCCGGGCCCAGGACCGCTATGGCCGGGTGCTGGCCCATCTGGTGCGGGAGCGGGACGGGTTGTGGGTCCAGGGGGAGCTGCTGCGCCGCGGCCTGGCCCGGATGGAGACCTGGGCCGATGCCCGCGGGGCCGCCGCCGCCCTGCGCCGTGCGGAGCGGGAGGGGCGCAGCGCCGGGGCCGGGCTGTGGGGGGCGCCGGATGGTCAGCCGCGGGATGCCGGCCGCTCCCCGCGCGACTGGGTGGCGGATTTCGGCCGCTTCCACCTGGTTCGCGGCAAGGTGCTGACCGCGACCAAGGCCCGGGATAGGGTCTACCTGAATTTCGGCGGGGAGTGGCGCAGCGACTTCACCGTGGAGATCGAGAACCGCGACCTGCGCCTGTTCGACGGAGCGCTGGACCCGTTGAAACTGGCGGGCAAGGTGGTGGAGGTGCGCGGCTGGGTGGAGGAGGCGGGGGGCCCGGCCATCCGCGTCACCCACCCGGAACAGATCGAGGTGATGGAGCCTTGACGGTCCTGCACCGCACCCGGCGCGACGCCCCCACCCTTGGGATACGACCCTGGGGAACCGCCCCGGGTCTGCTGTCGTTCGGCCTGTTGGGACGACGGGGGAGGGGGAGTATGCAGCGGATCCGGCAGGCGGCGACGTTCCTGATGGCGGCGGTGACCGGGGTGCTGCTCCTGGGCGCCTGCGCCGTCAACCCGGCGACAGGGGAGCGGCAGTTCACCGGGCTTCTCCCCGCCGCGCAGGAAGCGGCCATCGGGGCGGAGCAGCATCCCCGCATCCTGGAGGAATTCGGCGGCACCCTGAACGATCCGGCGATCCAGGCCTATGTGGACGGGATCGGCCAGCGCCTTGCGGCGAATACGGAACTGCCGGGTGTCACCTATACCTTCACCGTGCTGGACAGCGATGTGGTGAACGCCTTCGCCCTGCCCGGCGGCTATGTCTATGTCACCCGCGGGCTGATGCAGCTGGCCAATAGTGAGGCGCAGCTGGCCGGGGTGATCGGGCATGAGATCGGCCACATCACCGGGCGCCATGCCGCCGAACGCTACAGCCAGGGCACCCTGGCCCAGCTGGGGGCCGTGGCGGCGGCGGTGCTGGGCGGGCAGGAACTGGGCCAGATGGCGGCGCAAGGCGCGCAGTTGGCCGTTGCCGGCTGGGGCCGCGGGCAGGAGCTGGAGGCGGACCAGCTGGGCATCCGGTACATGGCCAATGTGGGCTACGAAC
>JBJOKR010000040.1:0-27159 GCA_046045995.1 Pseudomonadota bacterium | reverse complement strand
GCCGGGGGAGATCCGGGCCGCGGAGATCGAGCGGGCGAATATGGCCCGGCTGGAGCAGGAATGCCGCCAGCGCCGCTCCCGCGGGGAGCGCGTCGGCATCGCCCTGGGCACCATCGCCGGGATCGGCGCTGGTCTTCTGGTCGCCGAGCCGGGGGATGATGACCAGCAGATCATCGCCAGCACCGCCGGGGCCGCCGTGGGTGCCACCGCGGGCGCCATGATCGGCGAACTGGTCGATCCGCGCGATCCATGCAGTGCCAAGCCCAGCGGGGGCCACGCCGGGGATGCAAGGGAACCCGCCCGCGACCCGCTCGCCCAACCCATGCCCGCCTCCACCCTGGGCAGCGGGCCGGAGCCACTGCCGGGCCGACGGGAGCGGGAGTGAGCATGTGCCTGAAGACGGACCTGGACCGGCTGATGCGTGTCTTCAATGATGACGGACAGTCGGTGCCGCAATCCGTCATTGGTTTGCTGGGGTCGGCAATCATAATGTTCTGCTGGCCGGCGGCCCTGCTGCTTGCGCTTCTGGATCCCGGGCCTTTTCCGGCACCACCCCGCTACAGCATCGGCCTGCTCCTTGCCGCCGCCTGTTCCATTCTTCTCGGCGGGTTGATCTGTGTCGGCGTCGTCCGCCGACGGGCTTGGACCATTGCCATGGCGTTGATCGCCCTCGGCATGTTGGTCGGGGCTCTGCTCGTGGCCGCGTGGATCATGACCTCCGGTATGCCGCGCCCCCTGTCGGTTTGGATCGGTCTTCTGCCGGGCGTCGCTGTTCTGATCTACGTGATGCACTGCCTGATCTCACCGCCGATGCTTGCCTGGTTCGGCATCGCCCTGCTGCCGACCGCGTCGGAGGACCGCCGGACCCTGACGGCCGATCGCCTGACGGTCCACACCCCGGGGCCGGTGGCGGAGGACAGGTCCGCCCGCAGACGGCGCGGCCCCTGACCCACGGCCCCTGACCCACGCCCATTGCCCCCCCTATCTCCGCTCCCGGAAGAAATCCCGCAGCAGGGCGGACCCCCGGCTTTCCTGGATGCCACCATAGCTGTCCGGGGCGTGGTGGCAGGTGGGTTGGGTGAAGAAGCGGGGGCCGTGGTCCACCGCCCCGCCCTTGGGGTCGTAGGCCGCGAAATACAGCCGGCGCAGGCGGGCGAAGCTGATGGCGGCGGCGCACATCGCGCAGGGTTCCAGCGTCACATACAGGTCCAGCCCCGGCAGGCGGGGGCTGCCCCGTAGGCTGCAGGCCTGGCGGATGGCCAGAAGCTCCGCATGGGCGCTGGGATCGGCCAGTTCCTCCGTCCGGTTGCCGGCGCGGGCGACGATGGTGCCGTCGGCCGGGTCCACGATCACCGCCCCCACCGGCACCTCCCCCCGGGCGGCGGCGGCTTCGGCCTCGGCGAAGGCGATATCCATGAAGGTCGGGGTAGGGATGGTCATGGGCGTCAGGCTTGCCGGGCCCGCCGGTCCCCGTCAAGGGGGAGGTGGCATCGGCCGCCGCCCGGAACCCCCGCCCGGCGCGGGCTGTTGGCGGGGGACCATGCACCATCAGGGAAGGCCGCCATGACCCACCATGCCGACCACGGGGACATCGCCCAAGGGGACATCGCCAAGGTCTGGGACATGATCAAGGATATCGATGTCGCCATGCTGACCAGCCATGACGGCGACCATCTGCGGGCCCGGCCCATGTGGACGCTGCAAAGCGCCGGGTTCGACGGCACGCTGTACTTCTTCACGCCCCGGGACAGCCACAAACTGGCGGAACTGGCCGACAACCCGTCGGTCGGCCTGACCTATGCCGATCCGAAAAGCCAGGATTATGTCTCCGTCTCCGGCCGGGCTGGGCTGGTGGAGGATCGGGACCTGATGGGCCGGCTGTGGAAGGAACCGATGCGCACCTGGTTCCCCCGGGGGCTGGACGATCCGAACCTGGCCCTGCTGGGCGTGCGCGTCGAAGGGGCGGAGTACTGGGACAGCCCGTCCAGCGCCGTGGTCCACCTGTACGGCTACGCCAAGGCGGTGCTGACCGGCACCCCGCCCCGGCCGGGGGATCACGGCACCGTGGGGGCCGGCACCGTGGGGGCCGGCACCGTGGGGGCCGGCACCGTGGGGGCCGGCACCGTGGGGGCCGGCACCGTGGGGACTGCGACCGGCGCCGGACAGCACCCGTGACGGACCAGGCTACCACCCCATCCATGCGTCCAGGGATGGCCCGGGGTTCGGGAAACCGGCCCCTGGTCTTCTTGTGCGGAAAGCGGTGACTGCGTAAAGTCCCGCCCCATGCCGAACGATCAGACCCTTCCGCCCGGCGCCCCGCTTCCGGTGGCGACGGACGCCGACATTCCCGAAACGTCCCCCACAATGGCCGACGACTGGGCCCCCGCGGCGCCCGACCTTGAATCATCCGACGCGCCTGAGCCGGCAGCGGCGGGGGAGCGTATCGCCAAGCGTCTGGCCAGGGCCGGCCTGTGCTCCCGCCGGGATGCGGAGCGCTGGATCGCGGAAGGCCGGGTGGCCGTGAACGGCAAGGTGCTGGACAGCCCAGCCGTCACCGTCACCGCCGCCGACCGCATCCAGGTGGACGGCAAGCCCCTCCCGGAGGCGGAGCCGACCCGCGTCTTCCGCTATTACAAGCCGACCGGCCTGGTCACCACCGCCCGGGATGAGAAGGGGCGGGACACGGTGTTCGATTCCCTGCCGGAGGGGATGCCCCGGGTCATCTCCGTCGGGCGGCTGGACCTGACCTCCGAAGGGTTGCTGTTGCTGACCAATGACGGGGAGCTGGCGCGCCACCTGGAACTGCCGGCCACGGGCTGGCTGCGCCGCTACCGCGTGCGCGTCCACGGCCACCCGACGGCAGAGCAGCTGGCCCGGCTGAAGGACGGCGTCTTCATTGACGGGATCGAATACGGCTCCATCGAAGCGGAGCTGGACCGGGTGCAGGGCGCCAATGCTTGGCTGACCGTCGGCCTGCGGGAGGGCAAGAACCGGGAGGTGCGCCGGGTGATGGAATACCTGGGCCTGCCCGTCAGCCGCCTGATCCGCACCGCCTACGGCCCCTTCCAGCTGGGCAAGCTGGAGGAAGGGGCGGTGGAGGAAGTGCCACGCCGGGTCCTGCGCGATTTCCTGCCGGCCTTCTTCCCGAAGGAGACGGCGGCCGACCGGGCCGCGGCCCCGGCGCCGTTGCGCCTGCGCTTCGACAGCCTGCCGAAGTCCAAGGCCGGGTCCGCCCCGCCTTCCGCCACCAAGGGCGGTAATGCCGCCGCGGCGGAGGGGGGGCGGCGGCCCCGCCTGTCCGTCCCCAATGCCCGCACGGCCCGGGATACGGTGGAACGCGCCCTGAAGGACCCGACGGCGAAGCCCTCCCGGTCGGCCCCGCGCAGCAATGACTGGCGGGACGAAAAGCCGCGCGGCCGCTTCATCGATGAAGCGACGGGGGAGGAGGTGCGCGCCCGTCCCCGCCGTGCCGGCCCCCGCCAGACGGCGGAGGAAGAGGGCGGCATCCGCATCCGCAGCACCCGCGGCCCCGGCCGTGCCCGCCCGGGCTTCGAAACCCAGCGGGCGGTGAACGCCCAGGTCGCCAGCCGCTCCGTCCCCGGTGCGGCAGGGGAAGGGGCCGAGCGCCCCGCCCGCCCAGTCCGTCCTGACCGTCCGGCCCGGCCTGCACGCCCGCCGCGGCAGGAGGGGGGCGCCGGTGGTGACCGCCCTGCCCGCGCACCCCGGGGCGAAGGCTTCAGCGGCGGCGACCGCCCGCGCCGCACCAGCGGCCCCGGCGGCTATACCCCGGCGGCGGAGCGGGGCGAGCGCAGTGAGCGAAGCCCGCGCGGCGAGCGTGCGGAGCGCGGCGACCGGGCCGAGCGCGGCGACCGGGCCGAGCGCGGTGATCGTGCCGGTGCGCCCGGTGGCTTCAAGGGTCCGCGCAGTGGCGGCCCCCGTTCCGACGGCCCGGGTGGTGCCAGGACCGGTGGCGGCAGGCCGGGTGGCGGTCCCCGTACTGGTGGCCCCGGCGGCGGCAGGCCGGGTGGTGGCCGGCCGGGCGGCGGCGGCAAGCCGGGGGGCAAGGGTGCGGATCGTCGGCGGTAGGCACCGCGGGCGGCGCCTGCTGGCCCCGACCGGCCGGGACGTGCGCCCGACCAGCGACCGCACCCGTGAAAGCCTGTTCAACATCCTGGCCCATTCCGGCTGGGGCCCCGATGACGGGTCGCCCATCGACGGGGCCGTGGTTCTGGATGCCTTCTGCGGCACCGGGGCCCTGGCGCTGGAGGCCCTGTCCCGCGGGGCCGCCCGTGCCCTGTTCCTGGACAAGGCCCGCAGCAGCCTGGACATCGCCCGCCGCAATGCGGATGACCTGCGGGAGACCGCGTCCTGCCGCTTCGTCCTGGGCGATGCGGTGAAGCCCCCGCCGGCGCCCGACGCGGCGGACCTGGTCTTCCTCGACCCCCCCTATGGCCAGGATCTGGCCCCGCCCTCCCTGGCGGGCCTGGCCCGGTCCGGGTGGATCGCGCCCGCCTGCCTCTGCGTGGTGGAGGTGGGGGCCGACGACCCCTTCACCCCGCCCGACGGGTTCGCCCCGCTGGATGAACGGTCCTATTCCCAAGCGCGGGTGATCTTCCTGCGGAAAGCGTAGTGTCATGCCGAACCCGACCCCCAGCCCGAGGGAAGCCCTGGCGGAAATCCGCCGCCTGATCCTGGACCCGGAGCGGTTCATCCGTGCTGTGGCAAGCGGTCGGCAGCGCAACACGACCCTGCCCTGGCGCCGGCTGGAACTGCGGCCGGTGGATCTGAAGGCCGGGCGGCACCTGCAGTCCGTCGCCTATGACGAGCGTCAGGCCCATACCAGCAACGGCGCCTTCGGCCCGGCGGCGGCGGCGGCGGTGGACGCCCATCTGGCCCTGCCCTTCGCCACCTGGCATGTGGAGACGACGGAGCTGACGCTCCAGCTCCGCATCACCAAGAAGGGGGAGGCGATGGTCAGCCGCTCCCGCCCGCCCGCCGATGCTGCGACCGGGGGGGAGGTGGTGCCCGACACCGCCCATAACCGCGCCAAGCAGCGCCTTCTGGCCGAAACCGATCCCTTATGGCAGGCGCTGGGCATCGCCGGGCCGGACGGGCGGATCAAGCCGACCCGGATGGACAAATTCCGGCAGGTGGATGCCTTCGTCCGCGCCCTGGACGCCACCTTGAAGGAGGCGAAGCTGCCCACGGCGGTGACCGCGGGGGAACGGCCCCTGCGTGTCGTGGACCTGGGCTGCGGCAACGCCTACCTGACCTTCGCCGCCTACCGCTTCCTGACCCATGTGCGCGGGCTGGACGTGGCGATGGTGGGCGTGGACGTGAAGGAACAGGCCAAGCAGCGCAATACGGAACTGGCCGCAAAGCTGGGCTGGGCGGGCCTGGCCTTCGTCCAGGGCAGCATCGCGGAGGCGGCGGTGGACGGGTTCGATGCGGGGGCGGGTGACGTAGGGGGCACCGATGTAGGGGGCGCCGATGTGGTTTTGGCCCTGCACGCCTGCGACACCGCCACCGACGATGCCCTGGCCCGCGCCGTCCACTGGCAGGCGCCGGTGGTCCTGGCTGCACCTTGCTGCCACCACGACATCCAGGCCCAGATCAAGGGGGCGGGCACGACGCCGGCACCCTGGACCATGATGCTGCGCCACGGCATCCTGCGCGAACGCTTTGCGGACGTACTGACCGACACGATCCGCGCCCTGCTGCTGCGCCAGGCCGGCTACCGGGTGGAGGTGGTGGAGTTCATCGCCAGCGAACACACCCCCCGCAACACCCTGCTGCGCGCCCTTCGCACCGGTGCCGCCCCCGACCCGGCGCTGACCGCCGAATACACCGACCTGATCCAATCCTGGCGCATCACCCCCAAACTGGCGACCCTGATCGGTCCGGCGGGGTTCTGATATCATGTTTCTTTAGGTTGGACACCAAGGTCACCAAGTACACCAAGGAAGGCGACGTCAGATCACAAAGCGCTTGATGCCGTCCGCCATCCGCGGCAGCGCGAAATTCATGAGAAAACCCAAGCGATAGCCGCCCAGGCGCAGGTATGACAGTATCTGGGCCTCATGGACCGGCAGGATTTTCTCGACTGCCTTCAATTCTTTCAGCACACAGTCTTCAATAATAAGATCTGCACGATAGCCGTTGTCCAAGAGTTGGCCTTTATAGAGAATAGGGATCGCCACCTGCCGCTTCACCTCAAGCCCGCATTCACGCAGTTCGTGGCACAAGCACGTCTCATAGACGGATTCAAGCAAGCCGGGACCGAGTTCACGATGCACCGTCAGGGCTGCGTTCACCGCCGCCCGCGCATATCGATCCAAGGCTTCCGGGACTGGGACAAAGGAGTTCATCACCGTCGGCTCCGCCGCCCTTGGTGCCCTTGGTGCCCTTGGTGCCCTTGGTGCTCTTGGTGTCCAAAAACCAGGCCTGCCATCCCGCCCTCCATCCCCTGTTTCCCCGTGGTGAAGAGAATCACCCATCGCGGATACAACGGCAACGGGATAGGCGAGCCGCCGGTTACCGCCGGCCGAACAGGCGTTCGATGTCGGAGAGTTTCAATTCCACGTAGGTGGGGCGACCGTGGTTGCATTGGCCGCTGTGGGGGGTGGCTTCCATCTGGCGGAGAAGGGCGTTCATCTCCTCCCCGTTCATGGGGCGGCCGGCGCGGACCGAGCCGTGGCAGGCCATGGAGGAGCAGACGGCGTCCAGCCGTTCCTTCAGCAGATGGGTATCGCCCAGTTCCGCCAGTTCATCGGCCAGATCCTGGACCAGGGTCTTCACATTGGCCCGCGCCCCCAGCAGGGCCGGCACCTCCCGCACCACCACGCAACCGGTGCCGAACGGCTCCACCACCAAGCCGAAATCGGCCAGTTCGGCGGCCCGTTCCACCAGCCGTTCGGCGTCGGCGGGGTCCAGTTCCACCACCTCCGGGATCAGCAGGCCCTGGCGCTTCACCCCGCCCTCGACCAGGTCGCGCTTGATCCGCTCATAGACCAGGCGTTCATGGGCGGCGTGCTGGTCGACGATGACGATGCCGGTGGCCGTCTGGGCGATGATATAGGTGTTGTGGACCTGCGCCCGTGCCGCCCCCAGGGGATACTGCACGGCCGGATCGGCGGCGGCGGGCCCCATCTCCGTCCGCGCCTGGGGACCGAAGCCGAACCCGCCCGGCATTTCCCCACCCGCCAAGCCCCCGCCATCCTGGCCGCCCTGTTCCGCCACCGCATCCGGATTCGCCACCGTCAGACCAGGGGGCACACCGCCCCAGACCTGGGCATGGGGGGCCGAATTGGGGGGCGTGTGGGCGAAAAGGCTGCCCATCGCGGCAGCGGCGGCGGCGGCATCGCCCGTACCCGGCGACCCGCCCAGCGGCGCCTGATAGCCCAGCGCCGCCTCTGCCAGATCGCGGTTCACCGGGCCGGGGCCGTAGTTCCCGCCATATCCGCCCCCGCCATACCCGCCCCCGGCCCGGGGCTGCCACTGGAAGGACCCGGGCGGCAGGGTGCGCGGCTGGAAGCTGCCCAGGGCGCCGGTGGCGACCGTGGTGCTGGCCCGGTGCCCGGCCTGGGCCAGGGCGTGCTTCAGGGCGCCGACGATCAGACCGCGGACCAGCCCCTGGTCCCGGAACCGCACCTCCGTCTTCGCGGGGTGGACATTCACGTCCACCTCCACCGGGTCGATCTCCAGGAACAGGGCCAGGACCGGGTGCCGGTCGCGGGCCAGGAAATCGGCATAGGCCCCGCGCACCGCCCCCACCAGCAGCTTGTCCTTCACCGGCCGGCCGTTCACGAACAGGTACTGGCTGGCGGCGGTGGGGCGGTTGAAGGTGGGCACGCCGATATGCCCGGTCAGGCGCACGCCCTGGCGCTCCGCCGTCACGGGGATGGCGTTCTCCTGGAACTCCCGACCCAGCACGGCGCCCAGCCGGGCCAGCCGCTGGTCCAGCAGGTCCCCGGTCCCCGCACTGAGTCGGATGGGCGTGCGCCCGTCATCGGTCAGGGTGAAGGCCACGTCCGGATGGGCCATGGCCAGCCGCCGCAGCGTATCCTCCACATGGTCACTTTCGGTGCGGCTGCGCTTCAGGAATTTCAGCCGGGCCGGGGTGGCATAGAACAGGTCCCGCACCTCCACCCGCGTGCCCACCCCGCCGGGCGCGGGGACGGGGGCCGACTTGGCCCCGCCCTCCACCGTGATGGCGAAGGCGCTGTCCTGCCCCCGCGGGCGGGAGGTCAGGGTCAGGCGGCTGACCGCACCGATGCTGGGCAGCGCCTCCCCCCGGAATCCCAGGGTGCGGATGCGGGTCAGGTCGTCGGTCGGCAGCTTGCTGGTGGCGTGCCGTTCCACCGCCACGACCAGCTCCTCCGGCGTCATGCCGCTTCCGTCATCCACCACGGCGATCAGGGCCTTGCCCCCGTCGCGCAGGGTGACGTCGATGCGCCCGGCCCCGGCGTCCAGCGCATTCTCCACCAGTTCCTTCACGGCCGCGGCGGGGCGTTCCACCACCTCACCGGCGGCGATCTGGTTCACGAGCGTGTCGGGGAGGCGGCGGATCATCATGGGGGCACATTAGCAGATATTGCGTCCCCCCGGAAGCAGGCGGACTAGGTATGGCGTTGGCAAGGGGTGACACGCCGGGCTGGTGGCGCGCCCCCACCAGCATGGATCGGCGTCTTGTGCCGCTGCCATCGCCCCTCAATTCCGGGCGATTAGGAACAGGCGGCGGAAGGGGAACAGGGTGTGGCCGTTGCGTTCGGGGGGATAGGCCCGGCGCAGCCTGTCGCCATACACGCCCAGGAAATCCGTCAGCTCTTGGCCCTGCAGCGTCTCCAGCACCGGCAGGAGGCCGGTCGCCTTGACCCAGGTCAGCACCGGGTCCGGCCCGTCCAGTTCGTGCAGATATTCCGTCTCCCACAGCTCCACATTGGAACAGACGGGCGAGAGCCAGCGCCAGTACTGGTCCGGCGGCTGTACGGCATCGCGGGTCAGCCTGTCCACCAGCTTCGGCGCCCAGGGCCCCTCCCCCGCCACCTCCCGCATCAGGGCGTGGCTGGGCGCGTCGAAATTCCGGGGCATCTGCACCGCCAGAACCCCGCCGGGGGCCAGGCGGCAGAGCAGGGACGGGAACAGCCGGGCATGGTCCGGCACCCAGTGCAGGGCGGCATTGCTGAAGATCAGGTCCACCGGCTGGCCCGGTTTCCCCCCCTGGCTCCACTGGGCGATATCCCCCAGCTCCCACGCCACGCGGGAGGGGACGCGCGTCGCCTCCGCCAGCATGGGACGGGAGCTGTCCAACCCCACCACCTGGGCGGTGGGATAGCGGTCTGCCAGCATCCGGGTCAGCCGACCGGTGCCGCAGCCCAGATCCACGATCCGGTCGGGATGCAGGGTCGGCAGGGCGGCGATCAGGTCGTGCCCCGGCCGCAGCCGCGCCGCCTGGAACAGTTCATAGGTCTGCGGATCCCAGGCCATGCCCCCAACCCCTTCCTGAAACGATAACCGGCGGGACGATCCCCGCTGCCCGTGACGGCACGGGCTTCGTCATGAGAGACGCCAGAACTATGTCAGGTTGGTGTCCGGCGGCAGCAATGTCGCAGGGTGGGTCCGGCCGCACTCAGTGCAGGGCTCCGCCCTTGCCGGTCACGCCCGCCTCCGCGAAGGTGGCCATGCCGGTGTGGCAGGCCAGGGCCGCCTTCAACACCGGGATGGCCAGTGCTGCCCCGGATGCCTCCCCCAGCCGCATGTCCATATCCAGCAGGGGGCGCTTGCCCATCCGGTCCAGCAGGCGGGTATGCCCCGGCTCCCGGCTGCGGTGGCCGATCAGGCAATGGTCCAGGGCCTTGGGGTCCGCCTTCCACAGCACGGCGGCGGCGGCTGTGCAGGCATAGCCGTCCAGCACCACCGGCACCCGGGCCAGCCGGGCGGCGATGATCGCCCCGACGATGGCCGCCAGTTCCTTGCCCCCCAGGCAGCGCAGGGCCGTGAACGGATCGGCGGCGGCATCGGGATTGGCGGCCAGGCCCGCCTTCACCGTGTCGATCTTGCGGCGCATCCCGGCGGGGTCCACGCCGGTGCCGGGCCCGACCCAATCCTCCGCCTCCCCGCCGAACAGGGCAAGGCACAGGGCGGCGGCGGACGTGGAATTGCCGATCCCCATCTCCCCCAGGCAGAGCAGGTGCAGCCCCGGCTCCACCGCCATCATACCGTAGGCGCAGGCATGGGCGCAGTCGGCGTCCGTCATGGCGGGGCCGGCGGTGAAATCGGCGGTCGGATGCTCCAGCGCCATTTCATAGACGCGCAGATCCGCATCGGCGTGCTTGGCCAGTTGGTTGATGGCGGCGTGCCCGTCGATGAAGGCCTTCACCATCTGGCCCGTCACCTCCGGCGGGTAGGCGGACACCCCACGGGCGGCGATGCCGTGGCTCCCGGCGAAGACGGCGATGCGCGGATGGGTCAGTTCGGGCGGGGTCCGCCCCTGCCAGGCGGCCAGCCAGACCGCGATCTCCTCCAGCCGACCCAGCGACCCAGGCGGTTTCAGCAGGGAGGATTCCCGTTGGGTGGCGGCCGTCGCCGCTTCCAGGTCCGGGCCCGGCAGGTCCGGCAGGACACGGCGGATCTCATCCAGGCTGGGGGCGATATCGGCAGGCATCGGTCTGGCTTTCCAGGCAGTGGCAGGACGGGTCGGGGCAGGACGGGTCGGGGCAGGACGGGTCGGGAACAGGGAAGCTCCGGCACGCGGCACCCCGCCCGGGGGGAGGATCGGTGCTGGCGGAGCACCGGCCACTCCCGTATACCGTTGCCATGACCGATGCAACCGGGCCGAAGAACAGCTCCCCCGTCCGGGAGTTCGCGGCCGCCATCATCTTCCTGACCCGGATCCCCATCCGTCTGTCCGGCGACTGGCCAGCGGATCTGAACCAGCGCGCCCTGGTCTGGTTCCCCATCGTCGGTGCCCTGATCGGGGCGGCCGGGGGGCTGCTGTACTGGGGGCTGTTCCTGCTGGGGCTGCCGCCGGGCCTTGCCGGGGGTGTCACCGTGGCGGGGCTGCTGCTGCTGACCGGCGCCTTGCATGAGGATGGGCTGGCCGATGTGGCCGACGGTTTGGGCGGCGGGCGCGACCGCGACCACAAGCTGACCATCATGAAGGACAGCCGCATTGGCACCTATGGCGGGGCGGCCCTGGTCCTGTCGCTGGGGCTGCGGGTGGGGGCGCTGGCGGTGCTGGCCGATCCGCGGGCCGCCGCCCTGGCCCTGATCGGGGCCCATGCCCATTCCCGCGGGCTGCTGCCGGCGTGGAAGGCGCTGTGGCCCGATGCCCGCGCCACCGGCACCGCCGCCGATATCGGCCGCCCGAACGGGGCGCGCAGCCTGGTCGCCGCGGTGATCGGCCTGACCCTGGCGGCGACCGCCCTGGGGGAGGTGGGGGCCGGCGGTGCCACCGGTCTGCTGATCCTGGCGGTGGCGGCGGCGGCATCCTTTGCCCTGCCCGCCCTGGCGGCGCGGCAGGTGGGCGGCATCACCGGCGATATCCTGGGTGCCGCACAGCAGACGGGGGAGATCGTCTTCCTCCTGGCTGTCGTCGCCGCCCTCGCACCCGCCCTCTGACGCCGGGGAGCGCTGCTTGGACGGGATCACGGTCACACGCTGGTGGTGGGTGCGCCATGCCCCGGTGCAGGCGCCGCCGGGCACCATCGTCGGCAGGATGGACCTGCCCTGCGACCTGTCGGATACGGGTGCCGTCGGCGCTCTGGCAGCCCGCCTGCCCGCCGGGGCCCTGTGGCTGGCGACCG
Organism: Pseudomonadota bacterium; assembly: GCA_046045995.1. Classification (GTDB taxonomy): domain Bacteria; phylum Pseudomonadota; class Alphaproteobacteria; order Azospirillales; family Azospirillaceae; genus Indioceanicola. The sequence continues at coordinate 15,355 of JBJOKR010000040.1, read as the reverse complement.
GCCTGTGCCGCACCCGCCAGACCGCCGCCGCCCTGAAGACCGCCCGCGGGGACGCGACCCCGATGGAGATCGCGGCCGGGCTGGTGGAGCAGGATTTCGGCGCCTGGCAGGGCATGACCCATGGCGATCTGGCCGATGATCCGGTGGCGGCGGCCTTCTGGCGCGACCCGGCCCTGAACCGCCCGCCGGGGGGGGAAAGCTTCGCCGATCTGGCCGCCCGCACGGCGGAATCGGTCGCCGACCTGACCCGCCGCCATGCCGGGCGGGACATCGTGATGGTCGGCCATGCCGGGCCCATCCGGGCGGCGGTGGGAATAGCCCTGGGCCTGACGCCGGAGCGGATGCTGGCCATCGGCTGCGACTGCCTGCACCTGACCCGGCTGGACCATATCGCCGGCCCTTCGGCCGGGGAGGCGGCATGGCGTGTCACCGCCCTTAACATTCCGCCCCGTTGAGCAGCCGCCCCTGACCGCCCGTGTCCTGTCCCCCCGTGTAAGGATCCAAGCCCATGCGCCTTCTTCCTGCCCTTGCCCTGGTCCTCTCCGTTGCCGGCGGCACCGCCGCCCATGCCGCCGAAACCGTCCCGGCGGACCGGTTCCTGGACGCCCTGCGGCCTTTGTGCGGGCAGGCCTTCCAGGGTCGGATCGCGGTGAACGAGCCGGCGAACCCGGACGATCCGTTCAACGGCAAGACCCTGGTGATGCATGTGCGCGGGTGTGAGGCGGGGCGCATCGCCATCCCCTTCCATGTGGGGGAGGATCGGTCACGCACCTGGGTCCTGTCCCGGACGGAGACGGGGCTGCGCCTGAAGCACGACCACCGGCATGCCGACGGCAGCGAGGATGAGCTGACCCAGTATGGCGGGGACACCACCGCGCCCGGCAGTGCGGAGCGGCAGGAATTCCCGGCCGACGCCTTCTCCAAGGACCTGTTCACCCGCACCGGGCGCACCGTCTCCGTCCCCAATGTCTGGGCGATGGCGGTGGAGCCGGGGAAAAGCTTCACCTATGAGCTGGCCCGCCCGGGCCGCCTGTTCCGGGTGGAATTCGACCTGACCACCCCCGTCCCCGCCCCGCCCGCCCCCTGGGGGCATGAGTAACCCCCATGCCCTTGCCGCCAAGCGGGCCCGGGGGCATGCTGGCGGCGCGATCGAACAGTCAGGAAGACCAGGACCATCCCATGCCCAAGGTTGTCATCGTCGGCTCCATCAACATCGACATCCTGTCCACCATGCCCCGCGCCCCCCGGGCGGGGGAGACGGTGAACGGCGACACCATCGCCTTCATGCCGGGGGGCAAGGGCCTGAACCAGGCGGTGGCGGCGGCCCTGCAGGGGGTGGAGACGACGTTTGTCGGCCGGGTCGGGCAGGATGCCATGGGCGACCAGGTCCTGGCCTTCTTCAAGGACAAGGGGATCGACGCCACCGGCATCCGCCGGACGACGACGCAGCCCACAGGCAATGCCATCATTTTCGTGGATGGATCGGCGGAGAACTACATCGTCGTCATCCCCGCCGCCAACCAGGAGGTGTGCCCGGAGGATGCGGCCGCGGTGGCCATCGCGCCAGGGGATGTGGTGGTCAGCCAGTTCGAGGTGCCGCGCAGCACCATCGCCGCCGTCTTCGCCCGCGCCCGTGCGGCCGGCGCCCGCACCCTGCTGAACGCCGCCCCGGCCCTGGACGATGCGCCGGACAGCCTGTGGGCCGATACCGACATCCTGGTGGTGAATGAGACGGAGTTGGGCCATTTCGCCGGCACCCCCGTCGCCGGTGACGCCCCGGTGGCGGAGATCGCGGCCGTGGCCCGCCGCCTGATCCGGCGCAACGGGCAGACCGTGCTGGCCACCCTGGGCAGCCGCGGCGCCCTGGCCGTGACCACGACGGCGGAGATCCTGGTGCCAGGCCGCCCGGTCAAGGCAGTGGACACGACGGGAGCTGGCGACTGCTTCGTCGGCGCCCTCAGCACCCGGCTGGCGGCGGGGGACGATCTGGCAGCGGCCATGCACTATGCCGGTATCGCCGCCTCCATCCAGGTCACCCGCATCGGCACCAGCACCGCCATGCCCACCGCGGCCGACGTGGGGGCCGTGCTGGGCAGGTGATGGCTGGGCGCGCCCCCGCCCTCACCCCTCCACCCAGGCGATGCGCAGGACGTTGGTGTTGCCGGGGGTGCCGAAGGGGACGCCGGCGGTGATGACGATGCGCTGGCCGGGCTGGGCCAGGCCATCCTCCGCCGCCACCTTCTGGGCCTTCTGCACCATTTCGGGAAAGCTGTGGATGTCGGCCGTGTTGACGGCGTGGACGCCAAAGGACAGGGACAGCCGACGCGCCGTCTCCACCCGGCTGGTCAGACAGATGATCGGCACGTCGGGGCGCTCCCGCGCCGCGCGCAGGGTGGTGGAACCGCTGGTGGTGTAGGTCACGATGCAGGCAGCGGCGATGGTCTTCGCCACCTGGCGTGCGGCGGAGGTGATGGCGTCGGCGGTGGTGTTTTCCAGGTCCGGGTGGCTGGCGTCCACGATGGACTTGTACATGGGATCACGCTCCACCCGCTTGGCGATGCGGTCCATCATGCCCACCGCCTCCAGCGGGTACTGGCCCGCCGCGGTCTCGGCACTCAACATCACGGCGTCGGTGCCGTCGAAGACCGCGGTGGCCACGTCGGACGCTTCCGCCCGGGTGGGTGTCGGCGCGGAGATCATGCTTTCCAGCATCTGGGTCGCCACGATCACCGGCTTGCCGGCATTGCGCGATTCCCGGACGATGCGCTTCTGGATGCTGGGCACATCCTCCGGCGGCATCTCCACGCCCAGGTCGCCGCGGGCGACCATGAGGCCATCCGACAGTTCGATGATCTCCTCCAGGTGCTGGATCGCCGACGGCTTCTCCAGCTTGGACAGCAGGGCCGCCCGCCCGGCGATCAGACGCTTGGCCTCCGCCACATCCTCCGGCCGCTGCACGAAGGACAGGGCGATCCAGTCCACACCAATGCCCAGCGCGTAGTTCAGATCGTCCCGGTCCTTGGCCGTGAGTGGGGAGATGTTCAGGATGGCGTTGGGCACGTTCACGCCCTTGCGGTCGGACAGGCGGGTGCCCACCACCACCTCCGTCTCGGCGAAGTCCGTCCCGCAATCGGTGACGCGCAGGCGCACCCGCCCGTCATCGATCAGCAGATCGGTGCCGCGGCTGATCGCCTGGAAGATCTCCGGATGGGGCAGGCAGACCCGGCGGGTGTCCCCCGGGGTACGGTCCAGGTCCAGGCGGAAGGGCTGGCCGGCCTTGATCTCCACCGGGCCGTTCTGGAAGGTGCCGACGCGCAGCTTCGGGCCCTGGAGATCGGCCATGACGCAGATGGGGCGGTTCGTCTCCTGCTCCACCTGGCGGATCATGCGCAGGCGTTCGGCATGATCCTCCTGCTTGCCATGGCTGAAGTTCAGGCGGAAGACATCGGCCCCCGCGGTGAACAGGGACCGTATCATCTCCAGGCTGCTGGAGGCGGGGCCCAGCGTCGCCACGATCTTGGTCAGACGCTCACGGTGGATGGCGGTGGCCTTGCGCTTCATCGGGATATCCTCGGGGGCTCAGTCGACAGGCTGGCAGCGGGGGCGTTGGCCGCCCCTCATGTCCTCTTTCCTTGTAGTGAAATTACAGAATAAGCGCCATGGGCATGTTCAGAAATTCACAAGGAAAACCACCCGGGCGGGAGGGGCATCAAGGGGGACTTGAGGCGGCGGCTGCCGGAAGCGGAAGCGCCGCAGCACCCGGCCGGGAAGGGGCTGGACAGGGGGCTCCACAAGGGGCTGCACAGGGGGCTGCACAGGGGCCTGGATCGGCGCCGTGGGCCGCGTTAAATCCCGGTTCCATGCAGCCCATGCCCCTTTCCGATACCGCGCCCCCCCTGCTTGCCAGCCCGCTTCTGGGCCCGGATGAGCCGGCGGCATTCCGCATCGCCCATGCCCACGGGGCGGCACCCGTCCTGCTGGTCTGCGACCATGCCACCAACCGGGTGCCGCGGGCCCTGGGGAACCTGGGCCTGCCCGACTCGGAACTGGCCCGCCATATCGGCTGGGACATCGGTGCCGCCGCGGTGACGGAAGGGATGGCCAATCGGCTGGACGCGCCGGCGGTCCTGTCCGGCTATTCCCGGCTGGTGGTGGATGTGAACCGCCGTCTGGACCACCCGACCCTGATGCCGGAGGTGAGCGACGGGACCACCGTGCCCGGCAACCGGGACCTGGACCCGGCCAACCGGCAGCGGCGGCTGGACGCCCTGTTCCACCCCTATCACCGGGCGATCCGCGCCCGGCTGGACGGGTTCGCCGCCCGCGGCGTGGCGCCGTCCCTGATCTCCGTCCACAGCTTCACGCCCTGCATGGCCGGGGTGGCGCGGCCCTGGCATGTGGGGGTGCTGTGGAACCGGGACCCGCGCATCGCCGTGCCCCTGCTGGACGCGCTGCGGGCGGAGGGGGATCTGGTGGTGGGCGACAATGAGCCGTATTCGGCCCGCGGCGCCCTGGGCTACACCCTTCAGGCCCATGGGGAGGCGGATGGCTTGCCGACCGTGATGCTGGAGATCCGGCAGGACCTGATTGACACGGACCCCGCCGCGGATGCCTGGGCCGACCGCCTGACCCGCCTGCTGCGCCCGATCCTGGCGGCACTCTGAGCCGGGGCCCGCCCACCCCTACCCGCGCAGGGCGGCCAAAGCGGTGTGGTCGGTCAGGTCGTTGCCCAGGGGGGTGACGGCCACGGCGTGGCGGCGCAGCACGGCCACATCCGTACCATCCCCCTGCTCCCCCGCCTGGCGGCGGAAGGCCAGCCAGTGGTAGGACAGGCCGCGGGTATCGGTCCGTCCCTCCACATCCACCCCGACCAGGGAGCCGCCGCTCTGCCGGGCGACGTCGATCCCGGTGACGGCATCGGGCGCCACATCCGGGAAATTGATGTTCAGGACCGTCCGGTCCCAGCCGGGCCGCCCGTCCAGCCAGTCCAGAACCCGGGGCAGCCACGCCCGGGCCGTTTCCCACCGCACCTGGGTCCGATCACGGAAGGCCTGGGACAAGGCCAGGGCCGGGATGCCGAACAGCCGGGCGGTCATAGCCGCCGCCACAGTCCCGGAATAGGGCACCTCATCCCCGATATTGGCGCCGCGGTTGATGCCGGACAGCACGATGTCCGGCGGGGCATCGGCCATTACCTGGCGGATGCCCAGGATGGCGCAGTCGGCGGGCGTTCCGGCAACGGCGATGCGGCGGGGTCCACGGGGATACAGCCGCAGGGGATCATGCAGGCTGACGGAGCGGGAGGCGCCGCTGCGGTCATGCTCCGGTGCCACGATCCACACCTCCCCCGCCAGGGTGGCCGCCACCTCCGCCAGGGCGGCCATCCCCGGCGCGTCGATCCCGTCGTCATTGGTCAGCAGCGCGCGGGCGAAGCGGGGGGCCGTGTTGCGGGGGGCAGACATAGGGGGGGCGGTCATGTCCAGGGTCTCCCTTGCGTTCCCGGGCGGGGCATGGTCTGTCCGGGGGGCGCAGGAAAGCCCATCCCGCCCCCGGACGTCGAGCCCCCATGAACGCACGCCTGCCCACCCACCTGTATGTCCAGAGCCACCTGTGGCGATGCAGCGCCGACGGCATCCCCGTCTATGTCCTGCGCAAGGGGGAGCGGGAGAGCGGCCTGATCATCCTGAAGGTGGCCGGGCCCGGCGGATCGCGCCTGTTCACCCAGGGGCGCGACCTGTCCGGCCGGTTGGGCTGGGTCCCCGCCCTGAACGGGCAAGCGGTGGACGAACCCGCCGCCGCCGCCTATGTGGACCGGCAGGTGCGGATCGACCCCGACCTGTGGGTGATCGAAGTGGAAAGCCGCGACGGCAGCCATCCGTTCTCGGAACCCTAGGTCGCTGCGAGGACCACCGGTCCGAGGGGCGACGTTCCTTCGCGGCCCCGGCTTGGGAAGTGTCGGCCCTCGTTTACGCTCCCACCGACCTACCTGGTGGGGCTTGCCCCCCTTACGCGGGCGGCTTCAACGCCACGTCCACCATGATCTCCCCCGACAGGTGCTCCAACGCGGCCTGAAGGCGGGCGACGGTGGCGTCGTCGGGGAATTCCAGTTCGGCATGGGCCTTGAACAGGGCATCGCCGGACCAGGGGCTGTGGGTCACCTCCGTCGCGATCTCCTGGATGTTCACGCCATGCTCCGCCAGGACCGCACTCACCTCCCGCATGATGCCGGGACGGTCGTGGCCGGTCAGGTCCAGCAGCAGGACCGGGCCCGGCGGCGGGGCGGGCGGGGCCGTGGCGGGGACGACGGTGACGGTCAGGCCCTTGTCGCCCGTGCCGCGCAGCCGGTCCTTCAGCGCCTCCATCCTGTCTTCGGGCAGGTCCACCAGGACGGCGCCGACGAACATCCCGGCCAGCCGGGTCAGGTGGCTTTCCAGCCAGTTGCCGCCGCAGGCATGGACGGCATCGGCCATGCTCTGGACCAGACCGGGGCGGTCGCTGCCATGGGCGGTCAAGATGACGGGGGTCTTGGCCGGGGCGGGGCCGGGCTTGGCGGTCATGGGCATTCTCCCTGTCGTGTTCCCGTGTGGGGCCACCCTTGTCCGGGTGGTCTTCCGATGATGATGGGCGTCGGGCCTTGGGGTCGGCCCCGTTTTGCGGTCAGAAGGTGGTGAGCGGCGGCGGGGCGGTCTTCAGCAGGCGTTCCAGCAGCACCACCACCTCCTCCGCTTCGGCGCGGACCTTGTCCAACTGCTCCGACGTCTTATCGTCCACCGCCGATTCCATCAGCATCATGTCATAGTCCTGGAGCAGCATGGACAGGGATTCCCGCTCCATCTCCAGGATCTCATACGCTCCCAGGGCCTGGACGAGCAGGGCCGGCGGGTTGCGGAAGAAGCGCACCGACAGGCGCACGAAGCAGGCGATCGCCCGCAGGCGCATGCGGATCAGCCAGGATTTCAGGTCATCCGGCACCCGGCCGGAATTCCCCTCCGCCGCCTTGTCCTGGATGGTGAAGATCATGGCCTGCAGCTCCATATAGGCGGCGCGGGCCTTCTTGTAGTCGGGGAAGGTCTGAAGCGTGACGCCCCCGCCCCGCTCGAACCCCGCCGTCGCATCCACCAGGGACCGCGCGAGGTGGCGCAGCACCGTCTGCCGTTGGGTCGTTTCCCGTTCCGCCGAGATCATTTGCCGTTGCCGCCGCTGCCGGAGCCCATGTTGCCGGAAGTTTAACCGTCCTGTCTCACTTCGGCCATATGTCTCGAAGGCGAGGTCCGAGGAGAAATCCAACCACGGCACCGGCCAGGAACAACCCCTTCCCGCGGCCCTGTACCCGCCCCAGACGCCAAAACCCCCAACGCAGCATCCGGCCCAGACGCCGCTCCCCCTGCCCCGGCCATTCCGGATCCATCAGGCGCGTGGCCAACAGGGCCGATTCCAGGTCGGACAGGTCCCGCCCCTCCAGCACGCGCAGGCCCCGTCCGCGGGGGCGGGACAGTCCCTCCACGGTGCGGATCAGGCTGCCGCCGCGGCCCAGGGCGGCAGCCACCAGCCGCCGGTCCTGGCCCAGGTGTTCGGCCAGAAGGCGCACCAGCAGGCGCCGGATGGCGGCGGCGACCCGCGGCGCATCCGGGCGGCCGGGCACCGCCTCCACCGCGATGTCGCATTCTGTGTCAAACCCCAGGGAGCGGTTGTTCAGGTTGCTGGACCCGATGCGCAGCAGCCGGTCGTCCATGATCAGCACCTTGGCATGGACATAGATCGCCTCCCCCGCCCGGTTGACGGGGTACCAGATGCGGAAGCGGCCATGGGGGTCGCGGTCGCGCAAGCTGGCGACGGAATCGGCCCGGGCGGTGTCCATGGCCAGCTGCTCCATCCAGTTCTCCGCTTCCCGGGGGCAGATGACCACCACCTCCGGCCCGTCCGGTTCCGCCAGCCGCGCGGCCAGGGCATCGCGGATGGCGGCGGCGGCGAAATACTGGCTTTCCAGGTAGAGGAAGCGCCGCGCCCCGGCGATGGCGGCCAGGTACAGCGCCTCCACCTCCCGCACGGCCTCACGGCCACCATGGGCGGGCTCCGTCCGGGCGATGGCGACGTCCACATCCCGCAGGGTGACCGGCAGACGCCGCGGCCAGGGGCAGACGGGGGCTTCATCGGGCGCGGGCCGTGGCGGCAGGTCCTCCCCGCCATCGCCGCTGCCGCCCGCCCGGCTCCACCGCTCCCGGGCCAGATCGGCCAGGGCGGCTGCGGCGGGCCCGTCCACCGCCGTGGTCACGTCGTGGAAGGGGCCGTACAGGGTGCCGTCCGGTCGGCGGCGGCGGGGGTCGCCGGGGGCGTGGTCGGATGTGTCCCAGCGTTCCGCCGTCATGTCGATCCCGCCGCAGAAGGCCAGGCTGTCATCCACCACCAGGATCTTCTGATGGTGGCTGGCGCCCAGGGGATGATCCCCGTCCAGGCGGACATGAATGCGCGGCACCGCCATCAGGCTCAACATCGCCAGGGGCACGATCTGGGTCGCCACGGTGCGCAGCACGGCCCCGTCCCATTGCAGGATGAATACCTCCAGCCGGGGGTTGCGTTCCACAAGGCGCTGGAGAACGGGGCCCAGGCGGCTGCGCTCCACCGCATCGGGGGGCAGGTCCGGGCGCAGCGGGATGCGCAGGTCGAATTCCCAGCCAACGGCGATGATCGACCGGTCCGCCTGCGCCATCGCCGCACAGGCAGCGGCGAAATAATCGGCCGCGTCGACGATCAGGCTGAACCGGTCGGCCCGGGCGATGCGCCAGCAGGTCACCCCTGGCACCAGGATCGGTGCGGCATCGCCGGTCCGGGCGGGTATCGGGGCACGCGCGGCCCGCCGGGCAACCAGATCCTGGGGCACACGCCACCTCCCCCGCCAAGGCCGGCCGCGCCCAACGCCGGCCCCGCCCCATGGCGGGAAAACAGGAGGGGGTGGTGCCCTGTTCCGGCGGCGGATCAAGCCCGGAAGGTCTGGACCGCCTGGGCGATGCGGGATGCGGTGGTGATCCAGCAGAGCAGGGTGAAGCCCCCCGCCAGCCAGACGAACAGGTCGGGCAGCAGGCAGATCAGCACCATGAACAGGATCGTCTCCCCCCCCTCCGCCAGGCCGCCCAGGTAATAGATGGTCTTGCGCCCCCGCGCCTCCGTCACGATTCCGCGCTTGGCTGCGATGATGGCGAAGGCAAGGAAACTGGCCATGGTGCCGACGAAGCTGAAGACAAGGATGGCCGCGACGGGCGCCGATTCCGGCCGGCCCAGGGCGAAGGCGACCGGGATTCCGGCGTAGAAGATGAAATCCAGCGTGATGTCCAGATACCCGCCCAGGTCGCTGGGCCCCGCCGCCGCGCCTGTCCCCCCCACCGGGGCCCGGGCGACCGCCCCGTCCAACCCGTCGGCAAGGCGGTTCAACAGGATGCAGGCCAGGGCCCAGCCATACATCTGCAAGGCCAGGAAGGGGAAGGCGGCCACCCCGATGACGAATCCGCCCACCGTCACCTGGTTGGCCGTGATGCCCGCCCGGGCCAGGACCGCACCCACCCGGGTCAGGGGCGGGTCGATCATCCGCCGGAACTGCGCATCCAACATGCCCCACCCCCTCCCGTTTCCCGTCCGCACAGGTCTAACGCGGCGGCGGCATATGTCCAGTGCTCGGCGCTGGAGGGCGCGGGAGACGTACGGGCGGGGGTTGAGGATGCAGTGCAGGGCGCCGCCCTGTCGCGCATTGAAGCGCAGCCTCGCCCGCTGGTAGTGTCTCGCGGTTTCCTGCCATAGCCTTTCCCGCCAGAGCAAGGATGCGCCGTGCCGCGCCGCCCGTCCCGACCGATCCCAGCGACCCGATCCCCCCAGACCCTGATCCGCTGCCTGATGGTGACCGGGCTGCTGCTGCTTTGCGGTGGGACGGCACGGGCGGAGCCGGCTGCCCCTGACAGCACGGGGGAGATGGCGCCCGCGGCAGGCCGGGTCCTGCTGATCCTGACCCGGGCGGAGCATCTGGATCGACCCATGATCACCCAGGCCGATGGTCCGGGCAGCCTGCGCACCCTTCTGGCCCGGCTGCCGGAGGCGGAGCGGGCGCGGGTGGAGGTGCGGTCGGAGGTGCCGTTCGAACGGGCGCTGCGCATGGCCACCCTGCCGGACGGGGCCGTCTGCCTGCCCCAGGTGTCCCGCACGGTGGAGCGGGAAGGGGTCTTGTGGTTCTCCCGCCCAACCTTCGCGCCGGGGCGTCTGGCCGCCTTTGCCCTGCCCGGACATCCGTCGATCGCCCTGCATGGGCGGCTGTCCGACCTGCTGCGGGACCAGGGATTGCTGCTGGCCTGGCGCCGGGGCATCAGCTACGGGGAGGAGACGGAACGGCTGCTGGAGCGCTACAGCCCGCGCCGGGCACAGTTGAGTGCCGCCACCATCCGGACCACCGATCTGGTCTGCGGCGGGCGTGCGGATTACGTCCTGGCGGGGGAGAGTTTCGCCCCCGTCCTGCGCTGCGAGGGAGAGGGCGGGCGATTGCTGGAGCCCCGGGTCTTCCCCGATTCCCCGATGCTGGAGGTGGAGCATATCGCCTGCGGCCGCGGCGTGCCCGACAGCTTCCGGGCGGCCCTGGACGCGCTGATTCCAGCGCTGCCCTGATCGCCCCGGCTACCCCGTCAGCCCGCGCCGGAGATGCGGCCCAGGCCGGGGTCGCGGTCCGCCGGGGGCACCACTTCCACGGTCCGGGGCGTTGCGGGCGAACCGGGGGCGGCCGAACCGGGGGCGGCCGAACCGGCGGGGGCAGAACCGGCGGGGGCGGTGTTTGCGGCGGTTTCGGCGGGCGCGGCGCCGGGGCGGGCGTAGCGGTCGTTCATCCGCCGCACCTCCACCGCCACTTGTTCGTGGATGCGATCCAGCCTGCGGTCGGTGCGGCGGGACCAGCCGACGGGTCGGCGGCGCAGGAACAGGGGCCAGCGCGTGGCCGCCAGGAAGGCGCGGCGCAGTTCCAACTGGAAGGCCCCACGCCGTTCGGGTACGTCCCGCGCCACCCGGCGGGCGGCGATCCGGCCGCCCCAGGCGCGAAGGGCCAGGACCAGCAGGACCAGCAGCCCCGCCACGGTCCAGAAGGACCAGCCCAGCGGATCGATATCCGTCGTGGGGTCGCCCATCACCAGACCGATGATCACCGCCGCCAGGACCAGGGCACCCAGCACCACCGCCCAGGTGATCCGGCGGACGATGCGGCGCCAGCGGGCCAGCGCCGCCGTCAGCTTCGGCACCACATCGTCACGCAGGTCCTTCGTCACCGCCTCCAGCCCACCGGCGATGCGGTAGCCGCGGACGGACGGCACCTCCCGGATGCGCTGATGGATCTCGCTTGTGTCGCGGCGGCTGATCTCCCGCAGGCGGGGCTGCACGGCGGCGTCGCCGGCAGCACGCTCACTGTACATCGAATAAAAGCGCCCGCCTGTGATCCCGACAGAGGCCAGGGCCCGCTGCCAGGCACCCACCACCTCCTCCAGATTGTCCTCCCGCGCGGTGCTGTCGATCTGGTTCAGGATGAACAGGAACTTGTTGGCATCCGCCCGGTCCTTCACCCGGGCGACCAGCTTCGCCAGGGTGTCGCGCATCACCCCCGGTTCGGGCTTGCGCGCATCGAAGACCACCAGGACCAGATCCGACAGGTCCAGGATATGGTCGATCAGGCGCAGGGTGGCGGCGCGGTAGTCGTCACTGTCGAAGCCTGGGCTGTCCACCAGGATCAGGCCCTTCAGCCGTTCCGACGGAACGGTCTTCAGCGCCAGGAAGCGATCCACCATCTTGCCTTCCCCCGGGGCGACGGATTCAATCTCCTGCCCCATGGCGTGGAAGGGGAAGCGGGGGTCCACGTCCAGCGCCGTGCCCGGCAGGTCGCGCAGTTCCGTGCCGTGGCAGATGACGGTGAACTTGTCATCCACCGCCTGGTTGCCCGTGCGTTGGACCGGCTGGCCCAGCAGGTCGTTGATCAGGGTGCTTTTGCCCGCGGAAAAAAGCCCGACCAGGGAGACGACGGGCCACCAGCCGATCCGGTCGGTCAGGCTGTCCTCCCGCCCCATCAGGCGCATGCCGCGCAGGACCCGGTCCATGGCGCTGTAGGCATCGACCAGACCGACCAGATCCCCATTCTCCGCCTGGAGATGATGGCGCAGGTTGTCCAGCCGGTTTCGGGCGGGGGAATGGGCCATGAACATCCTCCGGAATGGCCCGCCATCCCGGCGACGATCGCCGGGGCGACGGGGACAACAGGTCCCGGGGAAACACCGGCGGCGGGGTTCTGTGCCATGGACGGGCTTCACGGACCCCGCCGTGGTTCGCGGGAGGTGCAACGAAAAAGGCCCCGGCGTTTCCACCGGGGCCCTTCCGCTGCCTTATCCAAGACTGGATCAGAACTGCTCCACGTCCAGATCCATCATGGTCTTCGACCCGGACATCAGGCTCTTGAAGCGGGAATCCACCTCGGGAAGCATCTTCTCCATGAAGAAGCGGGCGGTCTTGACCTTGGCGTCGTAGAAGGCGGCCTTCTCCGCCCCGCCCTCTGCCAGCTTCTCATTCGCCACCTTCACCATCTTCAGCCACATCCAGCCAAGGCTGACCAGGCCGAAGATGCGCAGGTAGTCGGTGCTGGCAGCACCGGCCTCATCGGGGCGGGCCATGCCCTTCTGGGCGACGACGGCGGTCGCCTGCTGCAGCTTGCCGAAGGCCTTGTACAGGGGGCCGACGAATTCCATCAGGGCCGGGTTGGCCATGCTGGTCTCCAGCTCCTGCTGCATCGGGTGGAAGAAGCGGCGGAGCAGACGGCCCATGTTCTGGGGCATCTTGCGGCCGACCAGGTCAAGCGCCTGGATGGCGTTCGCCCCTTCGTAGATCATGGCGATGCGGGCATCGCGCACGAACTGCTCCATCCCCCATTCGCGGATGTAGCCGTGGCCGCCATACATCTGCTGCATGTTGGTGGCGACCTCATAGCCCACATCGGTGAAGTAGGCCTTCACCACCGGGGTCAGCAATGCGACGAAATCCTCCGCCTCCTGCTTCACCTTCGGGTCGGGGTGCTTCTCGTACATGTCGATCATCATGCCGACCCAGTAGCCGAGCGCGCGGGAGCCCTCGACGAAGGCCTTGGCATGAAGCAGGTTCTTGCGCACGTCCGGATGCACGATCAGCGGGTCGGCCGGCTTCTCCGGCTCCTTGGTGCCGCTCAGCGCGCGGCCCTGCAGGCGGTCCTTGGCATAGGCCAGACCGTTCTGATAGGCGACGGCACCGACACCCAGGCCCTGCATGCCGACACCCAGCCGGGCGGCGTTCATCATGGTGAACATGGCGCGCATGCCCTTGTGGGGCTCACCCACCAGCCAGCCGGTCGCCTCATCGAAGTTCATGACACAGGTGGCGTTGCCCATGATGCCCATCTTGTGTTCGATGGACCCGCACATCACGCCGTTGCGCACGCCCGGCTCGTTGTCGTCGGTGGGCAGGAACTTCGGCACGATGAACAGGCTCACCCCCTTGATGCCCGGGGGACCGCCGACGATCTTCGCCAGCACCAGGTGGATGATGTTCTGCGTCAGGTCGTGCTCGCCGGCGGAGATGAATATCTTGGTGCCGGTGATCTTGAAGGTGCCATCCTCATTCGGCTCGGCCTTGGTCTTCATTAGACCCAGGTCGGTACCGCAATGGGGTTCCGTCAGGCACATGGTGCCCGACCACTCGCCGCTGACCATCTTGGGCAGGTAGCGCTGCTTCAGCTCGTCGCTGGCATGGGCGTGGATGGCGTTCATCGCACCATGGGTCAGGCCCGGATACATGGCGAAGGCCATGTTGGCGGAGCACATCAGCTCCTCCATCACGAAGCCGATGGTGTGCGGAAGGCCCTGGCCGCCGTATTCGGTGTCGAAGGACAGGCCCTGCCAGCCGCCCTCGACATACTTGTCATAGGCTTCCTTGAAGCCCTTGGGCGTGCGCACCACGCCGTTCTCGTAATGGCACCCCTCCTCGTGGCCGGAGCGGTTCAGGGGCTGAAGCTCGTTCTCGCACAGCTTCGCCGCCTCCTCCAGCACCGCGGAGATCAGGTCGGGCGTCGCATCCTCATAGCCGGGCAGCTTGGTCAGCGACTGGGCGTTCAGAACGTCGTTGAGGACGAAGTTGATGTCCTCAAGCGGGGCCTTGTAGACGGGCATGATGCTTTCCTTTCTCGCATCCGCTCTCCCCTCCCCCACCGGCCCGGCACCGGGACGCTTTGGATATTCCGGATTCGGAACGATGGGCGATGGGAGGCAATTGGGTTTCGATGAAAGTCCGTAGGTCGGTTGGATCGTAGGTCGGATTAGCGAAGCGTAATCCGACATCGGCCGCCGGAGCGCTTGCTGTCGGATTACGCGGCGTTGCCGCTAATCCGACCTACGGGGTACGCGCCAAACTCAGTTCCGCAGCGGCTTGCCGGTTTCCAGCATGTGCTCGATACGGTCGATGGTGCCGGTGGTCCGCACCAGTTCCATGAAGAACTTGCGTTCCAGGGCGTAGAGGTCGTCCTCGGTAAGGACCTGGGTGATGTCGGTCTTGTCGCCGGACAGGACGGAGGCCACCGCCTTGGACACCACCACATCGTGGGGCGTGGCCTTGCCCTGGAGGGCGAAGCCTTCCACCGCCAGTTCAAGGGCCGCCTTGGCCGTGGGGCCGGGCAGGCGGATTTCCTTCGGCGGCTCCGGCGCCTTGTAATCGGCGGCCATGGCCAGGGCCTTGGCCTTGGCATCGGCCAGCAGCCGGTCCTTGTTGAAGGTGATGGCATCATCCTTGTTCAGGATCAGCATCTCCTTCGCCTCGAAGGCGGACTTGGCGACCTTGGCCGTGCTGATCGCCTCGAAAGCGGCGGCGAGCGGCGGCATCGGGCCACCGGGGCGGCGCTTGTTGGCGGTGTGGCGCAGGATCAACTCCTTGCACCCGCCCCAGCCGGGCAGCAGGCCGACGCCGACCTCCACCAGGCCGGTGTACAGCTCCGCATGGGCCTGGACGGCACTACAATGCAGCAGGATCTCGCAACCGCCGCCCAGCGCCATGCCGGACGGTGCGGCCACCGTGGGGAACGGCGCGTATTTCAGGGCCTTGTAGGTCATCTGACCATCGGCGATGGACTGCTCCACCTGCGGCCAGAGACCAATGTTCAGCGCGAACAGGGCAAGACCCAGATTGGCGCCGACAGAGAAGTTCTGCGCCTCGTTATGCACGACCAAGGCCTTGTAAGGGCCCTTCTTGCCGTCGCCGATGATCTCGATCGCCTTGCGGATCATGGCCATGATCTGGTCGTCCAGCGCGTTCATCTTGGAGGTGAACTCCAGGC
>JBJOKR010000039.1:0-27450 GCA_046045995.1 Pseudomonadota bacterium | reverse complement strand
AGACGTCGTTGTGCCCGTCATGGTCTTTGTGGCAGGGCAGCTCGCAGTTGGACTGGTGCCGCGTGCCCCCGTCGGTTGGCGTGCTCTGGAAGCGCTGGACCATGGCTGGGGTAGGGTTCATGTGCCTGTCGTTGGGGTCGCCCTGGGGCCCGGGGACGAAAACCTCCGCGGCAAGCCGCCATGGCGGCAGGTCCGACCGGCCCGGTCCGCAGTCCGTGGGCGCGCGATGCGTCTGGGGCGGTGGCCAGGCCACGGTGGGAACGGTAGTCGCCGAGTCGCGGCCAAGGAGGAATACCCTCTTGCGGTTCTGGGGCACCCCGTAGTCGCGCGCGTTCAGGATGCGAGGCTGGTCGACCACGTAGCCGATCTCGGCGGCCTTAGCGTAGAAGTCCTTCAGGAACTTCTCGTGCCTCGGCCATAGCAGGCCCGGGACGTTCTCGACCAAGAAGAACTTCGGCCGCAGCGCGGCGACGAACTCGAAGTAGCGCAGCAGGAGGCTGTTGCGGGGGTCGTCGACACCCACCCCCTTAAGCCTGTGCGTGGAGAAGCCCTGGCATGGGGGGCCGCCGACCAGGATGTCGCACTCTCCCGGGCTGAGGCACGCCTTGGACATGAGGTGCCGGGGGTCCAGGCCGAGGATGTCCTGCTCGAACAGGGAGGGGCCGTCGTCGAGGGGGTCGACCAAGTTGTGCCGGTAGGTCCAGCAGGCGTCCTTGTCCATCTCGACGGCAGCCACCACCCGGAGCCCAGCCAGCATCGCCCCGAGCGAGAAGCCGCCAGCGCCCGCGAAAAGGTCCACCGTGACGACGTTCGAGCGGGGGCGGCGTTCCAGGGGGTGATTACCCCCGGTGTGTACGTAACCTTTCATGCTACCATGAACGCCATGTGCCGCGCCCCCGTCACGATTGGAAGGAGGACGCCTCCCTTTATGTGATTGTAGCCGGCCAAATCGAAGCGGTCTACAACCTCATGGGAGTCGCCCCAAGCCCGCCTGCTCTTTCATCTTGGCATGGGTGGTGTGAACAATGGCTCAGGCCGTCCAGAGGACTATCGGGTGCAGCTTGTCCCCTTCATGACTGCATGCAACAGTTTCCATGATGGCTCTGTTGCAAAGTTCCAGCGAAGGCGCCTGAGTGCGATTTCCGGCATCACCGTAGGCGTCCCAAAGCCTGCAGTGAACCGCCCCGGCTTTGCCGGATCCCCCAACGCCTGAGAAGATGGGGTCATGGGCAATCCGACGGCAGGCAGGTTTTCACCTTTAGCGGGCACGGGTCCGCCGGGATGGTGCGGGATCATGCGGCAGTGCATTCGCCCCGATCGGCGGCAGGAGCGCCGATCGGGGATAGGGTCGGCGGCTCGGTGCGGACGCTGCCGGCGTCTACTGAACGAACGAGCGGGCGCGCGGCGGGGCTCCCGCGCTCGCCGCCGTCAACTCCCCTCCCCCGGCCCCTCGGCCATTCGGGCGGCCGGGTTGGCCAGGGCTTCGCCGGGGGTGTAGTAGGCGGCGGCGGTGCGGATGTCGCGGGCGCGGGTCATGCGCATGGCATCGGGCAGGGGGATGCCGCAGCGCTGTGCCTCGGTGTAGAAGCCCGCCCGCAGGCCGTGGGCGGAGACCCGGGCCGGATCGATGCCGGCGCGGGCGGCGGCGGCCTTGACGATGTCGTTGACGGCCTTGGGCGAAAGCGGCCGGTCGGCGATGCCGCCCCAGCGGTCCACCCCCCGGAACACCCCGCCGCGGCAGATGCCGGCGAGGGCGAGCCAGCGGGACAGGGCCTGTGCCCCCTCCCCCAGCAGGGGCACGGTCGTGTCATCATCGGCCTCGCTGGTCTTGGTGCGGCCGAGGCGCAGGCGCCAGCCGTCCGGCACCCGCTCCAGCTGCTCGACGGTGAGGGCGGCCAGCTCGGAGCGCCGTCGGCCGCCGGAGGCCCAGGCGGTCCAGAGCAGGGCCCGGTCGCGCTCCCCGGCCGGGGTCGGCGGACAGGCGGCGAGCAGGCGGCGCAGCAGGGCGAGGTCGATGGCGAGCGCGGATTTGCGCCGGCGCGGCCCCCGGGCGGTGCGGGCGACGGGGGCGAGCACGGCCCGGAAGCCGGGATCCTCGGTCGGGCTGGGCAGGCCGAGCAGGCGGTGCAGCCGGGCGAGGCTGGCCAGGCGCCGGCGCACGGTGGCGAGCGCCGGGCGCCCGGCCGAGCGCAGCAGGCCGCGGGCACGGAGATCGGCCTCCACCGCCGCGGGCATGCCGTGGGCCGGGTCGCGGGCCCGGGCCTCGGGATCGTAGAGGTGGTGGGCGACGAACTTGGCCAGCACCGCCGGGTCCAGGGGCCGGGCGCCCGGGTGGCCGGAGTGGACTGACCGGGGATCGTCCGGACTGGGGTCGTGCGGACTGGGGTCGTCTTGACTGGGGGCGCGCCGGGGCCGGGCGCGTGGCCGTCCGGCGCTGCCATGAGGGCGGCGAGGGGCAGGCCGAGGGCGGCCTCGGCCCAGGCGGAGAGGTAGCGCAGGTCGCTCTCGAAGGCCCGGCGGCTGTTCGGCCGCTCGGCCAGGGCGAGCAGGTGCTGGAGCGTCGCCTGGTCGGCCCGGTCGAGTACGCCCGCGGGCAGCAGCCCCGGCCGCAGGGTCGCCAGCAGGGCCGTCACTTGGTCGGGCAGGGGCAGCCCCGCGGGCAAGGCCAGGGTCGGGGGCAGCGGCCGGGCGCGCCGCCGGGTGTCGGGGGCGGTCGCCCCGGGCGCCGTCTCCCCGACCGCGGCCGATCCTGCTCCGCCTGCCGCCCTGCCCCGCCTGCCCATGGTCCCGCCCGCTCCCCTGCTCGCGCTTCCCGCCGATGCCGCCGCCGCCGCCGCCGCCGCCATCAGGCGTAAGCCCCGGTGCGCCCTGTTCCGTGGCCCTGTTCCACGCCCTGTTGTCGGCCGGAGTCTGGCGGTTTTCCGGTGTCGCTTTTCACCGATTGAGTAGAAAAGTGCATGAGGAAATCTGCACCTTTGCGGCGGTCGCGTTGCACATGAATCGGTAGAAAAGTAACCCGATCTGTGGAAAGCTAACCCCTAATTCAGGGGAAAAGTCATGAAGCGCCCGCCGCCCCCTGTGCAGGCCTCCGACGAGGCCTGGGCCCTTGCCAGAGCCCGGGAGCCGGTGATCCGCAAGCTGGCCGAGGCGGACATTCCCTACGGCGCGCGCACCGAGCTGGTGGCGGCGGCCGCGGCGGAACTGGGACTTACACGATCCTATCTCTATCGCCTGATGAAGGCCTACACGGCCGACCCGCGGACACGCTCGCTGCTGCCCAGGGCACCGGGCCCTGCTATCGGCCGACGGTTTCTGGATCCCCGCGTCGAGGCCATCATCAAGGACGAGATCGAGAACAACTACCTCAAGCAGCTTCAGCCGAAGAAGGCCAAGCTGGTCAAGGACATCCATGCCCGGTGCCACGGCGAGGGTTTGCAACGTCCTGCCCGCAGAACGGTGCTGACCCGGCTGGCGGAGATCAGCAAGCGCGAGCAGCTCAAGCGCCGCCGCGGGCCGAAAGCGGCGGCCGACAAGTTCGATCCGGTGCTGGAGGCGTGCGCAGCAGGACGGCCGCTTGAGATCGTCCAGATCGACCATACCCCCGCCGATGTCATTGCCGTCGAGGAGGAGACGGGCGAGCCGATCGGGCGTCCCCATGTCAGCCTTGCGGTCGACGTCTGCACCCGGATGTATGGCGGGTTCTACCTGACCTTCGATCCGCCATCGGCGACGAGCGTCGCCTGCTGTCTGCTGCACACCGTCATGGACAAGAGCACGTGGCTGACAACGCGCGGGTTGCCGGCGGCGTGGCCCGTGCAGGGCCTGCCCGAAACCGTGCATGTCGACAATGCCAAGGAGTTCCACTCCCGCGCCTTCATCCGGGCCTGCGAAGATTATGGCATCGAGGTGCAGTATCGACCGGTCAGGCGGCCGAAGTACGGTGGTCATGTCGAACGGCGGATCGGGCACCTGTCGCAGGAGCTTCACCTGCTCGACGGGACAACCTTCTCCAACATCAAGGAGCGTGGCGCCTACGATTCCATGGGAAAGGCCTGCCTGACGATCAGCGAAATCGAGTGGATGGTGGCCAGCATCATCCTGGAGCACCAGGCCAGCTTCCATGAGGGCATCCAAACCTCGCCCCAGGCGCGATGGATGGATTTGACGGCAAGCATGGCGTTCCGCATGCCCCCGAACCTTCGAGATTTTCACCGGGACTTCCTGCCCTGGCAGGAGCGGCGGATGCAGCGCGACGGCATCCACCTGTTCGGCATCCGTTACTGGCACGACGCGTTGGTCGGGGCGCTGAACAACGAGGAGAAGCTCGTCGTCCATTACAATCCAGCGGACATGTCGAAGCTGTATGTGCGCGGCGCCAGCGGCGGCTATCTGGAGGTTCCCTACCGCAACCTGCGGCGGCCGGCGATCTCCGTATGGGAACACCGGGCCGCGGTCCGGGCCCTGCGGCGTCAGGGCCGGGCTGGTGTCGACGAGGAGATGATCTTCAGCATGGTCCTGCTGCGCCGGCGCAGGCTCGAAGAGATCCGCGGGAGCAGCCGCAAGGCCCGACTTGAGCTTGCCCGAAGCGGCGCCATGCCGAGACCGGCCATGTTGCCTCCGCCCAACCACGTACCGCCAGTATCCGGGGATACGGACAGGGATGAGGATCGCCCCCTGGAGCTGCCCTTCTATGAGACGGAGGTCTGGGATGAGTGACCCTCACAGCCACCTCGGTCCTCTCGGGCGGGAAGCGGTCGATCTCGATGCGGCGGAGCGGGTGGCGCGCATTCGTTCGCGCCGCTACACGGATTATCCGCGCTGCCGGTATCTGCTCGATCTCATGGCCGAGCGACGCGACCGACCCAAGGGGTCGCTCAAGCCCAACATCCTGATCTGGGGTGGGTCCGGACAGGGCAAGACGACGATCTTCGAGAAGTACCTGCGCGAACACCCGGCCGTGTTCGACAAGCAGGCCGGCGTGCGCCGTACACCCGTCGTCGGGATCGAGATGCCGCCGGTCTGCGATGTGAAATGGCTTTATGGACAACTCCTGGTGGCTGTTGACGCCCCGATCACGGACCAGCGCATGAACCTTCCGCTCATGGCGACCCGCATCCGCGACCTCTACCGCGCCATGGGCGTGCGCCAGATCCTCATGGACGAGGCGCACAATGTGCTGCTCGGCTCGCTGCGCCAGCAGCGGACCATGCTGGCGGTGATCCGCCACTTGGCCAACGAACTCGCCATACCATTGGTGCTGTTCGGCACCCAGGAGGCTCGGGAGGCATTGCTCACGGACCGGCAGCTGGCGCGCCGGTTCCAGGTCGAGGAACTTCCGGCCTGGGGGGCCGGAGAGGAGTTCACAGCCCTTGTCGGCAGCATCCTGCGGACATTGCCGTTGCGCCGCCCCTCAGTCCTTACCGCCCGGGCTCTGAAGGCTCTGCTGAACCAGTGGCAGGGCGTCACCGCGGCTGTCTTCGAAATCCTGCTGGAGCACGCCGCCTGCGCGGTGCTGAGCGGAGAGGAGAGGATCACAGCCGATGACATCCTCGATCAGATCGCCGTTCCAGCCTTGGCCTGAGGCGACGGTCTTTGCCAAAGTCCCGACCATCCCGGTGGTTCCCTTGCCACAGCCGGAGGAGGATATCGCCAGTTGGCCATGACCTTCATCGGGCTTGACCCGGATCTCGCCTCGGCAGCACTGAACCACGATACACCCTGTCCGCTCTGCACAGCGACGGCGTCGGCTCGGGCCGGACGGCCAGTGAGCCTCCTCGGCGCGCGGGCGGCTTGGCGTATGGTTTGTCCGCTGCACCCACCGTTCCCCAGGACGGACGAGATTGCACCGGGGATGGACCTTGGGCCGGTTTATGTGCGGGTTCGGGAGATCCTGTCGATCCTGGACCGGGCGGCCTTCGATCCTGACATCCTGGGGAACTACATGCCGACGAGCCGCCCCGCCGTCAGCGCGGGCTCGGTCGTACATTTCGCCCATCTTCTCAACAGCTTCCTCCAGGTGCGTCTGGAAGCCTACGACACCCTGCGCGATCTTGCGGTCTACCGAGTGGTCCGAAGCTACGAGCCGGTTCAGCTGGGCCGACCGTCACCGCTTCCGCTCGAGACCCGGAATGACCGGGCGCTCTCGTTGCTGCTGGCCTGGCAACTGCTGTCGTTGCCGACATGGTCGCTGCTGGTAGGACTGCGACTACATCCGGGAGCGACCGAGGTAGAGCCGGCCACGACGGCTCGTGCCGTTTTCGACATGCTGCTGGACGTCTGGCCGGGCGAACTTTTAAGCAGGTTCGTTGTCGGTCTGGGTTTTGGTGATCCCAACGGGACGCTGAATCCAGAGCGCCTCACCAGGCTCTCGACCGTCCTGGCCGTTCCCTATGGCAACCAGCCCGACTTCGAGGCAATCCGACGCGTTGCGTCGGAGCAGCACGCTGCCTTTGTTCGGCACCTCTTCTCCGGCGACACCATTCGGCGACCACAGGCGACATGCTCCAAATTTAAACTGGATAGTCCCTTCCTCTACCGAGTGATTCCAGTAGGTGGGAGGTCAGCCATGGCGGTTGCGTCGCTGCGGCGGGCGGCATGGAAACGGCGTGTTTGGAAGCAAAACCTGCGCAAGCTTCGGGCCCGTGCACCTGTACCGGCAAAGCCCAAAAATCGTGAGCAACCGCTGAAGATCATATCTGCGACCATGGTCAAGACCGCAGTGGAACGCGCGTTCCTGGAGGTGGGCCACACGCCCACGCGCATGACGCCGAAGCACAGACAGCGTCATTGGCAGATGTTGGTCAAGGCGGGAACGGTAGCGCTTTTGCAGCTTGGTCAAGAGGGTGAACGGTGAGATCGGATGCCGATTCAAGCCGGCTGCATTTGCCGCAGCCTCGGATTGATCTGGATCGTTGACGCGACCTTCCCATCCGATCATTGATGACCCCATGAGCCTTGGAAAGGACCTGCGCAGCGAACGGATCGCTCCCTGGGTCGCCGGCATCCTGCTGGTGGTCATGTTCGTGCGCGCCCTGATCCCGGCAGGGTTCATGCCCGATGCGGAGGCGGCGTCCCGCGGCGGGTTCGCGTTGGTCATCTGTACCGGTATGGGCGAGCGGACGATCCTGGTCGATGCGGACGGTCTGCCGCTGCAGGAGTCCGACCCGGGGAACACCGGAATTCCCCCCTCGCCGCTCTGCGCCTTCGCAGGTCTTCCCCTGGCCCTGGTGCCTTTGCTGATCCTGCTGCTGGCCGTCATCTGGCCCGGCAGCCCCATGATGCCGCGACGCGGCAGCCTGCCGGCACAACCCGGTTGCCGGCACAACGACCATCCTGCACGAGCCCCGCCCGCGCCCGGCCCCTCCCTGGCTTGAGCGCGGTTGATCCTGTCCGCCCGCCGACCGTCCGTCGGCAGGGGGGATCGGCGCCGCCGGTCCATCCCCATGGGTACGGATACCCTCCATGCAGCACCATTTCACCCTTCCGACGGGGTCGCTTCCCTGCGACCGCGCCGCGTTCCCTTCCCCATCGCCGACCTGGTCCCCATCGTCCCCGCCCTGTGATGAACCGCCCGATTTCGACGTGCTCATCACCCCGCCGGTGCCGATGGGCGCGCGGGCGCATCGTGTCGTGGTGGGCGTCTTCCTGGCTGTCGCCGTCGCCACCGCCTGTCTGTTTGCGCTGAGCGCCGCCTGGCCCCTGACGCCGTTGCCATTGGCATCCTGGGCGGTGCTGCTCGCCGCCCTCACCGGCCACCGCCGGGCATCCTGCCGGTGGGAACGGGTCCGCCTGTGGCCGGGTCTGCTGCACCTCACTTGGGGTGACGCAACCGATGCTATGGGGAGGCAGGAAAGCCTGTCCCTGTTCGGATCGACGTTGCGCAGCACCGTGGACGTGACCGGGGCGGTGCGCCGGATCGAGCTGCGTTGCCGCGACCGCGCCCAGGAGCTTGGCGCCCTGCTGACCCCCGACGAGCGTACCGCCTTCCGCGACGCCCTGCTCACCGCCCTGCATGCCGCCGGCCATCGGCCGCGGCTTGAGGAGATTCGGCTATGAACCGGCCCTCCCGACCGATCGTGCACCGGCAGTCCGCCGATCCGCTCCTGCCGCGGTTCGTCGCCCTGTCGCTGCTGCTTTTCATCCTGATCGCCGCAAGCGCCGCGATCCCCTGACATCCGATCCATGAGACCAACCATGAACCGTTCGCTCACGCTGCTGTCCCTCTCGACCCTGCTGCTCGCCACCTGTGCCGGTGTCGGTGCCGCTGCGGCCCAAACCCAGCCTGCCCAGACCCAACCGGCCAAGACGCCGGCCGCTCAGTCCGGCGCGATCGAGGAGATCATCGTCCTCGGTTGGCGTACCGATTACCGCGTTGTCCGGTCGTCAGCCGGCACGAAGACCGACACGCCGCTGCTGCAGACCCCGGTCGCGGTCAACGCGGTTTCCGCCCAGGTGATGGAGGACCTGAAACTGCCACGGCTGCGCGATGCCCTGGAGAATGTCAGCAGTGTCCGCCCCAACGGCTCCATCGGGTCGGGCAACTCCTTCATCATCCGCGGCTTTGCCGACGCGCGGCGCGTGTTCATCGACGGGCTGAACGTCACCGCCAACGCCGAGCGCGGGGAGTTCGACAGCGCCGTGATCGAGCGTGTGGAGGTGTTGAAGGGCCCGGCCTCCGTCCTATATGGCCGATCCGAGCCTGGTGGCATTGTGAACATCGTCACCCGACGGCCCTTGGGTGAAGCGGCCTATGTCGCCGAGGTACAGGCGGGACCCCATGACACCATCCGGGGCCTTGTCGATGCGACCGGCCCGCTGACGCAGGATGGCGCCATCGCCTATCGCCTGATCGGTGTCTACCAGGATGGAGAGACGTTCCGCGATCTGAGCCGCAACGACCGCCGGTTGATCGCGCCCAGCCTGCGCTGGCGCCTGTCCGAAGCCACGGAATGGACCGTGGGCGTCGAACACTCGGAGCAGGACTACATCGCGGATTTCGGCATCCCTGTGCTTGGGACGCGGCCCATCGATGTCCCGGTCGAACGGTCCTACGGCGATCCGAACGATACGGTCGACACCTTCGACCGGACACAGGTCACCAGCCAGATCTCTCACGACTTCTCGGAGGATTGGGGGCTGCGCAGCCGTGTCGCCGCGGTCTTCAATGAAACCCAGGACGATTTCATCAATCCGGCTCCAGCCTTCAGCGCTCTGCCGGACGGCGCCACCCGGATGGAGCGGAACATTTTCTTCCAGATTACCGATTCCGAAGCCTATTCGACCAATCTCGACCTGGTCGGCAAGCTTCGCCACGGAAATGTGGAACATGCATTGTTGTTCGGGATCGACTATCTTTACCAGGAAAGCTTCTATTCGACCTTCGGCAACTTCCGGACGCCGAACCCGGCCCTGACCATCGATCTTTTCAACCCGGCGGCCAGCTACGGCATTCCACGCGCGGTCTTCGATCTGGCGCGGACGGTCCCGACGACAGCCGGGCGCAACGTCTCCTATTTCCGCAACGAATTCGTCGGGGTTTATGGTCAGAACCAGATCACGATCGGGGAAAAGATCCATCTGCTGGCCGGTCTGCGCTGGGATCAGGCCGATACGGGCCGGTCCCCCGCCGGATCGCGGGAGGAGGCGGAACAGCTGTTCGATGTGAACAATGTCCGTCGCCGCGACCGGGAGGTCAGCCCCCGGCTTGGGGCCCTGTATGAGATCACAGGCTCCGCCAGTGTCTATGCCAGCTGGGCGCAGTCCTTCGGGGCCAACCAGGGGATTACCGCCACCGGGCAGACGCAGCCGCCCCAGGGCGGGGAGCAGTATGAAATCGGCGCCAAGGCGGAAACCGCGGACGGCCGTTTCTCCGTGACCCTGGCGCTTTACAATCTGACCCTGTCCAATCGGTTGACGCCGGACCTGTCTACTCCCGACCCCGCCGACAGCATCGCCATCGGGGAGTCACGTTCGCGTGGGCTGGAATTGGACGCGACGGGTCGCATCCTGCCGGGCCTGGATCTGATCGCCTCCTATGCCTACACCGACGGCGAAGTCACCCGGGACGCATCGGGGATCCAGGGCAAAGCCCTGGTCAATGTTCCCGAACACGCGGCCAGCCTCGCCTTCCGCTATGAGTTCCAGCCGGATCACGCCCTGGCCGGGCTGTTCATCGGCGGGGGTGTCTATGCCGTCGGTGACCGCTTCGGCGACACGCGCAATACCTTCACCCTCCCCGGCTATGTCCGGCTGGACGGGCTTGCCGGGTACCGCTGGAGTATCGGCGAGACCACGATGACCGCTCAGGTCAATGTCAAGAACCTCACGGATGAGCGGTACTTCGAGTCCGCTGATCCGAATTCGAATGTCGGCCCGCGTCTGGGTGTCTATCCCGGCGCCCCGCGGGAGTTCCTGGCATCGCTGCGCGCGGAGTTCTGACGATGGGTCCAACCCTGACGGAGGAGGGGGCCGCACGTGCCCCCTCCGGTTCCCTGTATCGGACGATCTGGCGCTGGCATTTCTATGCCGGGCTGTTCGTGGTGCCGATCCTTTGCATCCTGGCGGTAACGGGGGCCATTTACCTGTTCAAGGCGGAAATCGAGTCCGCCCTATACGGGCCCATGCTCCGTATCGCGCAGACGGACGGCGATTTCGCCCCGTTGGAGGATCAGCGGGCGGCGATCGTCGCCGCCCTGCCGGGCGCAAAGCTGCGGGGCGTCCAGTTCAGCGACCGGCCGGACCGTGCGGCGGAATGGGCGGCCGCGATGCCGGACGGGCGACGCCTGGCCGTATTCGTCGATCCCTATCGCGGGGAGGTCCGCGGATGGGTGGACCAGGAAACACGGCTGACATCCGTGGCCAGCCAAATCCATGGCGGGCTGATGGCCGGCCGGGTGGGGGAGATCGTCGTTGAACTGGCGGCCTGCTGGGCCATAGTCCTGGTCGTGACCGGTCTGTACCTGGGTTGGCCGCGCGGGCGGAGCCTTCTGCACGCTTTCATGCCCCGGCTTGGTCTGCGCGGCCGAGCCGGATGGCGGGAAGCACATGTCGTCTCCTCCTTCTGGATGGGCGGCGCGCTGGTCTTCCTGGTGCTGTCGGGCCTGCCCTGGGCAGGGGTCTATGGCGATATCCTGGCCAAGTTTGGCACGATCTCTCCCCTGGCAACCTCCAGTCCACACTTCCGTGGTGCCATCGTCCCGGCCAGCGGGCAGCCTGGGGCCACGACCCCATCGGAGGACCATGCCGAGCATCACCAGGATTCGACGGTCAGTTGGGCGATCAAGCATGCACCGCTGCCACGGTCCGGCGCCGGGACGGAGCAGATCGACCTCAACAAAGTGGCCCAGATCGTTGCAGATGAGGGCATGAGCCTGCGTGGACTGCGCATTGGCATCCCCAGCAGTACGACCGGTGTGTTCAAGGTTGCCCTTCTGCCCGCCCCCGTCCGCGACTCCCGCACCCTTTATCTCGACCAGTACAGCGGAAAGGTTCTCGGGGACATCCGGTGGTCGGACTACAGCCCCCTGGCCAAGGCGGCGGAGTTCGGTGTTTCGGTCCATCTCGGGCGCGAATTCGGCCCGGTGAACCAGTGGCTGGGGCTGCTGGCGTGTATCCTGATCGTGCTGACGGCCATCTCCGGCACCGTCATGTGGTGGCGCCGCCGGCCCGCGGGCGGCGGGCTCGGCGCCCCCCGCCGGATCGAGGGTGCGCGGATCCCCGCCGCCTTCTGGCCGGCCATCATCGGCCTGTCCATCCTGTTCCCGCTCGTCGGGGCCAGCCTGCTGCTGATCCTGACGGTGGAGCTGCTGCGGCGCCTTCTGACCGGCGGCACCCCCGGCCGGACGGCCTAACCCCCCCGATTTTGAACCATCAGATCGCGCATTGGATCACCGCCATGAGATCACCCCTCGTTCTTCTGTCCCTCTCGACCCTGCTGCTCGCCACCACCGCCGTCGCGGCCGAGCCAACCGCACCGTCGACCGGCGCGGGAGCCCCGCGCCCCACCTGGGCGCCGGAGGAGATCATCGTCACCGGTACCCGCCGGGACACCTTCGCCGCGCGGGACAGTGCGGCGGCGACGCGCACGGCCACGCCGCTGATCCGGGTGCCGCAGTCGATCCAGGTGCTGACCCGCACCCTGCTGGAGGAACAGGACCAGCAGACCCTGTCGGATGCCCTGCGCAACATCTCGGGCGTGACCCCCGCCCGCACCAGTGAGCTGGTGCTGATCAACCCGTCGATCCGCGGCTTCGATGCGGAGATCTTCCTGGACGGGCTTCCGGCCTTCGGGTCCACGCCCACGGTCGATCCGGGCTCCCTGGTCAATGCCGAGCGGGTGGAGGTGGCGAAGGGCCCCAGCTCCACCCTGTTCGGCGGCGGGCTGGGGGCGCCGCTGGGCGGGATCATCAACGTCGTCTCCAAGACCCCGACGAGGGAGCCGGGGGGCAGCGTCACCCTGCGCGGCGGCAGCTTCGCCACCCTGTCCGCCGCGGCGGATGTCAACCAGCCGGTTGCCGACCGCATCGCCCTGCGCCTCACCGCCGATTACGAAACGGCGGACAGCCATATCGACGATGTGGAGCGGGAGCGGTACGGCGTCTATCCCGCCCTGTCCGCGCAGCTCGGCGAGCGGACGGAGCTGGTCCTGCGCGGCCAGTTCACCGGCTTCGACCAGCTGGAGTATTCGGGCCTGCCCGCCGCGATCACCGTCGGATCCCAGGGCCTGCTGGTGCCGCGGGACCGCTTCTCCGGCGCGCCCGACGCCCCGTTGACGGAGATCCGCAACGACATGGTTTCCGCAAGCCTGACCCACGGGTTCACAGACAGTGTCACCGGCACGGTCCTGGCCCGCTGGTACCGCAACAGCTTCGAAGAATACGGGTCCTTCATCTTCCCGGGCTTCTTCCCCCCGGCCGCCGCCACGCCGACGGTCTATCCCCTGCTGAAAGCCTATCTCCCGTCGGAGGTGGAGCAGCGGACCGTCCACGCCAATCTCCAGGCGGAGCTTGCCCACGGCAGCGTCCGCCACACCCTGCTGGCGGGGGTGGAGGTGGATGACACCGACTACTTTGCCCGGATCGGCTTCGACTTCAATCCGATCGGGCTGATCGATTACCGCAACCCCGCCTCCGATCCCGCTTTCGGTGCCGTGCCCGTCCTGACCCGGACCCAGGATGACGATTACAGCACCACCGCCGCCTTCGTGCAGGACCAGGTCAGCATCGGGGAGCGGCTGCACCTTCTGGCCGGGCTGCGCTGGTCGCAGGCAAAGCTGGACCAGGCGGGGGAAGCGACGGATGCAACCTACCACCGGCTGAGCCCGCGCCTGGGTGCCACGGTCGACGTCGCGGAGGGCGTGGCCTTGTTCGCCGGCTGGTCGGAGGGGTTCCGCATGGTCAGCGGCTTCTTCGGTATCGAAACGCCCGTTCCGGAAACCTCCACCAGCTATGAGGGCGGGTTGAAGCTGGCGATGGACGACATCGGCCTGTCCGGAACGCTGGCGCTGTTCGAACTCACCCGGCGCAACGTCGCCGTCGGTGACCCTGCCAATCCCGGATTCCAGATCCAGACCGGCGAGCAGCGGTCGCGCGGGATTGAGGCCGATCTGGTCTGGGAGCCCACGCCGTCGGTCTCCCTCCTCGCCAGCTACGCCTACACGGATGCGGAGGTGACGGAGGACACGACCATTCCCGTCGGTAGCCGCCTGCGCCGCACGCCGGAACATGCCGGCCGCATCGCCGCCCGCTACCGCGTTCTGGACGGTGCGCTGGCGGGCCTGGGCGTCGGGGCCGGGCTGACCTTTGTCGGGCGGCAGGAGATCACCCTGCCCAACAGTTTCAGCGTGCCCGCCTATGAAACGGTGGACCTTCAGGTCTCCTACGAGGTCGACAGGTGGCGCCTGGCGCTCTCGGTCGTGAACCTGACCGATGCCGACTATTTCGATCCCTACCAGTATTTGAACCAGCCGGTGGTTAGCCCGGGCCAGCCGCTTTCCGCCTTCGTCACCCTCTCCGCCAGCTTCTGAGGAGCCGCCGCCATGACAGCCCCCCGTTCCTCGTCCCCGTCCCGCCGTGACGTCCTGGCTGCGGCGGCAGCCCTCGTGGCCTCCGGTGCGCTGGCGGCAACGGGCCGGGCCCTGGCCGCTCCCGCCGTCGATCCGGCGCGGCTGGCCGAAGCCATGCGCGTGTCCGAACAGGCCCATACCGCGCTGATGGAGGTGCCCGGTCTGGTCATGCACGGGGCCGAGCGGATCGCCATGCTGGTCTATCCGGGCTTCACCGCCCTCGACCTGGTGGGACCACAGTACTTCTTCGCCAGCCTGATGGGGGCGAAGGTGGATCTGGTGGCGAAGACCCTGGAGCCGGTGAAGACCGACACCGGCTTCGCCGTCCTGCCGACCGCCACCTTCGCCGACGTGGCACCGGGCCCGACCGTGCTGTTCGTGCCGGGCGGGACCCAAGGCACCATCGACGCCATGGCCGACGACGCGACGGTGGACTTCCTGGCCGCGACGGCCAAGGGCGCCGCTTATGTCACCTCGGTATGCACCGGGTCCCTGCTGCTGGGGATGGCGGGCCTGCTGGAGGGAAAGCGCGCCACCGGCCATTGGGTGACCCGCGACCTGCTGGCCCGCTTCGGGGCGATACCGGAGGATCGACGGGTGGTGCAGGACGGCAACATCGTCACCGGGGCCGGTGTCTCCGCCGGGCTGGACTTCGCGCTGACCCTGGTGAAGACATTGCGTGGCATGCCCTATGCCCAGGCGCTGGCATTGCAGGCCGAATACGCGCCGGAACCGCCCCTGCCGCCCGGCACCATGGCCACCACCCCGCCGGCGATCGCGGAGCCGATGCGGCTGATGTTCTCGCCGCTGGTGGTGAAGGCCGAATCCCTGGCCCCCGCCCGCCGCGGCTGACCCGACCAAACTGGAACAAGGAATCCGAAGATGCGTGCCTCAGCACTCTTGTCATTCATTGCCGCCATCTCTCTCTGGGCGGGCGTTGCAGACGCCGCCGATGTGACGGTGGGCGATGCCTTCGTCCGTGCCGGTGCCGCCCAGGCGACCGCCGGTGCGGCCTTTATGACCCTGACCAGCCCCACCAGCGACCGGCTGATCGCCGCGTCAAGTCCGGTGGCCGAGCGGGTGGAACTGCACACCCATATCATGGACGGCGGAATCGCCCGGATGCGGAAGGTGGAGGGGGGTATCGACCTGCCCGCCGGTGCGCCGGTCGCCCTTCAGCCGGGCGGACTGCACATCATGCTGATCGGTCTCAAGCAACCGCTCCGTGAAGGCGAGACGATCCAGGTCGCGCTGACCTTCGCGACTGCCCCTGCGCTGACCGTCGATGTCCCCGTGAAGGGCGCTGCCTATCGCCCTCATGGTGGTGGTGCGCATCATTGAGGCCCTTGTCGGCAGGGATCGGCGAAACGGCTCCCCCTGCCCGCCGCCAGCCCGGCAGCGGCCCAGGCGGCGGGACCGCCGGGCCTGTTTCCGGACTACGGTACGGGGGCCTGTCCCTCGTCGCGACCATTCTCCCCGGCGAGCAGGCCCTTCGACCGTGCCCGATCGAGCAGTGACTTGACGCTGGACGGGGCCCAGGTCCGGGCACCCGTCAGCGTCAGGACGCCCTGGCGCTCCAACTGGCGGCCGATGCGGGCCAGCGTCGGCCTCTCCGCCCCGGCGGCATTGTGGATGGTGGCCACCAGTTCCAGCAGACGTCGATCACGCGCCTCCAGCTTGGGCGAGCGCCGGGGTGCCGACTTCAACACGGCAGGTTCGGCCAGCCCGTCCGCCACCAGGCGCTTGACCGCCCGGACCAGGGCGTCTCGGGTCCAGGGGCGGGCATCGTTGCCAGGGCGCTTACGCATGGCGCCGTTCAGCACGTCCACCACCCGGTCCCAGGGTTCCTGGGGGCGCAGACGGCGGACCACCGGCAGGAACTCCTCCGCACCGGCCACCACCCGGTCGCTGAGCGCGTCGGCCCGCGCCCGGGCCAGCCGCTTGCGGGCGACAGGATCGCCGTCGAGCAGCCCTGGATTCCCCGGACGCTTGCCGACCGCCTTGGCGGCCTTGACGCCGGCGCGGGTGCGCTCGCGGATCAGCGATCGTTCGAACTCGGCCACGGCACCCAGGATCTGAAGCGTGAACTTGCCCTGCGGACTGCCGGTGTCGATGGGGTCGCCCAACGACTTGAAGGCAGCGCCCCTCCCCTCCAGCGTGGCAATGATCTCCAGCAGATGCGCGAGGGAGCGGGCCAGCCGGTCGATGCGGACGACCACCAGCGTGTCGCCGGGCCGCAGTCGATCCAGAACCGCCTTCAGCTGCGGGCGCTCCCGATCGGCGCCGGACGCGTTCTCCTGGAAGATCTGAGTGCAGCCGAAGCGCTTCAGCTCAATCACCTGCGCCTCGGTGGACTGTTCCTCTGTAGACACACGCGCATAGCCGATCTTCGCCATAGCTCGCACCCTGCCCATCTAAGGGACGGCGAGGGGCAGGTTACGCCCTGGACAGCCTGATATTCAAGCGTTGCGCGAATGGTCAACCGGGCGGATGAAAACCAGCGGAAAACGTCGGTGCAGCTTTCTATGAACACACGTCATCACGCCGCCCGGTGCGAGGCCGCCGTAACCGGGCTAAATTTTCTCAAGGCTTTCTGAAAAACCGAACCCTCGGGGAAATGGGAAATCTCGACCATTCTCAGTGTTAAGCGAGAGAACGGGCGCCCTTCCGAACCATTCTCAGACTTTGCTGAAATTGACAACGGCGGCGGGCAGGATAGCATGACCTGTTGGTGCAGATAATCCCGCTCATCGGATCTAAAGAGAATGCGGTCGTGCCGATCGGCCGGAATGGAAGCCGATGGGCGCCCAAATGGCTGCTTATCATCGTTTAGTGAAAAGCGTTTTCAATAAATGAACGCGAATTCTATTTGCTAACACAAGCCACCAGGAATGCAGCCATATCCTCCCCATCCCCTGCGGGGCAGCCATGATCCACGGCACCTGCCTGCACGGCCCTGTCGGCAACAAGATCAGCGTCTTCATGCAGCCCGAGCCGAGAAAGGATCGAGCCGCAGGGAGATGGTCAGCCCTTTCCTGGGCGGGCAACCAGCTTCTTGGAAAACACCCGACCCGTGATGGGAACGATTGCGGCCTTCCTTGACGACAGATAAACGAAAGCGTCGGCGGTCAGAATTCGGGCGAGAGCCGCATCATCGGCGGCTTCAACACTTATTCGGGCCCAGTCCAACCAAACACGCTCATCACGGCGAGAGTGGGGGGATCAGCGGAATTCGCACCCGTCCGGAGCGGATGA
The DNA here is from genome assembly GCA_046045995.1 of Pseudomonadota bacterium. Lineage (GTDB taxonomy): Bacteria > Pseudomonadota > Alphaproteobacteria > Azospirillales > Azospirillaceae > Indioceanicola. The sequence continues at coordinate 10,133 of JBJOKR010000039.1, read as the reverse complement.
GAAGACGGAGCCGCACGTTTGTGAACCGTACCGCCCCTGAACCACGGTCACCGGATGGCGGAGGACCGAGGGTCCGGGGCATTCGCACGAATGTGAATCGGGTGAACTATGCGCAAACTCAGCATGGCCATCGGCGGCATGGCCGTCCTTCTGGCTTTTCCCGCAGCCGCGCAGCGGGCCGGCGACGTCTATGTCCAGGGAAACATCGCCTCTTCCTGGGGGGAGGACCGGCTTGGGCACTCCGCCGTCTGGGGCCTGGCCGCCGGCCGCCACATGACCCGCAATCTCCGCCTCGAGCTTTCGGCCGATTGGCGGGGGGGCTACGAATTCAAGCTGGACCGGAGCGCGTCGGCGTTCGGCACGGCATCGGTGGACAGCGCCGCCTACATGGCCAACCTGTACTGGGACTTCTACCCGGACCGGGGCACCGTCCGGGGCCTGACACCCTATGTGGGCGCGGGCTTCGGCTTCGCCCAGCATGAGACGAAGGACGCGGTCCTGTCCCTGGGGACGGACGGCCTGCTTTCCGTCGGCGGCCGGGATACGGACCGCTTCGCGTGGCAGGTGATGGGGGGCGTCACCATCGATACCGGCGGCTCCTCCTTCGGGCGGTTCGGTTACCGCTACATCGATCACGGGACCGCCCGGCTGGGCGTGGCCGGGGCGGCGCCGACGCGCAGCGTCCAAGCCCACGAACTGACCGCCGCCTTGGGCTTCCGGTTCTGACGGCGACGGTCGGAGATCCCGGCCGCCGACCTGCGCCCCTGCCGACCGGTCGGCAGGGGCGCATCCGTGTGTCCGCGGCAGACGTGCCGCCGCGGAAACCCGGCCTAGCGGGTGCGGGTCATGTCCCGCGGGGGAGGATGGTCGTAGCCGAGGGGGAAGAGCTGCTGGACCGCATCGCGCACCATGAACCGGAAGGTCAGGTCGCCGGCCCGCAGCGCGCCCTGCCGGATCTCCCGGGCGGAGGCGCGGACCGTTTCCCCGTCGCAGAGGGCGGCGTCCACCGCCGTGGAGCCGCGGGCCGCCCCCGTCCCCCCTTCCCCGTCCCTGCCGGACAGGGAGCACAGGTCGACCGGGTCCAGGCCGTCCGGTGCATTGACCGCCACGACGATCCGCCAGGCATCCGCCGCGGCGGGCGGGCGGCGGGCGACGAAGCTGACCGCCGGATCAAGCAGCGGTGCCGGGATCGCGGCGGCGACGGCACGGTGCGTCGCCGCCGCATCCTCCCCGGGCAGGGAGCCCGCCACCGCCAGGGTCCAGCCGGCATCGGGGCCGAGGGGCTCCGCCGCGGCGGAGGCCATGGGGGCGCAGGATACCGCGACGGCGACCATGGCCGCCGGCAGCGTCCGACGGGCAAGGGCCCGATGGTCAGGAAGCCGCATGCTCGTCTCCCGGGTCAGTGTTGGCATCGGAACGGGGGGTCAAGATCTCGATCATCGCCTGGACCGTGATGGCGGCGGGGACGGCGACGAGAAGCCCCCATATCCCCCAGGTCCCCCCGCACAGAAGCACGGCCGCCACCAGCGCCACCGGGTGCATGCCGACCGTCCCGGCCAGGAGCAGGGGCTGGAGCAGGTTGCCGTCCAGGATCTGGATCACCGTGTAGAGGCCGAGGGCCCAGAGCACCATGGGATCGGCCCCCCACTGGGCATAGGCCACCAGCAGCACCGGAAGGGCCGCCGCCACGGCCCCGACAATGGGGATCAGGGCCGACAGGCCCGTTATCGTCCCCAGCAGGACCGCCCAGTTCAGGCCGATACCGTAAAAGGACAGCGCGGCGACGACGCCGACGATCAGCACTTCATAGGTCTTGCCCCGCACATACCCGCCCAGGCGGCGCAGCAGCACCGGCCAGACCCGCAGGACCACGGGGTCGGACGGACGGAACCGGTGCAGCCATTCCAGGATGCGGTCCCGGTCGAAGACCAGGAACCAGGTCACGAAGGGCACCAGGAACAGATATATGCCCGTGTTGAGGAGCATCCCCGCCGATGCGGGCAGCAGCGACAGAAGCGCCTGCGCCTGGCGCAGCAGGTCCGTGCGCAGGGTCGCGACCAGGGCGGGGACGTCCGCATCCTCGAACAGGGCGGGGTTCCGGGCGGCGGCGGCCAGGGCCATGTCGCCCAGACGCTGGATCAGCATCGGCGCCGCCCCGAGCAGATCGATCACCTGGCCCCAGAGCAGCGGAATGCCGTAGAGCAGGGTGCCGACGAGCAGGCACAGGAACAGCGCGTAGAGCACGGGCCGGGTCACGGCCTCCGGCAGCGACAGTCCCGCAAGGGTGCGGGCGGCACTGTCGATCAGGAAGGCGACCAGGACGGCCGCCACCATGGGCGCCAGCAGGTCGCCGACGGAAAGCAGGGCCAGGACACCGATCAGGCCGATGCCGGCCGTCACCGTTGTCGACCGCATCAGGGCGGCGGGGCGGTTGGCGGGCCGCGGCCCGGGCAGATCGGGTCTCATGCGTCGGCGATACGGTTCACAGGCGGGTCCCGGCACCGCCGGCGACCCGGACAAGAACGCGCCGGACGCCCCCGTCATCCCTGCCCCGGCGGGGATCGATCCGGATTCACGGTCGATTGGATGAAAGGGGCGCTCCGGGCGTTATCCCACGACGACACGTGCGGTAGACGACAATGTAAAAGATCGAGCCATCGGGCCTTTCCCGAACGATCCGCTCCTTCATCCGGCGGGGATCCGCGCCGGGTCAGGGCGATTTCGACCGGTACCGGCGGATCATGCAGCGTCTTTGGACCCTGAAGACCGGACGGCAGCCGGGACCGGCCCCCAGCCAGACGGTCATCCGGGCATCCCGCAAGGGGTTGCGGTCATGACTGACCGACAGCCGCAGCCTTCCCTGCTGATCGTGTTGGACACGGCGATGGCCAACCATATCCGGCTGGTCGCGGCGTCGATCCGCTACGGCATGACCGCGTCCGGGCCGGTGATCCACACGCTGCTGACCCTGAACCGGGAGGTGGCCAGGCGGGCGGGACTGGCGGAGGAGGAGATCCTGGAGATCGCCTTCGATCTTGCCGGCGATCCGTCCACGGCTCTGAAGCCGCACCCCCACGCCGCACCCCGCTGAAACCGACGGTCAGGAGAACCGACCGTCGGTGCGGCGCCGTCCGCCGCACCGACGGGGGGAAACGAAGCCGCCTTCGACCGGTCACGATCAAAGGCGGCTCGTATCATGCCTGCGGCTGTGAATCCCGACCCTTCGGGATTCACAGCCGGTGTTCTCAATGCGGCTTCTTCTCTTCCGCCTCCTTATCCTCTGGCTTGGCTTCGCTGGCCGCCTGGGCCTGCTCGCCGCCTTCCGCCGGGACCGCCTCCGCCGAGGCAGGCGCGGCGGCGTCGGCTGCGGGCGCCGCATCCGCGGCGGCAGCCGGTGTCTCGGCCGGCTTGGCCTCGGCGGAGACCTCGGCCGGGGCGGTCGCCGGCGCCTCGGCCTTCGGGTCAGCTGCAAGGGCCGAGGGCGCGGAGAGGGCGATCGCGGCCACGGCCAACACCAACATTTTCATGTGCTAACTCCTTCATCCAAGCCGGTCTGTTGCCGGTTCTGTGATTGCCGGGCTGGGCCGGCGGGAAAAGAGCGGCCCCTGCCCGTCGGGCCGGGACCGCTCAAAGCTGTGTCCGTCCTTGGTCCTTTCGGCGATCGGCATGTCGCGGCGACTGCCGTCGGGCCACTCGAACCGGATCACCCCGATCCGCCCCTCCCGGCAGAGCAGAATCAGGCGGCGCGGCGACTGGCCCCGGCTGTCGGTCAGCAGGGGCACGACGATCAGGTCGCGGCGCCGCTCGGGATCCGCGAGGCCGGCATCCGTCCGGAATTCGATGCTGACCCCCTCCTCCGAGACCGGACCGACCAGGGGACCGATCCGCACTGGAACGCCCACAGCGGACCGGGCAAGGAAATCCAAGGGCAGGACCATCTCCATCTGGCTTCCCGGAACATCGCAGGTCACCTGTAGCAACTCCGTCATGGGCGACCGCCGCCGGTCCTGGTCGTGGAGCAGGAAGGCGGCCACCACCAGGGAGATGCCGAGCGAGGCGGCGACGACCTTGCCGTCCCGGCCGAACCGCCCGCGCTGGACAGCGGAGCGGGATGGCCCCATCGGTTCCCCGGCCATGGCGGCACCTAATTCCGGGGTGCCCCGACGGCGGAGGCAATCTCAGCGACCTGGAGGGGTGTGGATCGGGCCACCAGCGCATAGGCAAACCGTTGGCCGCGCCAGTACCCGACGACGAAGCCGTCGTGTTCGGCCACGGTCAGGTCCTCCGGTGCGGTAAGTTCATCGGGAGCCAAGGCGATGGATAGGCGCTCGCCCTTGCTGTCCTGATAGATCAGCTGGGCGCCCACGCCCTCCTCCATGCCGACCAGCCGGACACCGATTAGGTCCAGGCCGATCATCCGCAGTTCCGGCACGTCGGCCGGCTCCCCCAGTTTGGAGGTGAGCCATCGGATCACCTCCGACCGGTTGCCGGCGGGCCGTTCAATCGCCGCCTCGGCGGGAGCAGCGAAGGCCTCATGGGAATGCAGGGCCTCCTGGGCATAGGTGGGCAGACCGGGCGCAACCTCCCTGACGATGTCGTTGGCAACCCAGCCAAGGCAACCCGCCACCACCATCGCGGCGGCCCGCCCCATCCAGGACCGGAGAGGGCGGGCATGCCCCGCCGCACCGGCCCGCCCCCGGGTCCCGGGATCCGCAGCGGGAAGCGCCGGGGCCTGCCGGGAACCGGCAACGGCGATGCGCAGGAGAAGCCCGTCGACCGCAAATGCCTGGAGGCGGTCCTGCGCCTCCAGATCATCCGCAAGACGGGCCTGCAACTCGGCTTCCGAGTCCGGATCGAGTGCACCGTCCAGGTAGGACTGCAGCTCCTGGTCTTTAATCTCAGTCATGGCGACCACTCCGGACTATCTTCAGCTTCGGCCTTTTGCGTCCTTCGACGAACTGGCGCAGCGCTTCCCGCCCGCGGGAGAGGCGGGACATGAAGGTTCCGAGCGGAATGTCCAGCCGCTGGGCCGCCTCTTCGTATCGAAGATCTTCCACGACCACCGCCAGGATCGCCTCCCGCTGCGGTGGGGGCAGTATGTCCAGGGCGGCCAGGACCTGCCGAGCCTCCAGCCGGACCTGCTGGTTGGGATCCTCCCTGTCCGGGGGCAGCATGCCTTCGGCATGCACCCGGTCGCGGACCTGCTTCTTGCGCAGGGTGGAGATGTGGAGCGTGTAGAGGATACGGAACAACCAAGCCCGCAGATCCGTGCCCGGCTTCCACTGGTCGGCGCTGGTCATCGCCTTGAGCAGGCATTCCTGCACCAGATCCTCCGCCTCCATCGGGTTGCGCGTCAGCGCCAAGGCATAGCGGCGGAGGGGCGCCATCTGCTCGATCAGTTCGTCTCTGAGCGCGTTGGCCGTCACGACACGCCTGCAGGGCAATAGATGGGAGGAAAGGTGTTCGCCCGGCGTTACGAGAAAGGTTCCGCATCATCCGGGGCAAGCTGGTGGACGGTGCGGAACCGGCTCGAAAGACAGAGCTATCGGACAAACGCACCGGATGGAATTCTCATCCAAAAAATCTTCCGATTCCGGGACGGGGGTCGGCCGGCCCGCGGATCGGGCTTTCCCCCGGGGTTCCGGCAGGGGGACACCGGCGTTCGGATTTCCGGATGACGTCGGCGCCCCGTGTTCGAATTCCCGGACATCCGGCCCCGGGAAGGCCGGGCGGATCGGCCTGGAACGGGGCTTCCGCCGTCTGGCATGGCGGTTGCGAAAGGGGAGGCGCCCCTGTCCCCCGTCGGAGAGCCCGCCCCATGGTGTCCGCCCTGTCCGTCAGCCTGTGGCCCCTGGTGGCGGCCGCCCTGGCCCCCCTTGTCGGGCGCCTTGCCGGCCGCCACACGGCCTTGGTCGCCGCCCTGCTGTCGGGCGGTCTGTTCGTGCTGCTTCTCTTCTGGCTGGGACCCGTCGCGGAGGGGCCGGTCCTGCAGTCGACGGCGTGGGTGCCCTCGCTCGGCATCGACCTGGCCTTCCGTCTGGACGGGTTCAGCCTTCTGTTCGCCTTGCTGATCACCGGGATCGGCACGCTGGTGCTGGTCTACAGCGGGGCCTACATGGCGGGGGACCCCGACCTGCCCCGCTTCCTCGCCTATATTCTGGGCTTCATGGGGGCGATGCTGGGCCTGGTCCTCGCCGACAACCTGATCCTGCTGTTCATCTTCTGGGAGCTGACCAGCTTCTTCTCCTTCCTGCTGATCGGCTTCAACGCCGAAAGCAAGAAGGCGCGTGATGCGGCGGTGCAGTCGCTGATAATCACCGTGGGCGGCGGTCTGGCCCTGTTCGCCGGTCTGCTGATGCTGGGCATCGCGGCCGGCAGCTTCAGCCTGACCGCCATCCTGGCCGACCCCGCGCCGGTCCTGGCAAGCCCGCTGTTCCCGGCCATCGTCGCCTGCATCCTAGCGGGCTGCTTCACCAAATCGGCCCAGTTCCCGGTGCATTTCTGGCTGCCCAACGCGATGCAGGCGCCGACACCGGCCAGCGCCTTCCTGCACAGCGCTACCATGGTGAAGGCGGGGATCTACCTGCTGCTGCGCCTGGATCCGGCCTTCGGGTCCCAGGCGATCTGGATCTGGCCGCTTGTGGTGGTCGGGTCGCTGACCATGGTCGCCGCCGCGGTCCAGGCCCTGCGCCATACGGAGTTCAAGGCCATCCTGGCCTATACGACCGTGGCGGCCCTGGGCACGCTGGTGATGCTGGCCGGGCTGGACCACCCGACGGCCGGCGTGGCGGCCATCGGCTTCATCCTGGCCCACGCCTTCTACAAGGCGTCCCTGTTCTTCGTCGCGGGAACGACCATCCGCAGCGTCGGCTCCAAGGACATCACCCGCATGGGCGGGCTTGCCCCGTATCTGCCTGTAACGGCGGTGGCGGCGGTGATGGCCTGCCTGTCCATGGCGGGTCTTCCCCCCTTCGGCGGGTTCATCGCCAAGGAATTGGTATTCGAGGCGAAGCTGGCCGACGGCTGGCTCATCATTGCCCTGAGCGTGGGCGTCCTGGTGAACGCCGCCATCATCGCCATCGCCTTCGTCACCGCCCTGCGGCCCTTCTTCCTGAAGCCCCCGGCGCCGCTGACGGACATCAAGGGGGAATCCCCGGGCCTGTATGCCGGGCCGATCGTCCTGGCTGCCTTGGGGGCAGTGATGGGGCTGGCGCCGGAACTGTTCAACGCGTCGATCCTGGCCCCCGCGGCGGGCGCTATCTCGGCGGAGCCGGTCACCGGGTACTTCAAGCTGTGGCATGGGTTGACGCCAATGCTGGCCATGTCTGCCCTGGCCATCGGGATCGGCCTCTGCCTTGCCTGGAAGTGGGAGCCCATCCACCGGCACCTGGCGGCGGTGAAGCGGCTGGACCTGCTGTCGCCCCAGGGGCTGTACAGCCGCTCCCTGGCGTGGGTGCTGGCAGTCGGCGGCCGGCTGACGGCCCGGCTGCAGGACGGGCGGCTGCGGGTCTATGCCCTGGTCGTCTTCATCGTCAGCGCGGGCGCCCTGGCCCTGGGGCTGATCGCCGCCGGCGGTCCGGTCCTGCCCGACCTGACGGTGGCGAACCGCCCCTATGCCTGGATCTTCGCCGGGCTGATGGTCGCCGGGGCCCTGGCCGCGGCCGGCAGCCGGAACCTGATGGCCTCCCTTCTGGCGATCGGACTGGTGGGTTATGCGGTGGCGGTGCTGTTCCTGAAGAACGGGGCGCCCGACCTGGCCTTCACCCAGTTCGCGGTGGAGACGCTGTTCGTCGTCATCGTCATGGCGGTGCTGCTGAAGCTGCCGCTGGACACCCCCGATCCGCGCAGCGGACGGGAGCGGGCCCTGGATGCCGCCGTGGCGGCGGCTGTCGGCGGTGTGACGACCCTGGTCGCCCTGTCGGCCCTGGCCCTGCCCTTCAACGGCAGCATCAGCGACTTCTTCCGGGCCGTCAGCCTGGCCGAGGCCAACGGCCGGAACGTCGTCAACGTCATCCTGGTGGATTTCCGCGCACTCGACACCCTGGGCGAGATCGCCGTGGTCGCCTTCGCCGCCTTCGCGGCCTGGGGCCTGCTGCGCGGCCGCCGCATCAAGGAGGGCTGAGCCCATGTCCCCGACACCCCTTTCCCCGACCCTGACCCCCGCCGCCCGGGATCCTGCCGCCCGGCGGCCGCCGACACCGCCGCACACGTCCCTGATCTTCGGGAACTGGGCCCGTCTGCTGGCGCTGGCCATGCTGGTCGTATCCCTTTTCATCCTGCTGCGGGGGCACAACGAGCCGGGCGGCGGCTTCATCGGCGGGCTGATCGGGGCCGGTGCGGTGGCGACCCTGGCCTTTGCCCACGGGACCCGCGCCGCGCGGCGTTCCCTGGTCTTCCATCCCTGCGCCCTTGCCGGGGCGGGGCTTCTGCTGGCGCTGCTGTCGGGCCTGCCGGGCCTGGTCGGCCCGGACGGCGCCTTCCTGCGCCACCTTTGGGCCGCCGTCCCGCTGGGCTTCACCGAGCTGAAGCTGGGCACGACCATCCCCTTCGACATCGGGGTCTACCTGGTCGTGGTCGGCAGCGTGGCCGCCTTCATCTTCGCCCTCATGCGGGAGTGAACCGACATGGAACCGATCCTGACCCTCGGCTTCGGCGCCATGGTGGCGGCCGGTGTCTACATGGCCCTGTCGCGGCACCTGGTCCGCATGATCCTGGGCATCGCCCTGGTGGCGACGGCGGTCAACGTGCTGATCTTCACCGCCGGCCGTGTCGCCACGGTGGTGCCGCCCGTCATTCCCAAGGGGGCCGTGACCCTGGCCGAGTACGCGGCCAACCCGCTGCCCCAGGCCCTGGTGCTGACCGCCATCGTCATCGGCTTCGCGCTGACAGCCTTCTCCATGGTCCTGGCGCTCCGGGCCCACCAGGCGCTGCGCACCCTCGACACCGACGCGATGCGCCTGGCCGAGGCGGGGGAGATCCCCGCCGCCGCCGGACGGACGGAGGCCGCCCGTGGCTGATCTCATCCTGCTTCTCCCGGTCCTGCTGCCCCTGGCCACGGCATGCCTCTGCGCCATGGCCTGGACCCGGCCGGCCGACCAGCGGCGCATCGCCCTGGCGGGCATCCTCGCGCTGTTCGCGGCATCGCTGTGGCTGTTCGCGACCGTGCTGGACGCGGGCGTCGTCGCCACGCAGCTGGGCGACTGGCGGGCGCCCTTCGGCATCACCTTCGTCGCCGACCTTTTCAGCGCCGTGATGGTGGTGGTCAGCGGCACCCTGGGGATCGCCGTGCTGCTGTTCGCCCGCCGCGACGTCTCCAAGGCGGAGGTGCATGCCGGATTCCATCCGCTGATGCAGGGCCTGCTGGTCGGCGTCAACGGCGCCTTCCTGACCGGCGACATCTTCAACCTGTATGTCTGGTTCGAGGTGATGCTGATCACCAGTTTCGGCCTACTGACGCTGGGGCGGACCCGCAGCCAGCTGGATGCCGGGGTGAAGTATGTCAGCCTGAATCTGATCGGCACGATGCTGTTCCTGCTGGGCATCGGCATCCTGTACGGGGCCGCGGGCACCTTGAACATGGCCGATCTGGCGCTTCGCCTGCCCGATCTGGCGGGCACCCCCGCCGTCACGGGTGCCGCCCTGCTGTTCCTGGTGGCCTTCGGCATCAAGGCGGCCATGTTCCCGCTGTTCGCCTGGTTGCCCGCCAGCTACCACACGGCCGGGATCAGCGTGTCCGCCATCTTCGCCGGGTTGCTGACCAAGGTCGGGGTCTATGCCCTGATCCGGGTCTTCACCCTGCTGTTCCCGTTGGCCGATACGCCGTTGCAGGTCGTGCTGGGGGTCGTCGCGGCGCTGACCATGATCACCGGCGTCCTGGGCGCCGCCATCCAGTGGGATGTGCGCCGGATCCTGTCGTTCCACATCATCAGCCAGATCGGATACATGCTGCTGGGACTGGCCGTTTACACCCCGCTGGCCGTCGCCGGGGCCGTCTTCTACGTGGTCCACCACATCATCGTGAAGGCGAACCTGTTCCTGCTGGCGGGTGTGATCCAGCGGGCGGGCGGGTCCTTCGACCTGCGCCGCAGCGGTGGGCTGATGCGCCGGGCGCCGTGGCTGGCAATCCTGTTCCT
>JBJOKR010000038.1:0-27814 GCA_046045995.1 Pseudomonadota bacterium | reverse complement strand
CCACCGCGATGGCGGGATCGGGCAGGGGTCCGCCCGGATCGACCAGCACCACCGCCAGGGTCGGGGCCAGGGACCGGGGCACCACCTGCCACGCACCCTCCAGCAGGATCTTGTAGAAGCCGATCATCAGGAACGCGATCAGCGGCAGCAGCAACAGGCCGAACAGGGTCTGCTTCTCCCGCAGCTTGTGCAGCAGCAGCACCCGCAGGAGGTAAAGGGGAAGGCGAATCCGGTCGATCATGGTCCATCTCCCCCGTCAGGCCAGCCGCGACCGGTGGCCCAGGCGGCGGCCCAGCAGCACCGCCAGCAGCGCAAGACTGGCCAGCCAGCCGAGGCAGAAAGCCAGCGCCGGCAGGGGGTCCAGCACATGGCCCGGCAGCCCGAACCCGGCCCGCAGCCCGTCCAGCACGGGCGTGAAGGGCGACAGCAGGGTCACCAGGGAAAGGGTCCCGCCCTCCACCCCCGGGGACCAGATGATCGGTGTCAAAAGCAGAAAGGGCCAGACCAGGCCTGGCGCCATGTCCTTGGCCCCGTGGAAGGCCGGCAGCACCATGCCGACCACCACCGCCAGAATCATGCTGACCGCGTAGCCCAGGCCCAGCAGCAGGGCGACGCCGCCCGCCTGCATGCCGTCGGGCCAGCCGATGGTCCAATCGATCACGTACCACTGGTAGACGACACCCAGGATGCCGATGGCCAGCCGCCCCACGGACAGGCCGGTCAGGGGCAGGGCCGGGTTCACCGGGGCTACCCGCAGGAAGGCGCGCCAGTTATCCGTCCGGTCGGTCATCACCTGGACCAGGGCACCCGCCGTGTTCAGGATCAGCAGGATGGCGAAGAACCCGGCGAAGGCGGCGGCGTTCAACCCCGTTTCCGGCATGGTGACCGGGGCAAGCAGGATGGGCGGGCCGGTCGCCGTGTCCACCGGCGTCTCCAACACCCGTTCAACCACGGGCCAGATGGGATCGGTGCCGTCGCGGACTGTCAGGGTGACCGTCGACCGGGGGGATTCCGCGCCCGCGTCGGGGGCGGCCTGATCACCGGGGGCTGGGGTCGCGGTTGATGCCGGGGCCGGTTCCACGGACACCAAGGCACCCTGCCCCGCCCGCTCGAACCGGCGCTCCGCCGCGTCCGCAGCACTGCTGCCGCCGGCCACCCAGAATGTGCGGTCCAGCGCGGTTGCCAGGGCCCGGTCCGCCGCCCGCGCATCCGCCGGTGCCTCCGCCGCGGTGCGGCCATGCAGGACCGTGGTGGGGGGAGCACTCCCCAGCTCCACCCCTTGGGCGAAGGGGAACAGCATCAGCAGCATCAGCCAGGGCGTGACGATGTGCATCAGCACCATGGCCACGGACCGGGCGTATTCGACAATGCCAAGCCAGGCGAAGACCGCCGCCAGGTGCAGGCGGCGCCAGGGGCCGGGCCGGTTGTCTTGCCCCATGGCCCGGCGATCGGCCGGGCCACCGGGGGCCGGGATGCCGGGGGCCGGGATGCCGGGGGCCGGGATGGCTGGGGCCAGAGCGCCGGGGGATTGCATCGACACCTGCGCGTCAGCCACCGGCCCCCCCCAGCCATCACCCACCCTGTCCCGTCACTAGCAGAGCCACCGGACCCGGTCAATCCAGGGGAGTACACCGGGCAGCCGGCGGGCGGGGCCGCCGCGCATCGGTCATGCCGGTCGCGCGCTTGACGGGGGTGGGGCGCGGTGGGCAAGGTGCCGCCGATTTCGTGCGGGCGCGGGCACCGGTCGGACCCGCGTCCCGCTGCCGCCGTTCCCGCGCCGCCGCCGGCCCCGCTGCCGGCTTGGGCGGCCCGGCCACGGCACCGTCGCGTTCCAGTCCCGAAAGGCCGCAGCCCCATGTCCACCCTGTCCAGTGTCGAGACCATCGACGGCGTTCCGTTCACCCAGATGGCCAACGCCATCCGCGTGCTGTCCATGGATGCGGTGGAGGCGGCGAAGTCCGGCCATCCCGGCATGCCCATGGGCATGGCCGATGTGGCAACGGTGCTGTTCAGCCGGTTCCTGAAGTTCGACGCCAAGCGCCCGGACTGGGCCGACCGGGACCGCTTCGTCCTGTCCGCCGGCCACGGCTCCATGCTGCTCTACAGCCTGCTGTACCTCACCGGGTATGAGGACATGACGCTGGAGGAGATCAAGCGCTTCCGCCAGCTGCACGCCCGGACCGCCGGCCACCCGGAATACGGCATGGCCAAGGGGATCGAAACGACGACCGGCCCGCTGGGCCAGGGCATCGCCACCGCCGTCGGCATGGCCATGGCGGAGCGCATCCTGAACGCCCGCTTCGGTGACGGGCTGGTGGACCATGCCACCTATGTCATCGCGTCGGACGGCGACCTGCAGGAAGGGGTGAGCCATGAGGCCGCCAGCCTGGCCGGGCATCTGGGCCTGTCCAAGCTGGTCGTCCTGTGGGACGACAACCGCATCAGCATCGACGGGCCGACCGACCTGTCCTTCACCGATGATACCCTGGGCCGGTTCAAGGCCTATGGCTGGGATGTCCAGGCCATCGACGGCCACGATCCGGCCGCCATCGCCGCCGCGATCGACGCGGCGCGTAGCACCGGCACCCCCAGCCTGATCGCCTGCCGCACCATCATCGGCTATGGCGCCCCCAACAAGCAGAACAGCGCCGGCTGCCACGGGTCCCCCCTGGGGGCGGCGGAGATCGCGGCCGCCCGCCAGGTGCTGGGCTGGAGCCATGAGCCCTTCGTCATTCCGGAGGAGATCCTGAACGCCTGGCGCAGCCTGGGCCACAAGGGGGCCGATGCCGCCGACCAGTGGGTGAAGCGCCTCGCCCGGTCGGAGCAGCGCCTTGAGTTCAAGGCCGCGCTGGCGGGGGATATCCCCCAGGCCGCCCTGGACGCCCTGATGGCCCATAAGAAGACCACGGCGGAGACGGCGCCGAAGATCGCCACCCGCCAGTCCAGCGGCAATGCGCTGGACGTGCTGGTCCCCCTGGTGCCGGAGATGATGGGCGGGTCGGCCGACCTGACCGGGTCCAACAACACCCGGGTCAAGGCCGTCAGCACCGCGGTGCAGAAGGACAACTGGTCCGGCCGCTACATCCATTATGGCGTGCGGGAGCACGGCATGGCCGCGGCCATGAACGGCATGGCCCTGCATGGCGGCGTCATCCCCTATTCCGGCACCTTCCTGACCTTCAGCGATTACTGCCGCCCGGCGATCCGCCTGTCGGCGCTGATGAAGCAGCGGGTCGTCTATGTCATGACCCACGATTCCATCGGCCTGGGGGAGGATGGCCCGACCCACCAGCCGGTGGAGCATGTGCCCGCCCTGCGCTGCATCCCCAACCTGCTGGTCATGCGCCCGGCCGACGCGGTGGAGGCGGCGGAGTGCTGGCACATCGCCCTGACCCAGAAGACCCGGCCCAGCGTCCTGGCCCTTACCCGCCAGAACCTGCCCACCCTGCGCACCACCCATACGGAGGAGAACGTCTCCGCCCGCGGCGCCTATGTGCTGCGGGAGGCGGCGGCCGGCCCCCGGCGCGTGACGCTGATGGCCACCGGGTCGGAGGTGGAGATCGCAGCCGCCGCCCGCGACCGGCTGGAGGCGGAAGGGATCGGCACGGCCCTGGTCTCCATGCCGTCCTGGGAACTGTTCGCCGAACAGGATGAGGCCTACCGCATGGCGGTGCTGGGCAAGGGCACGGTCCGCGTGGGCGTGGAGGCGATGGTCCGCTTCGGCTGGGACCGCTGGCTGGGCGAGGACGGCGCCTTCATCGGCATGCCCGGCTTCGGCGAAAGCGCCCCCTACCAGGAACTGTACCAGCATTTCGGCATCACCGCGGACACCGTGGTGAAGGCGGCGAAGGAGCGGCTGTAACCGGCTGCCAACCCCCGTCGGGCCGCGCTGTTGTTTGCCGGACCTACCAGGGACAGCGCCGGGATGGTATCCTGGCCCGGTTCGTGTCTCACGGACGGGCAGGAGACGGGTCATGGGCGCCGTGCGGAAGATGGTGATCGAGTTGCCGGAGGATGCGGCAGCGGAGATCGAGGAGCGTGTCAGCCTGGGCGAATATGCCTCCGCCAGCGATATGATCCTGGCGGGCCTGGACGCCCTTTCCCTGAACGCCGACGAGGTGGAACACTGGCTGCGGACGGCGGTGCAGCCGTCTGTCGAGCGGTCCAGGGCCGAGCCCCGGCACCTTTTGTCTGCGGAGGAGGTGCGGGCCCATCTTCAAGAAGTCCACCGCAAGGCGGAGGCGGGTGAGCCGTGACCCGGCGCGTCGCCTTCAACCGGGATGCCGCGGACGATCTGGAAAGCATCTACGCCTATATCCGTAAGCAATCCGGCGGTGCCCGGGCACAGACATTCGTCGGCGACATCAGGGATTTCTGCGACGGATTGGTCCATTTCCCCTACCGCGGGCGGCGACGGGACGACATTTCACCGGGCCTGTTGACGGTCGGCTTCCGCGGTCGGGTTCTGGTCGCCTACGAGGTCGTCGATGACCTGATCATAATCCAGCGCATCCTCTACGGCGGGCGCGACATCGGGGCGGCTTTCAAGGACTGACAGCCCCCCAATCCGGCTATGCGCGGGGGTGGGGGCCGATGGGACGATAGCCCCCCTTGCCCTTCCCCGGCTTACCCGTTAATCGGCGTGCGACACGAATCCCCGCGGCCCCCCGGGACCAGCGCGTCCCGTCGGTCGTCACGCAGCATCGGAGGAAGTCCCATGGCAGTGAAGGTTGCGATCAACGGGTTCGGCCGCATCGGCCGTCTGGTCCTGCGCGCCATCTATGAGAGCGGCCGCACGGATGTGCAGGTGGTCGCCATCAACGACCTGGCCGACGTGAAGACCAATGCCCACCTGCTGAAGTATGACAGCGTGCACGGCCGTTTCCCCGGCACGGTCGCGGTGGAGGGCATGGACCTGGTCGTCAACGGCCACCGCATCACCTGCATCCAGCAGCGCGATCCGGCCCAGCTGCCCTGGGGTGAGCATGGGATCGACGTGGCCCTGGAATGCTCCGGCATCTTCACCAGCCGTGAGGCCGCGTCCAAGCACCTGACCGCCGGGGCGAAGAAGGTCCTGATCTCCGCCCCCGCCACAGATGAGGACATCACCGTGGTCTATGGCGTGAACCATGACAAGCTGACGGCGGAGCACAAGATCGTCTCCAACGCCTCCTGCACCACCAATTGCCTGGGCCCCGTGGCCTATGTGCTGAACAACACGGTGGGGATCGAGCATGGCTTCATGACCACGATCCACAGCTACACCGGCGACCAGAACACGGTCGACACGATGCACAAGGACCTGCATCGCGCCCGCGCCGCCGCCGTGAACATGATCCCCACCTCCACCGGTGCCGCCAAGGCCGTGGGCAAGGTCCTGCCGGAACTGAAGGGCAAGCTGGACGGCACCGCCATCCGCGTGCCGACGCCGAACGTCTCGGTCGTGGATTTCAAGTTCGTGGCCAAGCGCGCGACCACGGCCGACGAAGTGAACGCCGCCATCCAGGCCGCCGCCGCCGAGGGCTCCCTGAAGGGCATCCTGGGCGTCTATGCGGAGCCGCTGGTCAGCAGCGACTTCAACCATGATCCCCACAGCTCCATCTTCGCGCTGAACGAAACCAAGGTGATCGACGGCACCTTCGTGCGCATCCTCACCTGGTACGACAATGAGTGGGGCTTCTCCAACCGCATGAGCGACACGGCCGTCGCCATGCACAAGGCGGGCTGATCAAGGCTCGCCTGCCCCGGCGGGCCGGGGTACTCTCTCCAGGACCGGGGCGCCGCCCGATGCGGGTGGCGCCCTTCCCATTTTCCGCGGCGGCGGCCGCTCTCCAACCAGCCTGTGGACCCCCATGACCCCGATCGAGATCACGAAGCTGCAATCCTATCTGCGCAAGGTGTTCGGCAACGAGCGCATCACCGTCCAGCCGCCCAAAAAGAAGGGCCAGCCGGCGGAGGTGATGGTGGGCAGCGAATTCATCGGCACCCTGTACCGGGATGAGGATGACGGCGACGTCTCCTATGATTTCAACATGTCCATCCTGGCGGAAGACCTGCCAGCCTGAGGTGCTTCGGGGGCTGCTGCGCCATGGCTGACCGCCCCCTTCCGCTGGTCTGCCCCCCGCTTGCCGTCCGCGTCCGCGGCATCGCCGATGCCCGGGCGGCCTTGGCCGTCGCCCGGGAGATGGCGGCGACGGATGCGCCCTGCGATGCCGTCTGGCTGATCGCCGATGCCGGTGCCGCGGCCCTGGCCGGACCCGCCTGGTGGGCGGCCCTGGTCGATGCGCTGACAGCGGAATTCCCGGATATCCCCTTCATCCCGGTGCTGGACTGCGGCAGCGCGGCAGGCGCCGTGCTGGCGTCGGTGCGGGAGGGGTGCCGCCATGTGGCCTTCAGCGGGCGGGAGGATGTGTGGGACCGCCTGGCTTCCATCATCAGGGCTGCGGGCGGACAGCTTTACCGACCGGGCGACCTGCCCCCGGCGGCGAATCTGCGCTGGGCGCGGGACAGGGTCGCACGGCTGCGGGCGATCGTGGCGGAAACCCGCCAAACGGGCGGGATGTAGTGCTTTCGTGACCACTACCACCCCGGAAGGACGGCGGACCCGCGTTGCAATGCGGCAAGGCCTGGGCTATCAAGCCGCCATCGCCGACACCCTTTCAGCCATCCATCAGAAGGCAGGAAACGCCATGAAGCTCACCCGGCGCGTGAAGGACATCCTCTCCTGGTACGAAAGCGACAATCCCGGCACGAAGGCGAATCTCGCCCGCATGCTGATGGAAGGCCGCCTGGGCGGCACCGGCAAGATGATCATCCTGCCCGTGGACCAGGGCTTCGAACATGGGCCGGCGCGCAGCTTCGCCATGAACCCGGCGGCCTATGACCCGCACTACCATTACCAGCTGGCCATCGATGCGGGGCTGAACGCCTATGCCGCCCCGCTGGGCCCGATGGAGGCCGCGGCCGGCACCTTCGCCGGGTCCCTGCCGCTGATCTTGAAGATGAACAGCGCCAACAGCATGTCCACCCAGACAGTGGCGCCGGATCAGGCCGTGACCGCCACGGTGCAGGACGCGCTGCGCCTGGGCTGCGGCGCCATCGGATTCACGATTTATCCCGGGTCGGACGCCATGTACGACCAGTATGAGGAGATCCGGGAGCTGTCGGCGGAGGCGAAGGCCTGCGGTCTCGCCACCGTGATCTGGTCCTACCCGCGCGGCGGGACCCTGACCAAGGACGGCGAACTGGCCATCGACGTGATCGCCTATGCCGCCCACATGGCGGCGTTGCTGGGCGCCCACATCATCAAGGTGAAGCTGCCGACCGCCCATCTGGAGCTTGGAGAGGCCAAGAAGGTCTATCAGAAGTTCGATGTGAAGATCGACACCCTGGCCGACCGGGTGAAGCATGTGATGCAGTCCTGCTTCAACGGCCGCCGCATCGTCGTCTTCTCCGGTGGGGCGACCAAGGGGGAGGATGCGGTGTTCGAGGATGCCCGCGCCATCCGCGACGGCGGCGGCAACGGCTCCATCATCGGCCGCAACGCCTTCCAGCGCCCCCGGGATGAAGCGCTGGCCCTGCTGGACAAGCTGGTCCGGATCTACCAGGGCAAGGAATGATCCTTCCCCCACGGGGCGGGACGTGACACGAAGCCGCCGGAGCAATCCGGCGGCTTTTGTCTTTCCGGGGCGCCGCACCGATCCCCAGCCCCCCTTGCCCCGCCTGCCCCCACGGCCTATACCGCGGGCATGTTGGACCTTGCCCATGAACGCCGTCTTGGCCATGCGCGATCCGCCCTGGTCTGCGGGGTGGATGAGGCGGGGCGTGGGCCCTTGGCCGGTCCCGTAGTCGCCGCCGCGGTCGTTCTGCCACCGGAATGGTTGGCGGGTGGTCTGCCGCCCTGGTGTTCGGGCATCGATGACAGCAAGAAACTTAAGCGGGCGGCGCGGGATACCGCCTTTTCCGCCATCACCGGGGCCCTGCCCTATGGGGTGGGCATCGCGTCGGTGGCGGAAATCGACGCGGTGAACATCCTGAACGCCACAATGCTGGCCATGGGCCGGGCGGTGGCGGCGTTGCCGCGGGTTCCGGCCGTGGCGATCGTGGACGGGAACCGACGGCCCGACTTGGCCGGCCTGCGGGTGGAAACCCTGGTGGACGGGGATGCGCTATGCCTGTCCATCGCCGCCGCCAGCATCGTCGCCAAGGTCACCCGGGACAAGATCATGGGGGATCTGGCGGCGCGATACCCCGGATATGGGTGGGAGAGGAATGCCGGCTATGGCACGGCGGGTCATCTGGCGGCCCTGCGGACGCTGGGCGTGACGCCGGAACACCGTCGCTCTTTTGCACCAGTTTCCCAACAACTCTCTCTAAACCTCTGACTCCGCTGACTCTTCGCGGAACTTTTTCGTTGACGGCGACTCGCGGTCGACTCATTGTCGGCACACATCCCCCACCGATTCGGGCCGCCGACCATGTCCAAGACGACCGGAACCCTTGCGACCAACCGTATCCTGGTCGGCGATTGTGTACAGCTCATGCGGGAGATGCCGGCGGGCAGCGTGGACATGGTCTTCGCCGATCCGCCCTATAACCTTCAGCTCAACGGCGACCTGATGCGCCCGAACCACACACGGGTGGACGGGGTGGATGAGGATTGGGACCGGTTCAGCGATTTCGCCACCTATGACCGCTTCACCCGCGACTGGTTGGACGCGGCGCGCCACACCCTGAAGGATGACGGCACGCTTTGGGTCATCGGCAGCTACCACAACATCTTCCGCGTCGGCGCCATCCTCCAGGACCTGGGTTACTGGATCCTGAACGATGTGATCTGGCGCAAGACCAATCCCATGCCGAACTTCAAGGGCCGGCGCTTCGCCAATGCCCATGAAACCATGATCTGGGCATCCAAATCCAAGGATGCCAAGTATTTTTTCGCTTACGAAACGATGAAGAACCTGAATGAGGACCTGCAGATGCGCAGCGATTGGACGCTGCCCCTCTGCACGGGGGCGGAGCGTCTTCGCGATGAGACGGGGCAAAAGGCCCATCCGACCCAGAAGCCGGAAAGCCTGCTGTTCCGGGTGATCATGTCCAGCACGCGGCCCGGCGATGTGGTGCTGGACCCGTTCTTTGGCACCGGCACCACGGGGGCGGTGGCAAAGCGCCTGCGCCGCCGCTGGATCGGGCTGGAGCGGGAGCACGAATATGCCCGTCTGGCCAATACGCGCATCGCCGCGGTGGAGGAGGTGGCGGAGCCGGAGCTGCTGGAACAGCCGTCCAAGCGCAGCCAGCCCCGCATCCCCTTCGGTAGCTTGGTGGAACGCGGGATGCTGGAGCCGGGAACCATGCTGTTCGACCAGCGCCGCCGCAACATCGCCCGGGTCCGCGCCGACGGCACCCTGGTTGCCACCAACCACCTGGGCGAACACAAGGGGTCCATCCACAAGGTCGGCGCCGCGATCCAGGGTCTGCCCGCCTGCAACGGCTGGACCTACTGGCATTTCCAGGAAGGCGGCAGCCTGGCCCCCATCGACGTGCTGCGCCAGAAGGTCATCCGCGAAATGCATTGAGGGGGTGGGGCTCTCGCCCCCCTGCCAAGCCCCGCGCCAAGACCCCTGCCCCGGCACAGCCCAGCCTTTCCGCACCATCCCTTGTGCCG
Source organism: Pseudomonadota bacterium (assembly GCA_046045995.1). Taxonomy (GTDB): domain Bacteria; phylum Pseudomonadota; class Alphaproteobacteria; order Azospirillales; family Azospirillaceae; genus Indioceanicola. The sequence goes on along the minus strand of JBJOKR010000038.1, from coordinate 18,147 downwards.
GGGGCGGGTGGGTGCTACATCGCGCGCGCCATGAACACACTCTTCGCCCGCATCACCGATCCCGCCGCCCGCCTGCCGGGCCAGACCCCTGCGCCCCAGGCCGGTACGTCCGCCGCTGCGCCTGTGACCGGGCCGTCCCCGGCGACGGTCGTGTCTGCCGGCCGGGCCCTGGGCAGGGCGCCGTTGACCCGGGTCTTCATCCGCGATCTGGTCCTGCCCGCCATCGTCGGCATCTACGACCATGAGAAGACGGTGCCCCAGCGCCTGCGGGTCAACCTGGACATGGCCGTGCTGGACCGCGCGGCGGATGGGCGCGACCGCATCGCCGATGTGGTCAGCTATGAGGATGCGCTCACCCTCGTCTCCGCCATCATCGGGGCCGGCCATGTGAACCTGCTGGAAACCCTGGCGGAGACCATCGCCCGCCGCCTGCTGGAGGATGGCCGGGTGCAAACCGTCACCATCCGCCTGGAAAAGCTGGACGCCTTCGCCGAATGCGCGAGCGTGGGAATCGAGATCACCCGCGGGCGGGGGTAAGGGCGGCGCCTACCCTTTTCATCACGGGGGCAGGGGGGGGCACTGGGTTTCACGGGGGTTTTGGTGTCCACGGTCAGGCCGCGGCCCCTCCCCCGTCTCAGTCCCGCGCCGCAAGCGGCAGACCCAGTGCGGCAGACCGCAGGGTTTGTTGCGCTTCGCGCGGGTTGGACACCAAGATCACCAAGGTCACCAAGCCCCCGTGGTACCCCGTGAACCCTGTGCCCCCATGGTGACCAAGGGTGGGCGGACCAGGGCAGTTCGCGCCACAGCAGCACCGCCCGACGGCCCGGACCCTTGGTGACCTTGGCGCCCTTGGTGTCCTTGGTGTCCGACAATCCGATGTCGCGGTGACGATCCGGGCGGGGGTGTCGCCCCTCGGGCTTCGCCCTCGCAGCGACCTACGGCAGCCGCGATTTACAGGTGGCAGCCACGGCCCTACTCCACCCCGCCCGCCAGCACCTTCACCGTGAACCCGCCCTTGTCGCGCAGGGTGGCGACGACCTTTTCCGCGTGGCGGCGGGAGCGGCATTCGATGGTCAGGTCGATGTCGGTGGCCTTCACCGTGGCGGTGGTGAACAGGCGCTGGTGCATGGCCTCGATGATATTGCCCCCCGCCTCCCCCACCAGGGAGGTGATGCGGCCCAGAGCCCCCGGGCGGTCGGGGATTTCGATCCGCACGGCGATCAGGCGGCTTTCCCGCACAAGCTGGCGCATGATCACCTGGGCCAGCAGGCGGCTGTCGATGTTGCCGCCGCACAGCACGATGCCCACCCGCTTGCCCTGGAACAGGGCGGAGTGGTTCAGCACGGCGGCCAACCCTGCGGCCCCCGCCCCCTCCGCCACCGTCTTTTCGATGTTCAGGAACAGGGCGACCGCCCGCTCCACCTCCTCATCCGGGACCAGGACGATATCGTCCACCAGGGCCCGGGCGATGGCGGTGGTCAGCGTGCCCACCTTCTTGACGGCGATGCCCTCCGCGATCGTGTCGCCCCCCACCTCGATGGGCAGGCCGCGCAGGGCCTGAATCATGGCGGGATAGGCTTCCACCTCCACCCCGATGATGCGGATCCCCGGCTTCACCGCCTTGGCCGCCACGGCGATGCCCGCGATCAGCCCGCCCCCGCCCACCGGCACCACCAGAATGTCCAGGTCGGGGGCCGCCTCCAGCATCTCCAGCGCGATGGTGCCCTGGCCGGCGATCACGTCCGGATCGTCATAGGGGTGGACGAAGACCAGCCCCTCCTCCCGGGCCAGCCGCTCCGCCTCCGCCGCCGCCTCGATCAGGGTGGTGCCGGTCAGAACGACGCGGGCGCCATGGGCCTCCGTCATCTCCACCTTGATAAAGGGCGTGCCCTCCGGCATCACAATGGTGGCGGGGATGCCCATGCGCCCGGCGTGATAGGCCACCCCCTGGGCATGGTTGCCGGCGGACATGGCGATCACCCCGCGCGCCCGCTCCGCCGCCGTCAGCTTGCGCAGCTTGTTCAGGGCGCCGCGCTCCTTGAAGGCGGCGGTGAATTGCAGGTTCTCGAACTTCACCCAGATCTCCGCCCCGCAGATCTGCGACAGGGTGCGGGACGGAATGCAGGGCGTGTTCACCAGATGACCGCTGATGGCCGCCCGCGCCTCCCGGATATCGTCGATGGTGACAGGCAGGCCGGCGGGATCGGCAGCGGGCGCAACGGTCATGGCGGGTCGTTCCGGATGAAACGGGGCGGGACCCCTGGCTTAGCGCAATCCGGACCGGAAGACCAGCCGGGCTGGCCTATCCCCCCATCCGCAGCTTCAGGGCCAGCAGGTCCTTCCACGCCTCCCGCTTGGCGACCGGGTTGCGCAGCAGATAGGCGGGGTGGAGCATGGGCAGGGCCGGCAGGGGCTTCGGCAGACCCGGCGTGCGGTACTCGAACCAGCGTCCGCGCAGGCGGGTGATGCCCTCGCTCCGCGCCAGCAGGCTTTTGGCACTGATCCCGCCCAGGAAGACCAGGATGTCCGGCGCCACCAGCTCGATATGCCGCTGCACGAAGGGAAGGCAGGCCGCCACCTCCCCATCCGTGGGGCTGCGGTTGCCGGGCGGGCGCCAGGGCAGGACATTGGTGATGTAGACGGCGCGGCCCGCATCCTCCGCCCCCCGGTCCAGGTCGATGGCGGCCAGCATCCGGTCCAGCAGATGGCCCGCCGGGCCGACGAAGGGCTTGCCCTGCCGATCCTCCTGCTCCCCCGGGGCTTCGCCCACCAGCATGATCCGCGCCTTGGGATTGCCGTCGGCGAAGACAAGGTTCATGGCCGTGTGCTTCAGGGCACAGCCCTCGAAGCCGGCGAGCGCCGCCCGCAGCGCCTCCAGCGACCCGGCCGCGGCCGCGGCGGCCCGCGCCGTCTCCCCCGCTTCCGCCGCACCCAGGGGCATGCCGGGCATCAGCGCGGCAGCACCGCCGGAAACTGGGGCAGGTTGGGCAGCGGGCGCCGGGGCAGGCGCTGGCCGCGACTCGGGGAGCGCGGCGGACGCGGTAGGCCGGGCGGAGCCGGGCCGTGGGCTGCCCGAAGCGGGTGCGGTGGTCCGCGGCGGGGGGGGCGGCGAAGCGGCGGATGGAGCGGCGGTTAAGGCACGGCGAGCCGTCGGCGCCGTCCAATCCACCGGCACCTCCCCCACCACCTCATCCACCCCGGCATCCAAAAGGAAGCGGAGGGCCGCGACACTTTGGGCAAGTTCAATCATGGTTTGACCCTACCACCAGACCTATGTTTCTACATGGAAAACATGCGCCGCCGCAGGGGCGGGAGGACTGCGCCGCCCGGCGGGCGGGGCCAAGAACGGTGGGGATAGGGCATGGAACGGGAATCCATGGAATATGATGTCGTGATCGTCGGCGCGGGGCCCGCGGGCCTGTCGGCGGCGATCCGGCTGAAGCACTTGTCGGCGGAGCAGGGGCACGAGGTCAGCGTCTGCGTGCTGGAGAAGGGGTCGGAGGTGGGGGCCCATATCCTGTCCGGCAATGTGCTGGACCCGCGGGCGCTCAACGAGCTGATCCCCGACTGGAAGGAGAAGGGGGCGCCGCTGAACGCCCCGGTCGTGGACGACCGCTTCTATGTCCTGACGGAGAAGGGCGGCCTGCGCATCCCGAACTTCCTGCTGCCGCCCTTGATGCACAATGACGGCAACTATGCCATCAGCCTGGGCAACCTGTGCCGCTGGCTGGCCCAGCAGGCGGAAGCCCTGGGCGTGGAGATCTACCCAGGCTTCGCCGCGGCGGAGGTGGTGTACAACGAGGACGGCAGCGTGAAGGGTGTCGCCACCGGCGACATGGGCATCGGCAAGGACGGGGAGCCGACGGACCGCTTCACCCCCGGCATGGAACTGCACGGCAAGTACACCTTCTTCGCCGAAGGCGTGCGCGGCAACCTGTCCAAGCAGGTGATGGAGCGGTTCGACCTGCGCCGGGATTGCGATGTCCAGAAATACGGCATCGGCGTCAAGGAGTTGTGGCAGATCGACCCGGAGATGCATAAGCAGGGCTTGGTCATCCACACCCAGGGCTGGCCGCTGGACGGGCAGACCGCCGGCGGGTCCTGGATGTACCATCTGGAGGACAACCAGGTTTCCATCGGCTTCGTCGTGAACCTGGATTACCAGAACCCGCACCTGTCCCCGTTCGAGGAATTCCAGCGGTTCAAGCAGCACCCCTTCATCCGCAAGTACCTGGAGGGCGGCAAGCGCATCGCCTATGGCGCCCGCGCCATCAACGAGGGCGGGCTGCAATCGGTGCCGACCCTGGCCTTCCCCGGCGGGGCGCTGATCGGCTGTTCGGCCGGCTTCGTCAACGTGCCCCGCATCAAGGGCACCCACAACGCCATGAAGACCGGCATGCTGGCCGCGGAGGAGGCGTTCCGCCAGCTGAAATCCGGCACGCCGGAAACCACCCTGTCCGGCTATGAACCCGCGTACAAGGCAAGCTGGGTGCATGAGGATCTGTTCAAGGTCCGCAATGTGAAGCCGGGGCTGAAGATGGGGCTGGCGCTGGGCAACCTGCATGGCGGCATCCAGATGTGGCTGCACGACCTGGGCCTGGGCAAGCTGCTGCCCTATACCCTGCACCACAAAAAGGCCGATCACGAAAGCCTGGTTCCGGCGGCAGAGGCCCCGCGGATCAAGTATCCCAAGCCGGACGGGGTGATCAGCTTCGACCGCCTGTCCTCCGTCTTCATCTCCAACACGAACCATGAGGAAGACCAGCCGAGCCATCTGAAGCTGAAGGATCCGTCGATCCCCATCGGCTTCAACCTGCCCACCTATGACGAGCCGGCCCAGCGCTACTGCCCCGCCGGTGTGTATGAGGTGGTGCGGGAGGAAGGCAAGGACCCGCGCTTCGTCATCAACGCGCAGAACTGCGTCCACTGCAAAACCTGCGACATCAAGGACCCGCTCCAGAACATCGTCTGGACCGTGCCGGAAGGCGGCGGGGGCCCGAACTACCCGAATATGTAAACGGCACCTGGACGACGGGTGTCGGTACACAGGCCCCGGTGCCTGCGATCCCTCTCCCAGAGGGAGAGGAAGGGGCCCAGTGCGCCAGCAATGGGAGGGTGAGGGGTCGACAAGGGGGGTGCCTTACGAATACCCCTCACCCTTCTACCCTACGCTGCGCTCCGGGCGGGCCCCTCCCTCTCGCTCGGCGGGGCTGGAACATTCATACATCCCGAAACGGCTCGGTAATGCACCGGCACCGGCTGCGTCCAGGCGTCGCTGGTGTCGGCCCAAGGCTGGATTTCACCCCTCTCCCGCAGGGGAAGAGGGGGTATCAAACCCAATTTCGCAGTCTGCGAGCCCCCCCGCGGACGCGGTCGGTCAGAACCCGGCCGGGGCTTCGATCCCGCTGGCGGTCAGTTGCTCGCGGATGGAGCCCTTCAGCCGCTCCAGCCCTTCGGCGGTGAAGGCCTCGGCGCGGGCGACCAGCACGTCCTGGGTGTTGGAGGCGCGGAGCAGCCACCAGCCGTCCGGCGTCTTCACCCGCACCCCGTCGATATCGTTGACCTGGAGCGTGGGATCGGCGGCGGCCGCTTCCTTCACCCGCTGCTTGATCTCCTCCACCGCCGGGAACTTCCGCTCCTCGCTCACCTGGAAGCGCACTTCCGGGGTGTTCATCACCGGCGGCAGCCGGTCGCGCAGGGCCGACAGCGGGCCCATGCGGCTGACCAGTCCCAGAAGGCGGACACCGCAATAGAGCGCATCATCGAAGCCGTAATACTTGTCGGCGAAGAAGATATGGCCCGACATCTCCCCTGCCAGCGGGCTGCCGGTTTCCGCCATCTTGGCCTTCAGCAGGGAATGGCCGGTCTTCCACATCAGCGGCTTGCCGCCTTCCTTTTCGATCGCGTCGAACAGGGTCTGGCTGGCCTTCACATCGGCGATGATGGTGGCACCCGGATGGTGCTTCAGCACGTCCATGGCATAGATCGCCACCAGCTGGTCACCCCAGACGATCCGGCCCTTTTCGTCGATGGCGCCGATGCGGTCGCCGTCGCCGTCGAAGGCGATGCCAAGGGCGCACTGCTCCCGGTGGACCGTCTCGGTGATGTCTTCCAGGTTCTCCGGCACGGTGGGGTCCGGGTGGTGGTTGGGGAAGGTGCCGTCGATGTCATCGAACAGGGTGATGTGCTCGCCCGGCAGCTTCGCCACCAGCCGGCGCAGGATCTCTCCCGCCGCACCATTGCCCGCATCCCAGGCGCATTTCAGCGGCGTGGTGCCGTCATAGTCCTGGAGAAGGCGGTCCACATAGGTGTCCTGGATGTCCACCACCTCCGCACTGCCTTCCCCGACGGCGAAATCGCCCGCCGCGGCCATGCGGCCGATCTGCTGGATCTGCTCCCCGTAGAAGGGGGCCTTGCCAAGCATCATCTTGAAGCCGTTGTAATCCGGCGGGTTGTGGGACCCGGTGATCATCACCCCGCCATCCAGTTCCATGTGGCGCACGGTGAAATACAGCATCGGCGTGGGCCCCAGCCCGATGCGCACCACCGACAGCCCGGTGGACACCAGCCCCTCCACGCACGCGGCCTCCAGTTCCGGGCTGGACAGGCGCCCGTCATAGCCGATGGCGACCCGGCTGCCGCCACCCCGCACCACCATGGTGCCGAAGGCCCGGCCGATGGCGCGGGCGTCGTCCGGCCCCAGGGTCTTGCCGATGATGCCGCGGATGTCATACTCGCGCAGAACCGTGGGATGGAACTGGTAGGCGTTGCTCATCGGTCACCTGCTCAAGGGAAGGGGCGGGTCAGGACAGGGCGGCCGCAGTCTCGGTCTTGGGTGCTGCCTCTGTCGGCTGGGGCCGGCGGAAGGCCACCTTGAAGCGACCGGGCCGCCCGATGGAGTAATACTCGAACCCCGCCATGTCCATCTCTTCCGGGTGATAGATGTTGCGCAGGTCGACCATGACCGGGGTCTTCATGGCATCGCGCACGCGCTTCAGGTTCAGTGCCCGGAACTCGTTCCATTCGGTGATGATGACGACGCAATCCGCCCCTTCCAGCGGCTGGTAGGCATCCTGGCACCAGGTGACGCCGGGCAGCAGCTTTTCCGCCTCATGCATGCCGGCGGGATCGAAGGCGGCGATGGCGGCGCCTGCCTCCTGCAGCATGGGGATGATGTCCAGCGCCGGGGCGTCGCGCATGTCGTCCGTGTTCGGCTTGAAGGTGACGCCCAGCACGGCGATGCGCTTGCCCGCCACATCGCCGCCGCAGGCATCCACCACCCGGGCGGCCATGGATTTCTTGCGCTGGTCGTTCACATTCACCACCGCCTCGATGATGCGCAGGGGGGAGCCGACGTCCTGGGCAGTCTTCACCAGGGCCAGCGTGTCCTTGGGGAAGCAGGACCCGCCGTAACCCGGGCCGGGGTGCAGGAACTTCTTGCCGATGCGCCCGTCCAGCCCGATGCCCTTGGCCACGTCGTGGACATCGGCGCCCACCTTCTCGCACAGGTCCGCGATCTCGTTGATGAAGGTGATCTTGGCGGCCAGGAAAGTGTTGGCGGCATATTTGATCAGCTCGGATGTCTCCAGGCTGGTCATGACGATCGGCGTTTCGATCAGGTAGAGCGGGCGGTACAGCCGGCGCATCACATCCCGCGCCCGGTCGCTGTCCGTGCCGATGACGACCCGGTCCGGGCGCATGAAGTCGCTGATGGCGGCCCCTTCGCGCAGGAATTCGGGGTTGGAGGCGACATCGAAATCCGCCTCCGGCCGGGTGGTGCGGATGATCCGCGCCACTTCCCGCCCGGTGCCGACCGGCACCGTGGACTTGGTGACCACGACCGTGAACCGGCCCGGGTCCAGCGCCCGCCCGATCTCCTCCGCCGCGGCATAGACATAGGAAAGGTCGGCGTGCCCGTCACCGCGGCGGGTGGGGGTGCCGACGGCGATAAACACCGCATCCGCTCCGGCGACACCATCGGCCAGGTCGGTGGTGAAGGTCAGGCGGCCGGCGGCCACATTCTTGGCCACCAGATCGTCCAGACCCGGTTCGTAGATCGGGATCTCCCCCCGTTTCAGCCGGTCGATCTTGCCCGCGTCCTTGTCGACGCAGACCACCTGGACCCCGAATTCAGAGAAGCAGGCGCCGGAGACCAGCCCCACATACCCCGTCCCGATCATCGCGATCTTCATCGCCCCCCCCTGTCGCGCGTGTTCCGACTGTATCCCCCGCCCCCCGGCGGGTCAGAGCATCGCCTTCAGCGCCGTCCGGACCTTGTCGGCCATGTCCGGCCGTTCCAGCGCATAGGCGACATTGGCCAGGACGAAGCCCAGCTTGTCCCCGCAGTCGAAGCGCTTGCCATCGAAGCGGAAGCCGTGGAAGGGCTGGCGGCCGATCAGCTTCGCCATGGCATCGGTCAACTGGATCTCGCCCCCCGCCCCCTTCTCGAAGCGGGACAGACTCTCGAACACCTCGGGTTGGAGGATGTAGCGGCCCTGGATGGACAGATTGGACGGGGCCACCGCCGGGTCCGGCTTCTCCACCAGACCCTTGACGGTCACGGTCCGGCCGGCGGCATCGCCCTCCACATCCAGGATGCCGTACTTGTTCGTCTGCTCCCGCGGCACCTCGAAGACGGAGACGAGGTTGCCGCCCAGCTCCTCATACGCTTCCATCATCTGGGCCAGGCAGGGCTTGTCGCCCAGCACCTGCTCATCGGGCAGAAGGATGGCGAAGGGTTCGTTGCCGATGAATTCCCGCGCGCACCAGACCGCATGGCCCAGGCCCAGGGGTGCGGCCTGCCGGACATAGGACAGGTTACCGCTTTCGATCTGGATATCCTCCACAATCTTCAGCAGATCGTTCTTGCCCCGCTTGCGCAGGGTCTCGTTCAGTTCGTAGTTCAGGTCGAAATGATCCTCCAGCGGGCTCTTGCCGCGGGAGGTGACGAAGCAGAACTGCTCGATGCCCGCCGCCTTCGCCTCATCCACCGCGTGCTGGATCAGGGGCTTGTCCGCCAGGGGAAGCATTTCCTTCGGGATAGCCTTGGTGGCCGGAAGGAAACGGGTACCGAGACCGGCCACGGGAAAGACGGCCTTGCGGACTTTCTGGGGCATGTTCGTCCTGTCTATTTCATTGATTTGACAGTTCGGCGCCTGTCATGACGCCGCCGCCGGATGCCTGTCTTCTGCCACATCGGCGGAGAGACTGGCAACCCACCCGGATCGTCGCCCCCCGTCCACGCTCCCCCCGCCCGAAAGATCAGCCAGGGCGGCGGCGCCGACCCAGAAGGATATCCTTCGCCTGGTTCAGCTGGGCCGCGATGTAGGTGGACCCGCCCTGGTCGGGATGGTTGCGCAGCATCAGGCGGCGATGGGCCTGACGGATCTCCTCCTCCCCCGCCTCGGCGGTCAGGCCCAGGATCTCCAGCGCCTCCTCCCGGGTCATGGCGCCGCCCGTGCGGGGGCCGGTTCCGGTGCTTTCCCCCCCACCTTCCCCGGCGCCGTCGGCCGCTCCCGCCGGCCCGCGCCAGTCGGGCCAGGTTCGGTCAAGATAGGCTTCCAGCAGGGGCCGGGCCTGGGGGTCCGCCGCGGGCAGATCGACCAGCAGCTCCAGCAGCCGGTCCAGCGGCAGGTCGGACAGGTGCTTCCCCGTCTCCGGCCCCAGCAGCACCTCCCCGTCCATGGCGCCGGTATCATGGTCCAGCCACATGCGCAGGGCCGCCGTTTCCACGTTGGAGGTCTGGCCGGGTGTGGGGCCGGCCATGGCCTTGGCCCGGTTCCACAGGCTGCGCCAGCGCATCGCCAGCGGGATCAGCAGGGGCAGCAGGAACAACAGCGGTCCCAGCAGCCCGCGCCAGACCAGGACACCCACGACCACCAGTGCCAGGGCGATGCCCAGGCGGCGCAGCCAGCGGGCCAGGACCTTCGGGTCCGTCGCCATGAAGCCCTGCACCAGCAGGGCCGTCACCACCAGCAGGGCCGCCCCCAGGATGAACCACTGCATGCCCGTCGCCCCGCCCCCCGATTGACCCGATTGCCGCCCGCCCGATCCCGCCGTCTCAGCCGACCTGATGGGCCAGCAGGCGCACCGCTTCCGACCGGCCCTTGCTCCAATCCGCCAGCGCGGCCCGGCCGCCTGCGGCGAAGACCGCCACCGCGCGCAGCAGATCCTTCAGGGCGCCCGCACTGGCCGCGTCGAACGGACAATAAGCCCCGCGGGACAGTTTGGCGATCTGCCGGAACACCGATGCCGCCGCCGCATCGCCCCCTTCATGGAAGACGAAGACCGGCACGCCCAGCAATCCCAGCTCCCCCGCCAGATGGCACAGGTGGTCCGGATCCTCCTCCACCGCGTCGCCGACAAAGACCAGGGCGTTCACCCGCTTGCTTTCCGTCTGGCGCCGGGCGTGGGACAGGACACGCCCGATCTGGGTATGGCCGCCCAGGCAGGTCACCGCCGTCATCTTCGCCAGCAGGGCCTTGGCATCCTGGACCCAGGGGCTGGCCTTGCATTCGCCGAAGCCGCGATAGAATACCAACTGCACGTCCAGCCCGCCCAGACCCGCCGCCGCCGTGAACATCTCCCCCTGAAGGTGCTGGGCACGATCCCATGTGGGCTGGCGGCTGGCGGTTGCGTCCAAGGCGAAGATCAGGCGCCCCCGGTCCGCCCCGGTCCGCACCGGCGGCGGCATGGCCGACACTGTGGCCAGGAAGGCCTGGACATCGCGGGCGGGTGGTGCGGTCGGGGCGGTGGCTGGGGCGGGGGCGGTGGGAGGGTTTGACGGGCGCGCAGGGGTGGCCGGTGCCCTTGGTCCCCCATCCCGCTGCCGGTCGGCCATCCGTTCCCTCCCCCGCTCTCCTGCCGGTCACGCCCGCGTACCCGGCGCGACCCCACCCTTGACCACATGGGGGCAGGTGCCCCGGGAGTCCAGGGGCCGGGCCGGGGGATGGCTGGCTCCTGGGTACAGTCGCAAACGGCAGTCGCCACCATGGCCCCGGTCAGGACACCGCCCGAATGGCAGCTCAGCAATCCCGCCCGGGCGCCCCCTCAACGCCCGTCACCTGGAAAACACGGATAGCATTCGGGAAACTTTGTCGAATGCACGGTAATTCCGATACCCCCGAAAGGACTCAACATATCTAGGGGAAACAGTACGAAAGCCCGTGACAGGAAGGCCCGGACTTTTGTACTACTATCCAGTTAATGGGGCGCTGCATCGCATCCCTACCCCTTCCGGCTTAGCCTGTTTGATGTAGGCCGTCGCAAGGGACGGGGGATGTGCGGCAGGTCGCAGCCCCAGGCCGGCTTCGGATCCGCCCATCCCCGGCAACGTCAGACACACCCGAAGTTTCCAGCCTACAGGACCGGATATGAACATCCTCATCGGTGACGATCATCTCCTTTTCCGGGAAGGTCTCTGCCGGTTGCTGACCCAGCTCGATTCCAGCGCCACCTTCACGGAGGCCGGAACCTTTGATGAGGTGATGGTCCTGGCCCGGGGGGATGAGGATTTCGACCTGATCCTGATGGACCTGCAGATGCCCGGGTGGCCCGGCTTCGGCGGTATCCAGCAGATCTGCGAGCTTCAAGCTGGAACGCCGGTGGTGATCGTCTCCGCCTCGGAAAGCCAGGGCGACGTGCGCGCCGCGCTTGATGCCGGTGCTTCCGGCTATATCCCCAAATCGTCCAGTGTGAAGATCATGCTGTCGGCCCTTAACCTGGTCTTCTCCGGCGGGATCTATGTGCCCCCGGCGGCGATCCAGGGTGACACTGCGGCCGGAGCGGGCGGCATGGCCCCCGCGGGCGGCGGCATGGGCGGGGGCAACGGTGGCGGCCTGGGCAACGTCGGCGCCACGGGCAACGGCCTGCCCAGCCTGACCCAGCGGCAGCGGGATGTGCTGCGCTGCCTGCGGGAGGGCAAGTCCAACAAGCAGATCGCCTATGAGCTGGGCCTGTCGGAAGGGACGGTGAAGATCCATGTCACCGCCGTCATGCGCTCGCTGGGCGTCCGCAACCGCACCCAGGCGGTGATCGCCTCGACCGAGATGCTGGGGTGAAAGGGGAGACACAGTCTCCCCGCCACGCCCTTTCCAACGCCCCCCCGGCGGATTATACCCGCGGCAGGCCCGGCGGACCCGGGCAGCCGGGAGCTTCCCCTTTGCCGACAGACCATCCCAATCCGCCCCCTGCCGACACGCCAACCGACCATGGCGGTTCCGGATTCGACATCCGCCCGGCCGGGGTGACCGGCTATCTGGCGGATGAGGCGTTCATCGATCCCCTGCTGGTGGAACTGGGGGATGCGGTGCGGCAGGTGCACGGGCGGCTGGTCCTGGCGGAGGGGCCGGCAAAGCCGGCGGCCTGGGCGTTGAATGTCTGGCACGATCCGGTGACCATCGCCGTGCCTTCCATCAAGCAGGGGGCCAAGGCCCTGCGGTCGATGCAGCGGAACTGGGCGCCCTACATGGTGGCCCATCACCGCCGGGCAGCCTTGATCCAGGAGAACCTGCCCCATGTCTCGGCCAAGCCCCTGACCTTCCACACGCCGGCGCCGACGGCCCCGCTCGGGTCCTGGACCCTGCTGGATGAGGGGACGATCCTGGCCGCCCCGCGCTGTTCCAGCCCCTTCCCCAACGGGGAGGTGCGGTTCGTGGAAAACCGGGAGGCACCGCCGGCCCGCGCCTATCTGAAACTGTGGGAGGCGTTCACCCGCCTGGGCGTGATGCCGGGGCCGGGCCAGCGCTGCCTGGACCTGGGCGCCTGCCCCGGCGGCTGGACCTGGGTGCTGCAGGGGCTGGGTGCCTCGGTCATCGCCGTGGACAAGGCCCCCATCGATCCCGCCATCGCCCGCCTGCCCGGCGTCAGCCAGCGGCAGGAAAGCGCCTTCGGCCTGAAACCCGCCGATATTGGGCCGGTGGACTGGCTGTTCAGCGACATCATCTGCTATCCCGCCCGGCTGCTGCGGCTGGTGCGGGAATGGCTGGACAGCGGGCTGGTGCGCAGCTTCGTCTGCACCTTGAAATTCCAGGGGGAGACGGACCATGACACCGCCCGCGCCTTCGCCGCCATCCCCGGCTCCCATCTGTTCCACCTGTCCGTCAACAAGCACGAACTGACCTGGGTGCTGTTGAGGTAAGGCCGGTATGGGGATATGGCCGTGGCCGTCAGCCCGGCAGCTTTTCCGTCGCCTGTTCGATGGCGGGTCGCAGGGCCATGGCGGTGGCGTGGCCGATTCGCATCAGCTCCTCCCCCCGGTCGAAATCCAGGATGCCGATCTGGCCGATTCGGGGGGCGATCAGCACTTCCGGCGGGTCGCCAGCCAGACGTGACCGGGTGATGCGGTCCTGCATGATATCGATGGAGCCGGCCATGGTTTCCAGCATGCTGGGGCTCGGCTCCCGCTCCCCCTTCAGCTGGGCGGCCAGTTGGCGCGTGCGCTCCCCGATCCCGGCGCCGATCTTGCCCAGGAATTCCGCCAGTGGATGGGCGGCGGTGACGGTATCGGGGGGCGTGGCATCGGCCGGGCGGACGCGGACCGCGGGTCCCTGCCCCGCCAGGGCCGCCGCATCGGCAGGCCCGCGCGCCAGGCGCGGCAGGGCGGACAGATCGGAATTCAGGTTCACGGCGATCACCACCTCCGCCCCCAACGCCCGACAAAGGGAGACCGGGACCGGGTTCACCAGCGCCCCGTCCACCAGCCAGCGCCCCTCATGCTGGACCGGGGGGAACAGGCCCGGCATGGCGGCCGACGCGCGCACCACGTCCAGCAGATGGCCGTCGCGCAGCCACACCTCCCGCCCGGTGGCAAGATCGGTCGCCACAGCGGCGAAGGGGACGGGCAGGGTCTCGATGCGCAGGTCGGTGCGGGGGTTGCGGAACCGCTCGAACACCTTCTCGATCGCCACCAGCCCGCCCCGGGCCAGCGTCAGATCCACCAGCTTCAGCACACCCAGCACGCCCATGCCACCGACCCAGGCCTGAAGCTCGTCCAACTGGTCGGTCAGCCAGGCCGCCCCCACCAGGGCGCCGACACTGGTGCCGCAGACAATGTCCGGGCGCACGCCGATCTCCTCCAGCGCGCGCAGCACGCCCACATGGGCCCAGCCGCGGGCGGCCCCGCTGCCCAGGGCCAGACCGATCACCGGCCGGCTCCCTTGCCGCGCGGTCGAAGACGTCCCCATGCCCGTACCCCTGATCATGCCGCTATCCATACCCGCTTCATACCCGTTCGCCGCACCGACATCCTATCCCTTCGGACTGTAACCGACTTTTGGGTTGAGGCCGGAGGGCAAGCGGATGATAACCCTACCCAGCTTAGCCGATTAGGGATGATCCATGCGCCGCCTGATCGCCACCAGCCTTTGGCCCCTGCTTCTCGCCCTGTCGATCGCCGGCTATGCCCTGGGGTGGCAGGCCGGGCATCCCGTCCTGGCCTATAACCTCACCTATTTCGGTCTGGCGGCGGCCCTGCTGCTGCTGGAACGGTTGATGCCCCATGAACAGGCATGGCTGGCCGATGACGGACAGATGGGCAATGATATCGGCCATACCGCCGTCAGCAAGGGCCTGGGCCAGGCTATCGCCGCCAGCGGAACGGTGGCGGGGGTTGCCCTGGCCGCCCCGGCCGATCCGGGTGGGCTGTGGCCGGAGCACTGGCCATTGGCGGCCCAGGTGGTGCTGGGGCTGCTGGTGGCGGAATTCGCCCTGTACTGGGCCCATCGGCTGGCCCATGAGCTGCCCTTCGCCTGGCGCTGGCATGCGGTTCATCACAGCGTGACCCGCCTGTGGGTGGTGAACACCGGCCGCTTCCACTTCCTGGATTCCGTGTGGAAGACGGGCCTGGCCCTGGCGGTGGCGCTGGCGGTGGGCGCCCCGCGGGACGTGATCCTGTGGGTGCTGGCCATCACCACCTATGTGGGCTTCATGACCCACTGCAACGTGGATATGCGCTGCGGCGTGCTGAACTGGATCGTCAACACCCCCGAGCTGCACCGCTGGCACCACAGCCGCGACCCGGCGGAGGGCAACCGGAATTACGGGGAGAATCTGGTCGTCTGGGACGTCGTCTTCGGCACCCGCTACCTGCCCGACCGCCGACCGCCCGCCTGCATCGGCTGTGACGACCCGGTCCCGCCGCGGTTCCTTGGCCAGTTGGCCTACCCGTTCCTGGCCTGGACCGGCCGCCTGCCCGCCAGGGCCCCGGCGGCGGAGTAGGCGCGGACATCGGGCCCCCCACACACCGGCCCTGGTAGTTGGCCCTGGTAGTTGGCCCTGGTACTTGGCCTTCCTGGGGCCCAGCCTTCACGGGAATCACGGGGGAAGAAGCAGGGATCGAATACCCCGAATCCACCACGCCAGACAGGTTCGTGGATCCCCCTTCCGCCGGGGGAGCGGGGAGACGCTCCGACACGAAGCCCAAGGTGGGAGGGTGGGAGGGTGGGTGGGCCGGCAGTACCGGCGCCAGAAGCCCGAAGCGCCCGCGGCAACCCTGTCCGGCGGGCTTGGACCAGCCGCCTTTGGCGTGACCGCTCGAAGATGGATTGCTTTGCTTCCGTCACCGGGCGGCCACGGCGTGGCCTTGGGCGCCGCGGCACAGGCGGTTCTGCGACGGTCGCCACCATACCGACGGTCGGGCTTGCCGACCGCCGGCTTTACTCACCCTTGCGCTTGGTCAGGCCTTCAAGCTGCTGCTGCAGCTCGTCCAGGCGCTTCTGCAGTTCGTCGTACTTTTCCGCCGGGCTGCCGCCGGGCCGGCGGGCTTCGGTCGGGGTCGCAGGCGTGGCTGGGGTGTCGCGCCCACCCTCGCCTGCGCCGCCGAAGGGGCTGAACATGCGCATCGCCCGCTCGAACATGGCGATGTTCTGCTTGCTCATCTCCTCGAACGTGCCGAAGGGGAACATGCCGCCGAAGGCGTTCTGGAAATACTCCCGCATCTTCTCCTGATTCTTGGTGAAGGACTGCATGGAATGTTCCAGGTACCGCGGCACCAGCCACTGCATGTTGTCGCCGTAGAAGCTGATCAACTGCCGCAGGAAGGGGATGGGCAGCAGGTTCTGTCCCTTCGACTCCTCCTCCACGATGATCTGGGTCAGGACCGAGCGGGTGATGTCATCCCCCGTCTTGGCGTCATAGACGACGAAATCGGTGCCGTCCTTCACCATCTGGCAGAGATGGTCCAGGGTGACGTAGCTGCTGGTCGCGGTGTTGTAGAGCCGCCGGTTGGCGTATTTCTTGATCGTCACCGGTGCGGATTTCGATTCTTCCTTGTCAACCATCGAAGACGATTCCCCCGGGCGATTGGTATCTGGTTCACCTAGGATTACGCGATCGCACCATTGCAGTGCAAGCATCCCCGGAGGCGCAGGGGATGTAGATTTCCCGCCACGCCATGCTGCGCAGCGAACAAGGCTGTACCCATTCCGCCGTCAGGATAGATTATCGCCATGACCCGAGACCCTCCCCCCACCAGCCCGACCGCGGATGAGCCGCCCGGTCTGGACGATCTGGCCCGCCGGACCCTGGACCTGTGGCAGGACCAGTGGGCCACCATGTGCGCCGACAGCGATCTGGCCGATGCCATGGCCCGGACCCTGCACGGGTTGGGGCAGAGTGCTTTGATGATGAACCCGTTCCTGGCGGGGATGACCGGCCCCTGGCCGGCCCCCGCCCCTTCCTCCGCCCCTGCCGCAGCCCCCGATCGGAGGACCCATGACCATGGCGCCGGACAGCCGCCCGCCTCCGCCCAATCCGCCGCTGCCCCCCGCCCAGATCCGGCGACAGGGACCGCGCCCGCTGGGGCTGCACCTGGGGATGGGGATGGGGGTCTTGCTGAGCTTGCCGCCCGCCTTGCCCTTCTTGAGGGCCAACTCGCTGCCCTTGGCGCGGAGCCTGCGCGACCGCGGCGCCGCCCTGGCGGCGGATCTGGCCGCAAGCCCGGCGGATGATCTGGCCCGGGCCGTCGATCGGGAGATGCGGCGCCGGCTGGACCGCTTCCTGACCGGGATCGAGCGCTACCGCCGCCACCCCTACCGCCGCGACCTGGATGATCCGCCGGTGGCCTGGCGGGAGGGGCGGACCCGGCTGCTGGACCATGGCGGCCCGGCCGACGGGCCGGTGGTGCTGTTCGTCCCCTCCCTGGTCAACCGGGGCTACATACTGGACCTGTCCGCCCGCAAAAGCCTGGTCCGCGATCTGGCCGCCCGGGGCCTGCGCGTCTTCCTGCTGGACTGGGGCGCACCGGGCCCGATGGAGCGGGGGTTCACCCTGACCGATGTGATCGACGGGCGCCTGGTCCGGGCGCTGGCCGCCGTGTCCCGCGCCGCGGGCGGGCGCCGGATCACCATCGCCGGGTATTGCATGGGCGGGCTGCTTGCCCTGGCCGCCGCAACCGCGCGCCCGGATCTGGTGGAGCGGTTCGTGGCCCTGGCGACACCGTGGGATTTCCACGCCGACGATCCGGCCGGGGCGGCCCGCATCGCCGCCCTGCTGCCGGGGTTCGAGCCGATCCTGCGCCTGCTGGGGGAGTTGCCGGTGGATGGGATCCAGTCCCTGTTCGCCACCCTGGACCCGCTGCTTGCCCTGAAGAAGTTCAGCCGCTTCGCCCGGCTGGACCCCGACGGGGCGGAGGCGGAGGAGTTCGTGGCCCTGGAGGATTGGCTCAACGACGGGGTGACCCTGCCCGCCGCCGTCGCCCGGGAATGCCTGGAGGGATGGTACGGCGCCAATACCCCCGGCCGGGGGGAATGGCGGGTCGGGGGGCACCGGATCGATCCGGCGGCCCTGTCCCTGCCCGCCCTCGTCGTTGTTCCCGCGCGGGACCGGATCGTCCCCCCGGCCTCCGCCCGGGCCCTGGGGGAGAGGATCCCGGGGGCGGAGATCCGCACACCGCCGCTGGGCCATATCGGCATGATCGTCAGCGGGGCGGCCCGGGAAAAGGTGTGGGACCCGCTTGCCGATTGGCTGCTCAGCCGCTGATCCCCAGTGCTGCCGCCACGCGGCGGGCGAAGTCCTCCGCCGCAGCGGGGGCATAATCCTGGTGCCGGCCGCTGCCCCAGACCGGGCCCGGCCAGGCGGGATCATCGCGGAAGCGGGCGATGACATGGATGTGCAACTGCGGCACCAGATTGCCCAGCGCCCCCAGATTGA
>JBJOKR010000037.1:0-28069 GCA_046045995.1 Pseudomonadota bacterium | reverse complement strand
CGGTGCCCCGGCGCAAGGCGACACCCACCTGGAGGATGTCCACCATCGCCAGATGGACCAGGCGGGAGGTCATGGGCGTGTAGATGCTGGTATCCTCCGCCACGTCCACCAGCAGGGAGACGGTCGCCTTCTCCGCCAGCGGGGTCCCGCCGGAGGTGACGGCGATGACCTTGGCCCCGCCATCCATGGCCAGTTCCACGCTGCGCAGCAATTCGCGGGTGCGGCCGGTGTGGGAAATGGCGATCACCGCCCCCTCCGGCCCCAGGATGGCGGCCGACATGGCCTGGACATGGAAGTCGGTATAGACGGTGCAGGGCATGCCTAAGCGGAAGAACTTGTTCTGGGCATCCATGGCGACGATTCCCGACGCCCCGAATCCATAGAATTCCAGCCGCTTGGCCGCGCACAGGATGTCGATCGCGGTGCCCACCGACTCGGTGTTCACCTGGTTGCGGATGCGGGCGATGGCGGCGATGGACCGGTTCAGCACCTTGGCCGCCACATCGGCCACCGGATCGTCGGGCTTCACATCCTCATGCACATAGGGGGTACCGGTGGCCAAGTCCTGGGCCAGGCGCAGCTTGAAATCCTGGAACCCGCTGCACCCGATGGCCCGGCAGAAGCGCACCACGGTCGGCTGGCTGACCGCGGCATCCCGCGCCACCTCCGACACGGAAGCGTTCACCATGGAATGGGGGCGCTTCAGGACCAGCTCCGCGATCTTCTGTTCCGATTTCCGCAGGCTCGGCATCATCCCGCGAATCCGTTCCAGCATGCCCCGCCCTCCTCCCGGCACGGGCCCGCTTGCGGGCCCAGGTCGGCCCCCTTCGCCGGGGACCGGATGTTCTTGTAGGGAAATTACACGAGATATACCCCCGCTTGGCAAGCGGTCATCGCCCCCCGGCGGGGGGTGGCGTGTAAATCGGTCCATGCCGTTACACGCACGGGGCAGGGCCGGGCCGGGTTGTCCGGCCCACCTCCGGCGGTGATCCCGGCCGGAAAGTGCTTGCCATCGCCGCTGCTTCCCTGTTGTAGTATTTCTACAACGCAATCACAAGGGTGCCGCCGGCAACGTCCGGCGGGCGAACGCCCGGATGTCGTCAGGGGGGGAATCGGCCGTGATCAGCCAATGGTCGGCATCGTTCCCGTCTGCCTGCGCCCCCGTTGATCGGGGCGGCCGGCGGCGGGCCCATCCGTCATCCGTGCCTTTGCCGCCGCCCGTTCCGGGCGACCCGTCGGCATGGCTGTGACAGCGCTGTCCATTCCACCGGCTGATCGCCGCTCCTTCCGCCCCAGAAGAAGACCCGCATCCGCATGGCCCAGATCACATTCGAGAATGTCGCCAAGCGCTATGGCAGCGTTTCGGTCATCGAGAACCTGAACCTGGCCATACGGTCCCAGGAATTCATGGTCTTCGTCGGCCCGTCGGGCTGCGGCAAGTCCACGGCACTCCGCATGATCGCCGGGCTGGAGGAGATATCGGCCGGCGACCTGTCCATCGGTGACCGGGTGGTGAACACCATCCACCCCAAGGACCGGGACGTGGCCATGGTCTTCCAGTCCTACGCGCTGTACCCCCACATGACGGTGCGGGAGAACATCGCCTTCGGCCTGAAGATCCGGAAGGTCCCCCAGGGGGAGATCGACGCCCTGGTGAATGAGGCCGCGTCCATGCTGGGCCTGGCCGATTACCTGGACCGCAAGCCCAAGGCCCTGTCGGGTGGGCAGCGGCAGCGGGTGGCCCTGGGCCGGGCCATCGTGCGCAAGCCCAAGGTCTTCCTGTTCGATGAACCGCTGTCCAACCTGGATGCCGAACTGCGCGTGACCATGCGGGCGGAGATCGCCAAGCTCCAGCGCCGGATGAAGGTCACCACGGTCTATGTCACCCACGACCAGGTGGAGGCGATGACCATGGGCGACCGCATCGCCGTGCTGGCCCCGCTGAAGCGCTATCCCACCGGCAATCTGATGCAGGTGGGGGCACCCCTGGAACTGTATGAGAAGCCGCGCAACCTGTTCGTCGCCCGCTTCATCGGCACGCCGTCCATGAACATCGTGCCCATGGCCGTGGATGCGGATGGCACGGCGGTGCGCTACCACGATCTGGTCCTCCCCGTTCCGGCGGCGATCCGCCCGGCGGCGGCGGGCTTTGCCGGCCGTACCCTGATGGTTGGCATCCGGCCGGAGTATGTGGGATTGGCGGGGGAGCACCAATGGGCGGAGACGGCCCCCCTGTCCGGCACGATCGAGATCGTGGAGACCCTGGGGCATGAGGCGATCGTCCATGTCCGCGTGGGCGATGAGCTGGTGGTGGGCAAGGTCCGCGGGCATGGCCTGACCCTGCCGCGCATCGGCGACCGGATCGATCTGGTGGTGAAGGCCGATGCCATCCATCTGTTCGACCCGCAATCCGAACTCCGCCTGACGGAGGGGTGAGGATGATGTCCCTGCTGCGGCCCCTCCTGCTCCCCCTTCTCCTCCTCCTTTCCCTCCTTGGCGCCGGGCCTGTGCGGGCGCAGCCGGTGGAGCTGCTGCTCTGGCATGCCTATCGCGGGCAGGAGATGGCGGCGCTGGACACGGCGGTGGCCCTGTTCAACGACCGCCATGGCGACCGCATCCGGGTGAAGGCGGTGCCCACCCCCTACGACGGGTTCGCCGACAAGATCTCCGCCGCCATTCCCCAGGGAACGGGGCCGGACCTGTTCATCTTCTCCCATGACCGGCTGGGCGGCTGGGTGGAGGCGGGGGGCATCGTCGAGCCGGTGGATTTCTGGCTGACGCCGGACCTGCGCGACCGGTTCCTGTCCAAGACGATGCCGGCCATGCGCTACCGCGGCCAGACCTTCGGCCTGCCGTTCAAGTTCGCGGCCATCGCCATGGTCTACAACGCCGCCAAGGTGCCGAACCCGCCGCGCACGACGACGGAGCTGCTGGACTGGGCCCGGGCGAACACCGATTCGTCCATCGGGCGCTACGGCTGGGCCTATGTCTATAACGACGTCTTCTTCCACGGTGCCCTGATGAACGCCTTCGGCGGCGGCGCCTTCGATCCAGAGGCGAAGGGGACCCTGGTCGATCCGATCCTGACCCATGAGGGCAATGCCAAGGCGGCGGAGCTGCTGCTGTCCTGGCTGAACGCGGGGGTCCTGCCGTCGGAACCGAACGGCGCCCTTGTCACCTCCCTGTTCAATGCCGGGAAGACGGACATCATCTTCACCGGCCCCTGGTTCTTCGGGGAGGTGCGGCCCGATATCGACGTGGGCATCGCGCCCATGCCCGTGGTGGATGAGGCGGGGGGGGAGCCGCTGCGCCCCTGGATGACGATCGAGGGGCTGTTCGTCTCCGCCTCCTCCCGCCACCAGGATGCGGCTTTCGAGGTGGCGGATTTCCTGACCATGCCGGAGGTGGCGCGGATCATGGCGCTGCAGGGGCGGCAGCTTCCCGCCAACCGCGCCGTCTATGACGATCCGGCCGTGGCCGCGGATGAGATCCTGGTGGGCTACAAGGCCCAGGGCGAACTGGCGGTGCCCATGCCGAACCTGGCCGTCATGACCCTGATGTGGAACCCGATGGAAGCGGCGCTGCGCAAGATGATCAAGGGCGGGGCCACCCCGGCCCAGGCGCTGGCGGAGGTGCAGACCCGGCTGCAGGCGGATATCGACGCCCTGCGCAAGGACCGGTGAGGGGGGATGACGATGCCGACCAAGCTCCGCTCCCTGTCCCTTTCCGCCGGCGCCTTTTCTCCCGGTCCTGCCGTCTGGGGCTTGGTCGCCGCCCTGGTGCTGATGCTGGGCCTGGGCGTCTGGTTCGCCGGCCAGGCCATCGCCGTCGCCCGCCAGGATGCGGAGATGCGCAAGGCCACCGTCGCCGCCATGAGCCTGTCCGATCTGGTGGCCGCGACCACCGCCGGGGCGCGGGCGGCGACCGGCGCCGACCCCACGCCCGACCGCCTGTCCGCCATGGTGGATGTCTGGCGCTCAGGCGATGACGGCGTGCTCCAGGCCCGCATCGTCCGCCGGGCGGACGGGTTCCTTCTTGCCTCCACCGACCGGGCCGATGCCGCGGCCGGGCCGTTGCCCCGCCGTCTCGTGCGGGCGGAGAAGCGGCTGTTCGATCTGGCCTACAGCCTGGCTGGCAATATCGATTCGAACGTGGCGGAGAATCTCGCCCGCCTGGCGGAGGTGGATATCACCGCCGCGGGCCCCGACTTCCTGCGTGTCACGGCCCCTGTCGTGCTGGCGGACGGTACGATCTGGGGCGTGGTCCAGGTGGACCGCACCCGGAAGGATGCCACGGAATCGGCCGGCCTGATCCTGGGTCTCGGCCTTGGCATGCTGGCCGTGGGGCTGATGGCGGGGCTGGCCCGGGCCGGGGCCGGTCTGGCGGTAAGCCGCCCCGTGCTCTACCGCTGGGCCGGGTTCATCGCCGCCGCGGCCCTGCTGATCCTGACCGCCCTGGTCTTCACCCGGGTCGAGCTGACCACCGTGGCCGATGCGCGGCTGGCCCAGGTGGGGGAGGTGGGGGAGGTCCAGGCCAGGCTTGCCGCCGCCGCCCGCCAGGTGGCGGCCATCGCCGGGGCGCCCCTGTCCGGCACCGCCTGGGATGTGGACAGCTTCCGCCGTCCCATCGGCCAGATCGGTGTCGACGGCACGGTCGATGCCGCGGCGGTGGAACAGGGGATCGCCGCGGTGCAGGCGGCGCTGACCATCCAGCTGCGCATCACCCTGGTCCTGGCGCTGGGCCTGCTGGCCTTCATCGCCCTGGGCGGTGCGGCACGGCTGGCGGCCACGGTGCGGGAACATCGCACGGCCTATGGCTATGTGATGCCGGCCATGCTGGGCATGCTGGTCCTGGTCTTCTTCCCCTTCACCTACGGTCTGATCCTGTCCTTCACCGACCGGACGCTGGTGAACCAGTCGGTGCCGCTGACCGATCTCTGGGTCGGGTTCGCCAATTACGTCCGCATCCTGGCCGATGTGGACGTGCTGCGCTGGACGCCGGACGGGGTGGCCGTCAATTACGAAAGCTTCTACTGGACTCTGTTCATCACCGTCTGCTGGACGGTCGCCAATGTGGCCATCGGTGTGACCATCGGCCTGATCCTGGCGCTGGCCCTGAATACGGAGGGGCTGCGCGGCAAGACCATCTACCGCGTGCTTCTGATCCTGCCTTGGGCCATCCCGAACTACATCACCGCGCTGACGTGGAAGGGCATGTTCCACCCCCAGTTCGGCGTCATCAACCAAGTGATCGTGATGGTCGGGGGCGAACCGGTGCAGTGGTTCGACGGGGTCTTCACCTCCTTCATGACGGGGGTGGTGACGAATGGCTGGCTCAGCTTCCCGTTCATGATGGTGATCATCCTGGGCGCGCTCGCCGCCATCCCGTCCGACATGTACGAGGCGGCGAAACTGGACGGGGCCAGCCGCTGGCAGCAGTTCCGCATGATCACCCTGCCGCTGCTGAAGCCGGCGCTGATCCCGGCGGTGATCCTGTCGGTCGTCTGGACCTTCAACATGTTCAACGTGATCTACCTCGTCTCCGGCGGGGAGCCGGGCGGGGCCAATGAGATCCTGATCACCAAGGCGTATAAGCTGGCCTTCGAGCGGTACCAGTATGCCTATGCCGCCGCCTATTCCATGGTGATCTTCCTGATCCTGCTGGCCTACGGCATCTTCCAGAACCGCGCCACCAAGGCGACGGAAGCGGTGAATTGAAGGGGGGAACGGCGATGACGACCGATACGATGGGTTCCGCCGCCGGTACCCCGCCGCAAGGCGCCGTGGCCGTGGCAGCCCCCCTGAACCGCAGCGGGGGCATCACGCTGCCTCGGCATTTCTGGCTGCATGTGGGGCTGATCCTGTTCACCGGGGTGACGATCTATCCCATCTTCTGGGTCGTCTCCCTGGCCTTCTCCGGCCAGCAGAGTGTGGCGCTGGTGACCCTGGCGCCCGATGCCGGGTTCTTCGACCGGCTGCGCGCCGTCCTGCCGATCCCGCAGACGGTGTCGCTGTCCAATTTCGTGGATGTGCTGACCCAGCAGGCCTTCCTCACCTGGCTCATGAACTCCGCCATCGTGGCGGGGCTGACCACGGTGATCGGGGTCTTCATGGCCTGTACCTCGGCCTATGCCTTCTCCCGCTTCCGCTTTCCGGGACGGGGGGCGGGCATGATGATGTTCCTGGTGTCCCAGATGTTCCCGGGCACCTTGATGCTGATCCCGCTCTACATCATCATCGTCGGCTGGCTGGGGCTGGGGAACAGCTATTTCGGCCTGATCCTGGTCTATGCCGTCACGGCCATTCCCTTCTGTGTCTGGATGCTGAAGGGCTATTTCGACACCATCCCGGTGGAGATCGAGGAGAGCGCCATCATGGATGGGGCGTCGCGCGCCGTGATCTTCTGGCGCATCGTCCTGCCGCTGTCCAAGCCGGCGATCGCGGTGACGGGGCTGTTCTGCTTCATGACCGCCTGGAACGAGTTCATCCTGGCGGCCGTGTTCATGTCGGATGAGGGGATGTACACGGTTCCCGTCGGCCTGCGCTTCTTCGTCAGTGAGTATTATTCGTTCTGGGGCTATTTCGCCGCAGGCTCCATCATCGTCTCCCTGCCGGTGGTGATCCTGTTCATGTATTTGCAGAAATACTTGGTTTCCGGCCTGACCGCCGGTGGTGTGAAGGGCTGATCCGATGTCCGGGCCCGAGGGACCGGTCCGCCGCACCCTGACCGCCTCCGATCTGGCCGCGCGGCCGGAACGGCTGACCGCGGGGGAATGGGTCGTCGCCAATGGCCTGGGCGGCTATGCCTGCGGCACCGTGTCGGGGGCGGTGACCCGGGCCTATCACGGCCTGTTGGTCACTTCCCTGGCCGATCCGCCCGGCCGCTTCGTCATGCTGACCCATCTGGGGGAGAGGCTGGTCCTGCCCGACGGGACGGTGATCGACCTGATGCCGCTTCCGGCGGGGGACAGCGCCACCGTGGCCGGCGTGCCCGCCCTGGACAGCTTCGCGC
This sequence comes from Pseudomonadota bacterium, assembly GCA_046045995.1. Taxonomy (GTDB): domain Bacteria; phylum Pseudomonadota; class Alphaproteobacteria; order Azospirillales; family Azospirillaceae; genus Indioceanicola. Next base: position 21,058 of record JBJOKR010000037.1, on the reverse strand, counting down.
TGGAGGACGGGCTTCCCGTCTGGCGCTACCGGGTTGAGGGCTTGCGCCTGGAACGCCGCCTGGCCCTGGCCCATGGCTACGGCATCGTCCATGTCGCATGGCGGATGGCGGAAGGGCCGCCGGGTGCCGTCCTGGTCCTGCGCCCCTGGCTCAGCATCCGGCCTATCCATGCGCCGGTGGGCGACGGGGCGAAGACCGCCTATGCCGCGACGGTGGACGGGCTGCGCCACCAGGTTTCGGCGGGCAAGGAGCCGCCCGCCCTGCGCTTCGTGCTGCACGGGTCGGATGCGGCGATGACGCCCGATCCCCAGCGGCACACCCAGGTCTACCGGGAGGAGGTGGCGCGGGGCTATCCCGGCATCGGCTTCCTGCGCAGCCCCGGCCGGTTCGAGGTGCCGCTGCTGGCGGATCAGACCGTGACCCTGATCGCCGGGACCGAGCCCTGGGCGACCCTGGAGGCGCTGACCCCGGTGGAGGTGCAGGCGGGGGAGGCGGAGCGGCGGCGACGTCTGCTGTCCCGGGCCCCGGCGGTGCTGGCCACCGGCCCGGCGGCGGAGCTGGTGCTGGCGGCGGATAGCTTCGTCTTCACCCCGCCGGGCCGCCCGCTGGACCATTTCCGCGCCCGTGCGGCGGAGCGGGAGGTGCGCAGCATCATCGCCGGCTTCCCCTGGTTCGCCGATTGGGGCCGGGACACCATGATCGCCCTGGAAGGGCTTCTGCTCGCCACTGGCCGGGTGGAGGAGGCGGGGTGGGTGCTGGAAACCTATGCCCGCCACCTGCGCCGCGGCCTGCTGCCCAACAACTTCCCCGACGGGCAGGCGGCAGGGGAGGCGGGGCAGGCGGGGCAGGCGGGGCAGGCGGGGGAGGCGGGGGAGGCGGGGGAGGCGGGGGAGGCGGGGGAGACTGCGCCCGCCACCACCACGGCGGATGCCGCCCTGTGGTATGTCCACGCCGTCGCCCGCCATCTGGCGCGGACGGGTGACCGGGCGCTGCTGCGCCGCCTTCTGCCCGCCCTGCGGGAGATCATGGACCAGCATATCCGCGGCACCGATCACGGCATCCGCATGGACCCGGCCGATGGCCTGCTGGTCCAGGGGGCGGCCGATCTGGCCCTGACCTGGATGGATGCCAAGGCCGGGGACTGGGTCGTCACCCCCCGCCGTGGCAAGGCGGTGGAGATCAATGCCCTTTGGTACAACGCGCTGAGCCATGTCGCCGCCTGGTCGGGGGAGGAAGGGCAGGATAGCGTGGCCGGTGTGCTGCGCGGCCTGGCCGCAAGGGTGCGGACGGGTTTCAACCGCCGCTTCTGGAACCCGTCCACCGGCCATCTGTACGACGTGGTGGACGGGGAGGAGGGGGATGATCCCGCCTGCCGGCCCAACCAGATCTTCGCCCTGTCCCTGGACCATCCGGTGCTGGACCAGCGCCTGTGGGCGCCGGTGCTGGCGGCGGTCACCCGGGACCTGCTGACCCCCGTCGGCCTGCGCTCCCTGGCGCCTTCCCATGCCGATTACCGCGGCACCTGCCAGGGGGATGTGTTGGCCCGGGACGGCGCCTACCACCAGGGCACCGTCTGGGGCTGGCTGATCGGCCCTTACGTGGATGCCCTGCTGCGGGTCCGGCCGGAGGACAAGGCCACCGCCCGCCGCGCCCTGAAGGGCCTGATCGACCATCTGGGGGAGGCCGGGATCGGCACCGCGTCGGAGATTTTCGACGGCGATGCGCCCCATGCGCCGCGCGGCTGCTTCGCCCAGGCCTGGACCGTGGCGGAACTGCTGCGCAGCCTGATCCGCACCGACCCCTGACCCCGCACCCCGAACCGTGGCCGCTCCCCTTCCGGACGCCCATCAGAAGACGCCCACCAAGAACGGACAAGAGACCATGAGGAAACGCCCGACCCATCGCCCCCTGCCGGTCCTGACGGTGACAGCGCTATCCGCCGGCCTGTCTCTCTGCCTGTCCGCTGTCGGGCCGGGTATCGGCAGCGCCCTGGCCCAGGACCCGGCGCGGGACGCCATCGTCCAGGCCCTGGACGGGGCGCTGACCTTCCGGGCGGAGGTGCGGGGGCCGCGGGCGATCTGGGCCCATGTGGCCACCGGCGACCGCCCCATCGATCCCGCCGCCTACCGCCTGACCACCGCCGCGGGGGAGGTGATCCCCATCGCGGCCGTCCTGCCCAACACGGCGACGGAAACCCTGATCGTCCCGGCCCGGGACATCGATATCCGCCGGGTCCATTACCTGGAACTGCCGGGGCAGGAGCGGAAGGCACGGGTGCGCTTCGACGGCTGGTTCCGCACCCTGTATTCGCCCAAGCCGCTGGGGGCCGAGGTGGCGGCGGACAGCAAGCGCACCACCTTCCGCATCTTCTCCCCCCGGGCGGACAAGGTGCGCCTGTTCCTGTACCAGGGGGCGAAGGACCGGCCGGATCAGGCGACCAGCGTCATTACCATGACCCGCGATGCCGACGGCGTCTGGGAAGCGGTGGTGGAAGGGGACCTGCACGGCACCTGGTACGATTTCACGGTCCACGGCCCAGCCGATCCGGGCAACTTCTTCTATGAGACCCACCCGGTCCATATCAGCGACCCCTATTCCCGCGTCCAGGATGAGGCGCAGGGGAAAAGCCGCGTCTGGCGGGCCACCCGGCCGGCCACCCCGCTTAAGAACGGGCGCCCGCGGATGGAGGATGTGGTCTCCTACCAGATCCATGTCCAGGATTTCGCCGACCGCCTGCCCGTGCCGGATGCGCAGAAGGGGACCATGCCCGCCATGATCACGCCCGGCCTGCGCAACAGCCGGGGCGAACCCGTGGGCTTCGACCATCTGGTCTCCATGGGGATCAATGTCGTCCACCTGCAGCCCATGCAGGAATTCCTGCATTACCCGGATGCGGAATGGCAGGCGGCCTTTGCGAACGATCCCTTCATGCAGGAACAGGGGATCGCGCAGGAGAATTACCAGTGGGGCTACCGCACCACCCACGCCTTCGCCATCGAAGGACGCTACCGCAGCCGCGATGCGGAGCCGGGGGCCGAGCGGGAGCAGTTCCGCGATCTGGTCCAGGCCTTCCATGACCGCGGCATGGCCGTCATCATCGATCTGGTGCCGAACCACACGGGCGAAAACATGGACGCCCGCAACATGCTGTTCAACAAGAACGTGCTGGACCGGGAATACTGGTACCGCATCGACGACCAGGGCAACCATATCGGCCCCTTCGGCAATGAGGTGAAGACCGAGGACCGGCCCATGGTCCAGCGCTGGCTGATCGACCAGTGCAAGGCCCTGATCGCCGAATTCGGCATCGACGGGTTCCGGGTCGATCTGGGCGGGAAGATCGATGAACAGACCATGATCCGCCTGCGGGAGGAATTGGGCCCCGATGTCATCATCTATGGCGAGCCCTGGATCGATGTCAGCGATCCGGTCGCCAAGGCCAATCCCGATTGGGACTGGTACAAGGAGGATGCGCCCATCACCTTCTTCCAGGACGATACCCGCAACGCCCTTCAGGGTTCCCCCTTCATCCTGGAAAACAAGGCCACCGACCGCGGCTATGCCGGCGGCAACGCCTCCCTGCGCGCCGCCGCCATGAAGGCGCTCGCCAATGACTGGCCAGAGGAACAGAAGGATGTGACGCTGGGCATCAACTACACCGATGTCCATGACAACTGGACCAAGGCCGACCGCTTCGCGGTGCAGGACTGGGACGGCCGCAAGGGCATCGAACACGGTCCCTACAAGCTGGCGACCGGCATGCTGCTGACCAGCGTCGGCCCGGTGGTGCTCCACGGCGGGTCGGAGATGATCCGCAGCAAGGCCCATGCCCCGATCATCGAGAAAACGCTCCAGACCGCCAGCGGCCCCATCTACATCAAGGGCCGGGACGACACCTACAACCTGCGCACCGCCAACAACTTCGTGTGGGAGGATCTGGGCGGGACGCCGGCCGACGGGCCCAATGACTACGCGGGCATGGTCGCCTATTGGCGGGGCCTGATCGCGCTGCGCAACAGTGATCACGGGTCTGTCTTCCGCATTGGCGGCCCGGTCCGGCCGGACCATTACCAGTGGATCCTGCCCCGGGACGAACGGCACCTGGGCTATATCGTCGGCGGCCGGGTGATGGTGCTGGTCAATACCGGCACCGATGCCGCCACCTTCACCGATGTGGGCCTGCCCGCCGGGTCCTGGCGCCTGGTCGGGGACGGGGAGCGGGTGGACCATGTCAACGGGGTGCAGGGGCCGGACGCCAAGCTCCGCGGCGGCCGCAGCCACGCCCTGTCCGTCCCGCCCACCAGCCTGAAGATCTGGGTCCGGGATTGAGGGCCACCACCACGCGATGACCGAAACCGGGGAGGACAGGGATGACCAGCGCACGAACAAAATGGCCCCTCGGCCGGGCTGCGCGGCGGTTGATCGCGGCGGCGGGGCTGGCCACCCTGGCCCTGTCCGCCCCGCCGGCAGGTGCCGCCAACCCCTATGACGAGGCCTTGGCCGGGGTGTTCGAGGCGCGGGAGAAGGATTGGCGCATAGGGGCGGTGGTCTACCAGGTGCTGGTGGACCGCTTCGCGCCTGCGGATGATCTGGAGGCGAAGCGCCACCTTTATCCCGCGCCCAAGGTGCTTCGCGCCTGGACCGAAACGCCCAAGCGCGGCACCTATCTGGAGCAGGCGGGCCTGTGGAGCCATGAGATCGAGTTCTGGGGCGGGGACCTGCGCAGCACCCTTTCCCGCCTGGACCATGTTCAGGGTTTGGGGGCGGATGTGCTCTACCTCAACCCCATCCATCTGGCCTACACCAACCACAAATACGATGCCCTTGATTACAAGGCGATAAGCCCCGAATTCGGCACGCGGGAGGATTTCAAGGCCCTGGCGGCGGAGGTGAAGCGCCGGGGCATGAAGCTGGTGCTGGACGGGGTCTTTAACCATATGGGCCGCCGCTCCCCCCTGTTCCAGGATGCAGCCGCCAATCCGGACAGCCCCTGGCGCGACTGGTTCCATATCGGGCCGCAGTATCAGTTCGGCGCTCGTTCCTGGTGGCTGGTGGAAAACCTGCCGGAACTGAACCTGGAGAACCCGGCCGTCATCGACCATGTCTACGACGCGCCGGACAGTGTCGTCCGCAGCTACCTGCGCGACGGGGCGGATGGCTGGCGCCTGGATGTCGCCATGGACATGGGCTTCACCTTCCTGGACAGGCTGACCCGGGCGGCCCATGCGGAAAAGCCGGGATCGCTGGTGGTGGGGGAACTGGCGAACTACCCCAAGGAATGGTTTCCGGCGGTGGATGGGGTGATGCACTTCACCCTGCGGGAGATCCTGCTGCGGCTGGCCGCCGGGAGCCTAGAGCCCGCCCATGCCGCTGCCATGGTCGACCGCATGGTGGCGGAGGCGGGGGTGGAGAACATGCTCCGCTCCTGGCTGTTCCTGGACAATCACGACCGGGTCCGCCTGGCCACGGTCCTGCCCGATCCTGTGCGGCGGCGGCTGGCCATGGTGCTGCAATTCACCCTGCCGTCCTCCCCCAACATCTATTACGGCTCCGAACTGGGGATGACCGGCGGCGACGATCCGGAGATGCGGGCACCGATGCGCTGGGACCTGGTGCGGGATGACAACCCGGACCTGGCCCTGACCCGCCATCTGATCGGCCTGCGCAAAGCCCACCGGGCGCTGAAGATCGGCGATTACCGCCCGGTCACGGCGCGGCAGCTTTTCGCCTTCGAACGCCACACCGACCGGGCGCTGGACACGGTGATCGTGCTGGCGAACCCCGGCCGGGAACCGGTGACGGAACTGGTGATGCCTGCCAATTCCAAGCTGATGAACAATTTCCACATGGTCGATCTGCTGGGCAGCGGCACCCGCGTGCCGATCCAATACGGGCTGCTGGAAGTGACCCTCCCCCCCGGTGGCATCCTCGTCCTCACCCCGGAAGCCAGCCCCGGCGGCGGGTACAGCTCGTACAAGCGGGTGCGGTAGGGGGGGCGGTTGCCGTAGGTCGGATTAGCGCAGCGTAATCCGACAACCGCTTGCCCCGGTCCCGCCGGGGCGCGTCGGATTACGGCGCTCTGCGCCTAATCCGACCTACGAATTTCTAATCCGACCTACGAATTTCCGATCCCCTGTACCCGCCTGTCACGCGTGCCCGGCCTCGCCCGACAGCATGGACAGCGTGCCGCCCAGCTTGGCGATGGCGCGTTCCCATTTGGTCTCCAGGTCCGGGTCGAACAGCAGGTCCATGTCCGCCGGGGCGTGCAGCCAGCCGTTGGACTGCATCTCCTGGTCCAATTGCCCCGGCCCCCAGCCGGCATAGCCCAGCGCCAGCAGGGAGCGCTGGGGCCCGCGGCCCTGGGATATCGCGCGCAGCACATCCACCGTCGCGGTCAGGGCCACGTCATCCTCCACCAGCAGGGTACCGTCGCGGCTGTAATCGGCGGTGTGCAGCACGAATCCGCGCCCTGTCTCCACCGGGCCGCCGTAATGCACCCGCAGGTCCGCCGATCCCGGCCCGGGCTCGATGCCCAACTGCTCCAGCAGGTCGTCGAAGTCGATGCCGCTGAACAGCCGGTTCAGCACCAGCCCCATGGCCCCGTCATCGGTATGGGCGCAGACATAGATCACCGACCGGGCGAAGCGCGGATCGGGCATCTGCGGCATGGCGATGAGGAGTTGACCGGTCAGATGACGGCGGATCTCGGTGGCCTTCATGGTCTTGCGCTCTCTTCGGCTCGGCAGGGGGGCCGCGGGGAAAGGGGGCGGGCAGGGGGGCGGGGGACCTCGTCTCAATCGCGCGGGACGATGCTAGCACAGCCTCCCGCCGCACCACATCCCCCCCTGGAAGATCCCGCCGGATCGCCCCCCCGGATCCCCCCCGGATCCCCCCGGCCCGGCGGCGGGCCCAGGGGAACGCCCCAAGGGGCGGCGTGTTGCAGGCATGGGCGCCGGCATCCCGCGCAGCCATCCCGCCCGCTGTCATACCACCGTCATCGCGTCGCCCTTGCCGCCGGGCCCCATGCGGCCTAGAACGGGCGGGAACCGCCAACCACCCACCGGGAGGACACAAAAGATGAGCATCCAGGTCGGCGACCCCATTCCCGCTGTCACCCTCAAGCACCTGACCGAGGGCGGCATGCAGGAGATCTCCACCGATGAGATCTTCAAGGGCAAGAAGGTCGTCCTGTTCGCCGTTCCCGGCGCCTTCACCCCTACCTGCTCCGCCAAGCACCTGCCCGGCTATGTGGAGCAGGCCGATGCCCTGAAGGCCAAGGGTGTGGACAATGTCGTCTGCCTGGCCGTGAACGATCCCTTCGTCATGCAGGCATGGGGCAAGGCCAACAACGTGGGCGACAAGATCCTGATGCTGCCCGATGGCAATGGCACCCTGACCAAGGCCCTGGGGCTGGAGATGGACGGCACGGGCTACAATCTCGGCCACCGCAGCCAGCGCTTCGCCCTGGTGGCGGAGGATGGGGTCGTCACCCAGCTGCATGTGGAAAAGCCGGGCGCGTTCGAGGTTTCTTCCGCCGATTACGTGCTGAAGCAGGTGTAAGGGGACAGCCGGGCGCTCCCGGCCGACCTTCCGCGACATGCAAAGCGAAACGGCCGCCCGATGGGGCGGCCGTTGTCGTTCGGGGCGGGGTGATGGCCGACGGATCGGCTTCCGGATCAGCGCTTGGCCTGGACCGGGATCAGCTGGGGTTCCAGCTGCTGGAACACGCTTTCGAACAGCATCTCCCGGGCGCGGGCGACGATGTCGTCCATGCTGGGGGTGCGGGCGAACATCTTGGTGGCGCGGGCGCGCAGTTCCTCCACGCTCGGCACCTCCGGCAAGGCTGGCAGGTTCAGTCCGGCCAGCTTCTCCTCCGCCATGCGCCTCGCGGTGGCCAGCTTCTCCTCCATCTCGGCGCGGCTGGGGGTATTGGCCATGGCCTCGCGCAGGCGGGCGGCGATCTTGGCGCTGTCGAAGCTGGCCGCCAGCTCGGCCGCCGCCTTCTCGATAACCCTGCTGCCCAGGCGCTGCTCATTGCGGACCACGGCCTTGGGCGGCGACTGCATGTCCCAGACGATGCCGACCCAGGACAGGGCCTTAAGGATGTAGAAGGTCGGGTCCCATTCGTACCAGCGGAACCCCTGCCGGACGGAAGACTGGTAGGCATGGTGGTTGTTGTGCCAGCCCTCCCCCATGGTCATGATTGCCAGCAGCCAGTTGTTGCGGCTGTCGTCGCCGGTGACATAGCGGCGGCGGCCGTGAACATGGGCCAGGCTGTTGATGCAGAAGGTGGCGTGGTAGACCGCGACCGTCGACCAGAAGAAGCCGACGAACAGACCCGGCCAACCCGCGATCAGGAAGCAGGCCACGGCCAGCACGACGCTGGGCAGTTGCTCATACTTGTGCAGGAAGCGCAGCTCCGGGTACTTGGCCATGTCGGCGATCACCGTCATGTCGGTTTCCGCGTGCTTGGGCATGAAGATCCAGCCCATGTGCGACTTCCAGAAGCCCATATGCCGCGGGCTGTGCACGTCATGCACGGTATCCGAATGCCGGTGGTGGTGGCGGTGCAGCGCCCCCCACCACAGCACGGATTTCTGCGTCGTGCTCTGCGCCAGCCAAGCCAGGATAAACTGGAACACCCGGCCCGTCTTGAAGGCGCGGTGGCTGAAATAGCGGTGGTAGCCGGCGCCGATCGCGAAAAGGCGGATCCAGTACAGGGCGACGGCAAGGATGACCGACTCCCACGTCACTCCGGACCAGATGGCCCCGAAACAGGCCAGATGGACGAGCACGAAGCTCCAGGCGGAGGGGTAGACGATGTCATCGGGGCGGTAACGGGTGGGCTTGTCTTGGACGCTCACGGGACGCGCAACTCCGCCAAGGGGGTTGGGGATAGGGGTGGCCGACCGGGCCTGCTGGACCGATCCGCCCGGAAAAACGGACTCAGGATCGGCGGAATCGGCTGCCCGGCGAAGCATTAAATCACAACCGGGGGCAGACCAAAATGTCGCAACGGTTTGGGGCGGGCCGACGACCGCAGAATTGATCCCGATCATCCCGACCCGCCCGCGTATCGGTGGGCCAGGCATCGAGGGTGTCAGGGGAAGTGGCAGGGGGAGTAGCGGGAAGGGGCTTATGGGAGGTCAGGGCCACCCGGACGGCGATACCCCGTTCACACCCCTGCACCCAGTCCCCCTGGCTCCCCATAAAGGGGGAACCAACCGGGCGCACCCGGTCGGGCCGGGGTGGAAGGGGGACGAAGATCCGGCGGCTGATCCGCAGATGGGCGGCCGTATCGCCAGGTAAGTCTGATATACATCAAGGAAGACATCGCCGGGCGGCGGCACCCTTTCCCGGGTGTTTGCGATTGTCCCCTTCGCCTGTCTTCCTGGCCTGATCCGAAGGCCGTCACCGAACGGATTGTTCTGCCCCGGGTTCTGTCACCCCGGGCCCGATCCATCCGGGGCCTCTGCCCCCCCGGCACCCCGGATGGGAACCACCCTGCCCCTGAAGCGACCCTGAAAACATGCGCCGAGGAAGCACCATGACCGCCATGACCGCCCACGCCATGCCCCATCCCGTCCTGCCGGCCCAGGTCCGGTCCGGCCTGCCCGCCGAACGGATGACGTCCCATTTCTTCGCCCTGGACACGGATGGCCGGATCGCCTGGCCGTTCCGCTACACCTGGACGGAGACCGGGGTGCAGGCCCAGCGCTGGCGCTTTGGCCTGTGGGTCCAGAGCAGCCAGCTCACCGCCTTCATGACCGGCGCCGATGACCGCTATGTCAGCGCCACCGCGCAGGAAGTGGATGCCTGGGTGCGCCGCCATTCCGACAGCTGGCATCCGATCATCCACGCGGCGGAATGACCGATCGGGCCGGGCCATCCCGGTCGGGCACAAACCCCGTCGCCTTGCGTTCGTTTCCCCGGATACCCCCGGTGATCCCTGCTGGGGCTGGAGCGGGGAGGGTAGGGGGATGGGGGCCGGCGCAGCGGAGATGGGCGGGGCAGATCCGAATGCGGCATTCCAGGTTGGGGATGCCCAAATCGGGAAGGCCCAGATTGGGGAGGCCCGGATTGGGGAGGCCCGCATCGGGGATGCCCGGATCGCGGACGCCACGGACATTCGGACCGGGCCCGATCCGGCGGACCCCGGTCCCGACCCTGCCGCTCCTGACGGCGTGCCGGGCGGGGCCCCCGACTTGACCCCCGGCCCGGCCCCCGACCGGGCGCATGACTGGGGTGAACAGGCGGGGGAAGTGGCGCGCGGATGGCTGCCGGCCTTGGGCGCCATCCTGGAGGGATTCTGGGACGGGTTGGTCGGCAACCCGGCCGACCGGGCAGGCGATGCCTACGCCGTGGCCTATGACATCGGCGCCTTCGTCCCCACCCTGATCGTCGACATCTGGAATTTCATCGTCGGCTTCTTCACCGGCTTCTTCTGACAGCCTCCTCCTTCTCCTCCCCATATCCGCTGATGCCCGGGATGCAGGGTGGGGTGGAGGAAAGGGACCGTGCACGGTCCTTCCCCTGCTGTATACTCCCCCCAAACCCTTCCGCCTTCCCGTTCCCGCCCGGGAGACGCCCGGCCTGACTTCGGAGCCGCCGCTTGGTGATCCGCCTGATCGTCGATCCCCCCCGGCCGCTGCGCCGTATGACCGGCATGGGACTTGCCTTGGTGGCCGGGCTGATCGCCTGGATCCTGCTCACTCCCGGGTTGGGCCCCTCGGAAGCCTATGCCTTGGACAAGGTCACGCACGCGGTTGCGTTCGCGGGTCTGGGCTTTCTTTCCGCCATCACTTGGCCGGATCGGCGTGGGCTCCTGCTGGGCTTGGCCGGCCTGGCGGTGCTGGCGGTGCTGACGGAAGGCATGCAGACCCTGGTGCCGGGGCGTACCGGCAGCCCGGGGGACGCCCTGGCCGACCTGGCGGGCGCCCTTCTGGGCCTGGGTGGTGTCGCCTGGCTCCGCCTGCGCCACGGTTCCGCCCCCGGCGGAACCCCACAGGGCGCCGCACCGCAGGGGGAGGGCCCCGTCCGATGGCACGGGACCCCCTGCGACCCGGGGCGCTGATCCGGGTCCCTGACACATCCGCCCTGGCCGGTCAGATCCGGGTGGTGGTGGTGCCGGTCCGGCCATCCAGCGGGGTGGTGTCGCGCATCGCCCGCCACCCGCGGGTGGCCGATGCACTGCGCACCGCCAGCACAATGGTCAGAAGGCCGACGACGATGTCGTTCCAGGTGGCACCGATGCTGTTCAGCCCTGACGTGACCGCCGTATCCGCCGTGGTCAGGACATCCGCCCCGGTGGACAGATCACTGTAGCCCAGAAGGAACGGGGCGGCCACCAGCCACAGCCCGAATCCGGCATTGGCCCAGCTCAACCCCTCCATCCGGGTGGTGTTGACGGCGCGCAGGGCGCCCACCACCAGCAGCCAGATGCCGACGACGATATCATTCCACAAGGCCGGCTGCAGGTCCTGGTAGGATAGGATGAACGGCGCCAGGATCAGCCAGACGCCGATGCCGGCATTGGTGGCGCTGGCGAAACGCACGGCCGGGATCGGCCGTACGGGCTCCACATGGCCGGTTGCATGGGTCATTACGATGGCTCCTCGTTTCGGCGCGATCCGCCCCGGTGGTATTCCACCGGATGTCCTTCGCGCCTGCTGGCCGCCAACAGGGGCTGACGGGCGGGGTTCCGGTCGACCTCCCTTCCTGGCCCCACCCTTCCCGGCCGCGCTCCCAGGCCGCGCCGCCGCTGCCGTCCGGGCGGGCGGCCTGGGCGCACGGTCTCAGGGCGCATGGTCTGGGGCATGCGGATTCGGGGCGCACTGATTCTGGGCGCACTGATCCTGGGCCGACGCGGCTGGGACCGGGCGCGAAAGAAGCCGGCATCGATGGCGGCATGCGCGGACGGGGAAGGGGGGTACGCCCTCCGCCCCGTGGCTACCGCATGTGCCCCCCTGCGGTTCCGGCACCGGCTGGGCGACGATGGCGGGGACGCACTGTTACGCACCTGACCCGCCCGATCCGCTTCCCCGACCCGGTGCCATCGGCCATTACCGATCGCCCCATCGCCGAAGGAGGTCCGGACCCGTCGTCGGGATCGCCCGTGCAGCACGCGCCACCCGGAACCGGCAGTCGCGAAGGAGGCCACTCATGATCGTATCCGCCTTGAACCTGAACGCCCCCGCTCCCCCCCTGGCATCGAACCCCCTGGCACCCCGGCAGTATCGCCAGGGTGATGTGCTGGTGATGGCGGTGGATGGCCTTCCCCCCTGCCTCACCCCCGTCCCGCGGGAGGATGGCCGCGTCGTCCTCGCCCATGGGGAGGTCACGGGCCATGCCCATGCCATCCGTAGCGACCGGGTCCATTTCTTCCGGGAGGATGGGTCCGGCCGCGGCTTCATCCAGGTCCATGGCAGCGCCCCCGTCGCCCTGGTCCATGAGGAACATCGGCCGATCGAGCTTGCCCCCGGCACCTATGAGGTGGTGCGCCAGCGGGAGTATGAGCCGCGCGCCCGCCCCCGCGCCGTCGCCGACTGATGCCGACCGCCGGGAATTCCGGCTGTCGGTAGGGCGGCGACCGTGGCCGCGGGTGTCCTGCGATCCAGACCGGGAGGTCGACCGATCATGATGTTCCGCCGTCAGGGTCCGCCCCACCCACCTCCCGGCCAGTCGTCCCCAGGCCTGACCGCGCCCCCGGCTGCGATCCTTACGGTCGGGCCGCAGCCGGGAGGCGGTCCGGGCGCCATTCCGGGGGGGGAGGGGGCGCCGCCCTGGCCGGGACTGGCAGAATGGCGGGACCGCTTGACCTGGCGCCGCCGCCGGCGCCGGGCCGATCCCGACCTGGCGGAGGCGGAGCGGGCCATCGCGGAACGCAGCATCGCCCGGGCCTACCGGGTGTCCGGGCTGAAGCCGCCGGAACGGGTGGTCTGGGTCGCCGGTCCGGGGCAGGCCCATGGTGCCCTGGCCCGCAGCGGCTGGCACCGGGGCTGGGCCTGGGCGCTGCTGGCCCTGGCGCTGGGGGCGGCGCTCCTGGGCTTTCTCGGTCCCGCCGTCGGCCTGTCGCCGACCATGACGGAACTGCCCCAGGGCGCGCTGGTGGTGCTGGGGTTCCTGCTGGTGGCGCCCTGGGTCTTCGCCATCGTGCTGACCGGGGCGACCAATGCCCGGCCGCGCCCCGACTGGCGCCTGAATACCCTGCCGGTGCTGGTAGCCCTGGGATGCATCCTGATCGGCACCCTGGGCAGCGCCTTGGGGGAACTGCCGCCGCTGGCGGCATTGGGGGCGCTGCTGGCCCTGCCGGCCTCCATCGCCCTGGCGGTGGCCCCCGCACCCGACCCGGGCCTGCGCGGCCTGCCCCGCTTCGGCCGGTCGGTGGGGGCGCGGTTGTCGGCGATGTTCCGGGCCGGGCTGGAACGGTCGCGTGACGGGATGCGGCCCCGGCCCTATGGGCTGGAGATGGCGGAACTCCTCTCCGCCCATGTGCGCCTTCTGGCGACGACCAGCCCGCCCAATTTCGACACGCCCGTGGCCTTCTATGCGCTGGATCGGATGGTGCGGGTGGTTCCGGACCCGGCTACCGGTCGTGACGCCGCGGCCGCCCGTGCCCAGGCCGACCTCGCTGCCTTCTGCGATCTGGTCTACCGGGTGGATTGCCTCTGGGCTTTCGCCCGGGTCGCCATCGCCTTGGAACCGCCGGTGGAGGTGCATCTGGACGACCGCGGGCGGTTCCACCGGGTGGATGGGCCGGCGGTACGCTGGGCGGATGGCAGCCTGCTCTTCGCGGTGGAGGGGCGGTTCCCCGCCGATCCCCAGATCCTGGTGGTGCCGGAGCTGCTGTCCAGCCTGCATATCCGCCAGGAGCCGGACCCCGGCATCCGCCGTGCCCTGATCGCCCATTACGGGGCGGAGCGGCTGATGCGGGAGCTGGGCCGCCGGGTCGCCCAGGACGCGACGGGGGAACTGTGGCGCATCGATGATTTCGACGGGGAGCCGCTGGTCATGGTCCGCGTCGTCAATTCGACGGCGGAGCCGGACGGCACCTTCAAGCCCTATTGGCTGCGCGTCCCCCCCGCCACTGCCACCGCCCATGCCGGCGTGGCCTGGACCTTCGGCCTCAGCGGCCTGCGCTACGGCCCGGCGGTGGAGACGTGAGGAACAGTCAGGGGCATTTTCCCGCCCCTTGCAAAGCCGGGCCGCATTGACGATCTTCCGGGGCCTTCGCCTCCGCCCCGGATTCCCGCTGATGACCACCGCCTTGCCTGTCGTCCGTACCGTCGCCGATCTGCGCGCCGTTGTCGCCGGCTGGCGGGGCCAGGGCTTGCGGGTGGCGCTGGTGCCGACCATGGGGGCGCTGCATGACGGCCATCTGGCCCTGGTCCGCCGCGGGCGGGAGCGGGCGGGCCGGGTGGTGGCCAGTGTCTTCGTCAACCCCACCCAGTTCGGCCCGAATGAGGATTTCGCCCGCTATCCGCGGGATGAGGTGGGGGATGCTGCCAAGCTGGCGGGGGCGGGCTGCGACCTGCTGTTCGCGCCCGATGTGGCGGCCATGTATCCGCCGGGCTTCGCCACCAGCATCGATGTCGGCCCCGTCACCACACGGTGGGAAGGGGCGTTCCGGCCCGGCCATTTCAACGGCGTGGCGACGGTGGTGACAAAGCTGCTGCTGCAATGCCTGCCCGATGTCGCCTGCTTCGGGGAGAAGGATTACCAGCAGCTCCAGACCATCCGCCGCCTGGTCCGCGATCTGGACATCCCGGTGGCGATCGACGGGGTGCCCACCGTGCGGGAGGCGGACGGCCTGGCCCTGTCCTCCCGCAACGCTTATCTGTCGGCGGAGCAGCGGGCGGTGGCGGCCGGGCTGAACCGGGTGCTGCGCGCCATCGCCGACCACCTGTCCCGCGACCCGGACGCCGTGGCGCCCGCGCTGGCGCAGGGGGGGACCGATCTGCTGGCCCTTGGCTTCACCGCCGTGGATTACCTGGCCCTGGTGGATGCCGACAGCCTGGAACCGCTGGACCGGGCGGGCACCAATCCCGCCCGGCTGATCGCCGTGGCCCGCCTGGGCGGTGTGCGGTTGCTGGACAACATCCCCGTTTGATCAGCCCGCGACCTTCGCCAGATAGGCCCGGATGCGGGCGGCGTTGGCGCCCAGGTCGCTGCGGCCGACCCGGCTTTTGCTGCGCACATCCAGGACGATCCCGCCCTCCGCCTCGCGCAGGCGGATGACCACATCGTCCTTGAAGCCCCACCAGCCGGTGGTGGCCGTCGCCTCGATCCGGCCCTCGGCGGGGGCGACCTCCACAATCTCCCAGCCCATGGACCGGGCCGCGGCTTCGGCCTTGGGGAAGGCGGTCGCCATGTCGGTCTTCAGGATCGTCGGTTGCAGGTCGGGATAGGCGTTACGCTGCTGGGCCGCCACCTCCTCCCCCGCATAGGTGACCGGATTCGGCGCTTCGGCCCGCAGCGGCGCGATGGCGACGAAGGCGGGCGGGTTCTCCAGATCGGTGGTGATGTCATGGATGGCTGGCACCGATCGCGCCTGGGCCCGCATGCTGGTCGGCAGGTAGAAGGCGATGCCGCCCAGGACGATGCCGACCACCGCCAGCACCAGCCCCCGCCGCCCCGCCCGCAGGAAGGCGACGATCCCGGCGATCAGGCACAGGGCGATCCCGCCGATCCCGGCATAGGCGCCCCAGCGCATCCCGGTGAAGGCGGGCCCCAGGTCGATCAGCCCGAACCGGTACATGGGCCCCGGCAACGCCACCAGGGCGAAGCCTGCCGCGGCCACGACAAAGGCCGCCTGCACATACCAGGGCAAACGCCGCCCGGCCCCCGGCATCCGACCCAACTGCCCACCCATTTGCCCACCCATCCGCCGTCTCCTCCCCTTGCGTTGCATGCCGCGGGGGGAGCCTATACCACCATCCCCCCGGGGGAAAGGCGGCGCGTCGGGCCACGGGTTGGACGGGACCGGGCCAACCGAATCAGCCACCATCAATGCCTGTGACGGCCGACGATGACATAGACGATGACCGCCAGAACCGGGATCGCCCCCACCATCGGCAGGAACACCCACACCCCGTCACTCACCCCCATCGCCGCCTCCCGTCCCGTGTTACGGTCCCGGGGGAACAACGGTGGCGGGGTGGTCCGGGTTCAGCCATGATCCTCGATCACCTTGCGGAAGATCTTCAGCCACTCATCCGCCGTGGCCGATTTCCGGAAGGTGATGGTGAATGGCTCCCCGTGGCGGTAGGATTTAAGGGTCATCTCATAGGCCCCGTCCTTCGGCTGGTACTTCCAGGCGGCCAGGTCCCGCGGGCCCAGCAGGGCGATCTTCTCCCGCCCCTTGCCCAGCACGGCGATCACCCCGCGGGTTTCATCCGCCGCCAGGCCCGTGCCCTCATGGGCGTGGCGTTCGGTGATGGTGAAGCCGTTCAGCCGGTCGAATCGGCGGAAGATCTCCTCCTCCGACGGGCCTTTGTCGCCGAAGGCGAAAACCGCCAGCGCCCCCAGCCCCAGCACCACCACCCCCCCGATGACCAGTACCAGCTCCATCCCCCCTCACCACACCCCGGTATTGGGCATGCTGGCCCAGGGCTCGGCCGGTTCGCGGCGCCCGCCCTTCTGCAAAAGCTCGATGGAGATGTTGTCGGGGCTGCGGATGAAGGCCATCCGGCCGTCCCGGGGCGGGCGGTTGATGGTGACGCCCTTGTCCATCAGCCGCTGGCAGGTGGCATAGATATCCTCCACCTCGAAGGCCAGATGGCCGAAATTCCGCCCGCCGGTATAGGCTTCCGGGTCCCAGTTGTAGGTCAGCTCCACCTGGGCATCGGGCGTCTCCTCCGCGGCCAGGAAGACCAGGGTAAAGCGCCCCGCCTCGTTCTCCATCCGCCGGATCTCCTTCAGGCCCAGCTTGTCGCAGTAGAAGGCCAGGCTTTCCTCCAGGTTCGTGACCCGGACCATGGTGTGCAGGTAGCGCATCGTCCAACCTTTTCTGTGAATATCCTCCTCAGGGTGGCGATCCGGGCCGGTTTCGGCAAGGGGGCCGCTGTCCTACCCCGTCCGGGCCCGCCCCATGAGCAACCGGCACGGGGCGTGTGCAGTCGGGTGCCTTGATTCCGGGCAAACGGGCCTTTAAGGTGCCGCACCGCAACAAAACGACAAAGTTTCAAGGCGATGGCGGCCGGCGACACGAACGGAAAGCCACTGAGCTTTCAGCAGATCATCCTCACGCTCCAGAATTTCTGGTCGGACCAGGGCTGCGCCATTCTCCAGCCCTATGACATGGAGGTGGGGGCCGGTACCTTCCACCCGGCCACCACCCTGCGCGCCCTGGGGCCGGATCGCTGGAACGCCGCCTATGTGCAGCCGTCCCGCCGCCCGAAGGATGGCCGGTATGGGGAGAACCCGAACCGGTTGCAGCATTACTACCAGTTCCAGGTGATCATGAAGCCGTCGCCGGCCGACATCCAGGACCTGTACCTGGAAAGCCTGCGCCGCCTGGGCATCGATCCCGCCCTGCACGACATCCGCTTTGTGGAGGATGACTGGGAAAGCCCGACACTGGGCGCCTGGGGCCTGGGGTGGGAGGTGTGGTGCGACGGGATGGAGGTGACGCAGTTCACCTATTTCCAGCAGGTGGGCGGCATCGAATGCGCCCCCGTCGCGGCCGAACTCACCTATGGCCTGGAACGTCTGGCCATGTATATCCAGGGGGTGGAGAACGTCTACGATCTGGATTTCAACGGACGTGGCCTCACCTATGGGGAGGTGTTCCACCGCGCCGAACAGGAATACTCCGCCCATAACTTCGAACACGCGGACACGGACCTTTTGTTCCGCCATTTCCAGGACGCGGAAAAGGAATGCCGCGCGCTGCTGGACCGGGGCCTGGCCCTGCCCGCCTATGACCAGTGCATCAAGGCCAGCCACCGCTTCAACCTCCTGGATGCGCGCGGCGTGATCTCCGACAAGGAGCGCCAGAGCTACATCCTGCGCGTCCGTGATCTCGCCAAGGCCTGCTGCGAAGCCTGGCTGGCCGACAGCTACCGGAAGGGGAGGGCGGCGTGACCACCCCCGCCGCCATCGCGCTCACAATCCCCTCTCCCCTTGGGGGAGGGTGCGGCTCAAGCCCGACCGCCTTCTCCCATGACGGGACAGCAGCGCCCACCCCCTCTCCCCTTGAGGGAAGGGGTGGGTCTCGGACCCCCTCTCCCCTTGAGGGAGAGGGAGGGGCCCATGCGAAAGCATGGGAGGGTGAGGGGTATTGCCAAGCCCCGGCCCGGCCGACCCCTCACCCTCCCACGGGCTCCGCCCGCGGGCCCCTCCCTCTCCCTCAAGGGGAGAGGGTGTGTGAGCCCCGCCGGATGCACGGGTCCATTCCCTTGATGTCGGGACAGCAGCACCGATCCCCTTTCCCCTTGAGGGAGAGGGAGGGGCCCATGTGCAAGCATGGGAGGGTGAGGGGTGCCCCCAAGCCCCGGCCCTCGACACCCTTCACCCTGCGCACGACACAGTCCTCCCCCAAGGCAGTCTGACCCATGGCCGAGCTTCTGATCGAACTGTTTTCCGAGGAGATCCCCGCCCGCATGCAGGCGCGGGCAGCCGAGGATTTCCGCAAGCTGGTCACGGACAAGCTCGCCGCCGCGGGCCTCGCGTTTGACGAGGCGGAGGCGCACAGCACGCCCCGGCGCCTGGCCCTGGTGGTGCGCGGCCTGCCCACCCGCCAGGCCGATGTGCGGGAGGAGAAGAAGGGCCCCCGCGTCGGCTCCCCCGACCCGGCGATCCAGGGCTTTCTGAAATCCGCCGGCCTGACCGACATCGCCCAGGCCGAACAGCGCGATACCGGCAAGGGTGTCTTCTACTTCGCCGTGGTGGAGAAGAAGGGGGCGGAGACGATCACCGTCCTGCCCGCCCTGATCGATGCCGCGATCCGGGAGATGCCCTGGCCCAAATCCATGCGCTGGGGTGGGGGCAGCTTCCCCTGGGTGCGCCCGCTGCACAGCATCATCGCCCTGTTCGACGGGCAGGTGGTGCCCGGCAGCCTGACCCTGGGCATCACCGAACCAGCGCCGGAGGCGTCGACCGGCAACATCTGTCTGGCGGGGGAGGCGGTGCGGACGGCCATTTCCTATGGCGCCGTCAGCCGCGGCCACCGCTTCCTGGCGCCGGCGCCGTTCACCGTCACCGGCTTCGACGATTACGCCGCCAAGCTGCGGGACGCCCATGTCATCCTGGACCGGGAGGAGCGCAAGCGCCTGATCCTTGCGGAGGCGGAACGACTGGCCGCCGCCGAGGGGCTGCGCCTGAAATCCGACCCCGGCCTGCTGGAGGAGGTGGCGGGTCTGGTCGAATGGCCGGTCGCCCATGTCGGCCGGATCGATGACCGGTTCATGGATGTCCCGGCAGAGGTGCTGACCACCTCCATGCGCACCCATCAGCGTTATTTCGCCCTCGAAACGACTGATGGTGCGCTGGCCTCTCGCTTCATCGTCATCGCCAACCGCCCGACCAACGACGGCGGCGCGGCGGTGGTGGCGGGGAATGAGCGCGTGCTGCGCGCCCGCCTGTCGGACGCCAAATTCTTCTGGGACCAGGACCGCACGACCCCGCTGGCGGATCAGCGCCGCAAGCTGGCCGACATCAAGTTCCATGACAAGCTGGGCACCGTGCTGCAACGGGTGGACCGGATCGAAGCCCTGGCGATGGAAATCGCCAAGGCGCTGAACGCCGATGCCGCGACGGTCGATCAGGTCCAGACCGCCGCCCGCCTGTGCAAATCCGACCTGGTCACCGGCGTGGTGAGGGAATTCCCGGAGGTGCAGGGCATCCTGGGCGGCTACATCGCCCGGGCCCAGGGCCTGGACACGCGCATCGCCGCCGCCATCGCCGACCATTACAAGCCCCAGGGCCCGTCCGACACCGTGCCCACCGACACGGTCGCCATCTGCGTGGCCTTGGCGGAAAAGATCGACACCCTGGTCGGGTTCTTCGGCATCGACGAAAAGCCCACCGGCAGCCGCGACCCGTTCGCGCTGCGCCGCGCGGCCCTGGGCGTGATCCGGCTGGTGGATCAGGAAAAGCTTAAGTTGAAGATCGCGCCAATTCTTCGAGTGTCATATCGGCTGATTTTGCGGTCGATCCAGTCAACGAACACAGTTCTTTTCAATCGTGGATCCCAACAGCAGCCCGATTGGCATCCGGGATCGTTTGATGATTGTGGCATTGAAGATGTAAGGTATGCTTTTTGCTCAAAAGTGCGCTCGATGAGTGACTTAGATATTGTTATTCAGAATCGTGACTATTGTGTCTTGCCTTCTGAGGCTGTTCTGGAAAATGACCTCCTCACCTTCTTCGCCGACCGCCTGAAGGTCGCGCTGAAGGAAAAGGGTGTGCGGCATGACCTGATCGATGCGGTCTTCGCCCTGGGCGGTCAGGATGATCTGGTGCTGCTGCTGAAGCGGGTGGAGGCGCTGTCCGGCTTCGTGACGTCGGAGGATGGGGCCAACCTGCTGACAGCATATCGCCGCGCCGCCAACATCCTGCGGATCGAGGAAAAGAAGGACGCCACCACCTATACCGGCGCGGTGGACGGCACCCGTCTGACCCAGGCAGAGGAACAGGCCCTGGTCGGCGCCCTCTCCGACGCCGGGTCCAAGCTCGGTCCCCTGCTGGCTGCGGAGGATTTCACCGCCGCCATGCGCCTGCTTTCCAGCCTGCGCGGGCCGGTGGACGCCTTCTTCGACAAGGTGACCGTGAACGCGGAAGACCGCGACCTGCGCGCCAATCGCCTGCGCCTCCTGGCGGCGATCCGTGATACCCTGAACACGGTTGCCGATTTCTCCCGGATCGAAGGCTGACCCATGCCCCTCCCGCCCCCCACCCCCGCCGCCGCCATGCGGCCCGGGTGGGGCCGGGAATGTAACGGAGTTACCGGGATCTGGTGCGCAGCCGGTCATTCCACTCCGACCCCCTCTCCCCTTGAGGGAGAGGGAGGGGCCCAGGCGAAGCCTGGGAGGGTGAGGGGTCCGGCAGCGCGGTCGAG
>JBJOKR010000036.1:0-28372 GCA_046045995.1 Pseudomonadota bacterium | reverse complement strand
GCAGGACCGCCGCCGGGGGTGATCCCGGCGGCGGGCAGCGCAAGCAAGGGGTATCCCCGGATGGATCAGGCGCGGATCAGCGGCTTGTACTTGATACGGTGGGGCTGGTCGGCTTCCGCCCCCAGGCGGCGCTTCTTGTCCGCTTCGTAATCGGCGTAGTTGCCCTCGAACCAGACAACCTGACTGTTGCCTTCGAAGGCCAGGATATGGGTGGCGATGCGGTCCAGGAACCAGCGGTCGTGGCTGATGACCACGGCGCAGCCGGGGAAGTTCACCAGCGCATCCTCCAGCGCCCGCAGGGTTTCCACGTCCAGGTCGTTGGTCGGTTCGTCCAGCAGCAGGACATTGGCGCCGGATTTCAGCATCTTGGCGATGTGAACCCGGTTGCGCTCACCGCCCGACAGCTGGCCCACCTTCTTCTGCTGGTCGCCGCCGCGGAAGTTGAAGGCGCTGACATAGGCGCGGGACGGCATGGTCTTCTTGCCCAACTCGATCACGTCCAGCCCGTCGCTGATCTCCTCCCACACGGTCTTCTTGTCATTCAGGGTATCGCGGCTCTGGTCCACGTAGCCCAGCTTGACCGTGTCGCCAACGCGGAAATCGCCGCCGTCCGGCGCCTCGTTCCCGGTGATCATGCGGAACAGGGTGGTCTTGCCCGCCCCGTTCGGGCCGATGATGCCGACGATGCCGCCCGGCGGCAGGCGGAAGGACAGGTCGTCGATCAGCAGGCGGTCGCCGAAGCCCTTCTTCAGCGCCTCCGCCTCGATCACCAGGGTGCCCAGGCGCGGCGGGGTGGGGATGACGATCTTGGTATCGTTGATCGCCTCCTTCTGGTTGGCCGATGCCAGCATATCCTCATAGGCCTGGATACGGGCCTTGGACTTGGCCTGCCGGGCCTTGGGGCTGGCGCGCACCCATTCCAGCTCGCTGGACAGGAACTTCTGCTTGGCGCTCTCCTCGCGGCTCTCCTGTTCCAGGCGCTTCTGCTTCTGCTCCAGCCAGCTGGAGTAATTGCCCTCGTAGGGGATGCCGGACCCGCGGTCCAGCTCCAGGATCCAGCCGGTGACCGCATCCAGGAAATAGCGGTCGTGGGTGACCATCACCACGGTGCCCGGGTAATCGGCCAGGAAGCGCTGGAGCCAGGCCACCGATTCCGCGTCCAGGTGGTTGGTCGGTTCGTCCAGTAGCAGCATGTCGGGCTTGGACAGCAGCAGCTTGCACAGCGCCACCCGGCGCTTTTCCCCGCCCGACAGCTTGGTCACGTCCGCGTCCCCGTCGGGGCAGCGCAGCGCGTCCATGGCGATCTCCACATGCCGTTCCAGCTCCCAGCCGTCGGCGGCGTCGATCTTTTCCTGCAGGTCCGCCTGTTCGGCCAGCAGGGCGTCGAAATCCGCGTCCGGATCGGCCATGAGGTTGGAGACCTCATTGAAGCGGTCGATCACCGCCTTGATCTCCCCCACCCCGTCCATGACGTTGCCCATCACGGTCTTGGCGGGATCAAGCTGCGGCTCCTGCGGCAGGTAGCCGACCTTGACGCCGTCAGCGGCCCAGGCCTCCCCGTTATAGTCCTTGTCCAGGCCGGCCATGATCTTCAGCAGGGTGGACTTACCCGACCCGTTCACACCCAGCACGCCGATCTTGGCGCCAGGGTAGAAGCTCAGCCAGATGTTCTCGAAGACCTTCTTCCCGCCGGGATAGATCTTCGTCACACCCTTCATGACATAGACGTACTGGTAGCTGGCCATGGGCAGGGTCCTTCGGGCTGGTCGTCACGGGAACGGTGGTTCTGGAACGGGACGGAAATCGGCACGGCGTGCGACCGGACCGGCCGGCCGCGCGCGGGCCTTTTACCCCAGCCCGGGGGGAAGGGCAATGCGGGCGGCGGGGATCACGGAACGACCCCCTCCCTTGGGGTCGCTTGCGGCCAGGGGGCGCGCGGGGGTATTCAAGGTGGGGCTGGCCCAAGCCCCCAAACCCCGCCACAGCCCCTGGACGATCCGCCCCATGTTCATCCAGTGCTCCAACCTGATCGCCACCAACCCGCCGCGGATGCATTACGGCATGGCCGTGGGCGATGTGGACGGGGACGGACGGGATGAGATCGTCATCACCGGGTTCGACGGGCCGAACCGTGTGCTGAAATGGGATGGATCGGGGCTGGTTGACCTGGACATCCCCGCCCTGGCCGATCCGACCGCCCGGGCGGTGGGCGTGGCGCTGGGCGATTTCGACGGGGACGGGCGGGAGGATGTCTACATCCTGAACACCGATACCTATGGCGGGGCCAAGGGGGTGGGCGACCGGCTGTTCACCGGCTTCGGCGCCCGCTGGATCGACCTGTTCACCCAGGCGGAGAACTGGGGGGCGGCCAACCGCCATTCCGGGCGCAGCGTCGCCGTCATCGACCGGGAGGGGACGGGGCGCTACGGCTTCGTCGTCGCCGGATTCGGCGGGCCCCTGAAACTGTATGAGATGGGGCCCCGCGGCCGCATCCGCGACGTGGCGGAGGAGGTGGGGCTGGACGCGGTGGTCAGCGCCCGGTCCCTGCTGACGGCGCCGCTGCTGGGCGACCGGCCGGACATCGTCGTCGGCTGCGAGCTGGGGCCCAACCTGCTGTTCCGCAACACCGGCGACGGGGAGTTCGAGGAGCTGGGGCATGAGCGGGGCATCGCCGATCCCGGCGGCAACACCCGCGGCATCGCCCTGCTGGAAGGGGACGGGGGATTGGCCGACCTGGTCGTCGCCACCTGGAACGGGGCGAACCGGCTGTTCCAGCAGCGGCCGGGCGGCGGCTTCGCCGATGTGGCCCCGCCGGAACTGGCCGCCCCCGGCAAGGTGCGCACGGTCATCGTCGCCGATTTCGACAATGACGGGTATGAGGAGATCTTCCTGAACCTGGAGGGGGAGGCGAACCGCCTTTTCGCCTGGCGGGAGGATCGCTGGGTGCAGATCGATATCGGCGATGCGGCGGAACCCGGCGGCCTGGGCACGGCCGCCATCGTCGCCGACCTGGACGGGGATGGGCAACTGGAACTGCTGATCGCCCATGGGGAAACGGCACCCCAGCCCCTGTCGCTCCACATCGCAGAGCCGCGGGGGAACCACTGGCTGCGCGTCCGCCCCCTGACCCGCGCCGGCGCCCCGGCCCGCGGGGCGGTGGTGCGGCTGACCGCCGGCGGGCGGACCCAGCACCGGGCGATCGACGGCGGATCGGGCTATTTGTGCCAGATGGAGCCGGTGGCCCATTTCGGCCTGGGCGACCTGACGGCGGTGGAGCGGGTGGAGGTGCGCTGGCCCGACGGCACCAGCCTGACACTTCCCACCCCCGCCACCTGCCAGACCCTGGTCGTCCCCCACCCATAAGGCACACCCATCCCAGGGGTCAGCCGCAGGCCGTGACAGGTCGGGGCTGCGACAGGCCGTGGAGGGACGGGTAAGCGCAGCGCGGACCGGCACGGGTTCATCGCTGGAAGGCGGATCGATCGCCGGAGGCGCCAGGATCCTTCGCCACAGCGCCACAGTGCCACGGTGGCCACAGCAGCCACAGGGAGTTACCGCCGGCCCCCTTTGGCGATCCTGGTGCCTCCCTTGCGGGGGGCGCCGGGACCACATCCGGCGGCGATCGGATACCGGTGCGGCGCAACGCTGGGAACCAGCGCCGTATCGTGCCGCGTCGCCATGACAACGTGCGGCCGCGACAACGCGCCGTCATGGCGATCAGAAAAAACCGGGCGGGGCCGCCAGGGTGCGGTCCGATCCTGACGCGATCCGACCAGACCCCGGCGGGCCACAGCGACGGTCAGGACCCGTCAGCGGTCCTCATCGTCGATGCCTTCGCCGGCGACTTCGATCTCATCGTCGTCGCCCAGCTCGTCGGCGTCTTCCAGAAGAACGTCCTCATCCTCGTCCAGGACCTCGGCCTCCTCATCCTCGACGTCGGCGACCTCGACATCCTCCTCCCCGGTGCCCGCCTCTTCCTCGACGGTCTCCTCCTCGGTGTCGATCTCCAGCCGCTCCTCATCCTCCGTCTCTACCGGGGCCTTCTTCACCTCCTCCACCGGCATGGGGCGGGCGCGGCGGGACTTCAGAAGCGCTTCCGGATCGAACACGGTGCCGCAGGACGGGCAGGTGGGCGGATCCTTGCGCATGTCGTAATAGCGCGTGCCACAGTTCGGGCAGATGCGCTTGGTCCCCCATTCAGCTTTGGCCACTCGACTCCTCCATCATCAGACGCGTCACCGGGGCATCGCCGGACAGGATTCCACCGGGCAAGAGGCGGCGGCGGACCGGGACCGAACGGAAACAGGCGGGCCCTGGGCCGCCGGTGATCACGTCGCGGCGCATGCCATGATACCCCCGCCCTGTCAAACAAAGAATCGCCCCGCTGGCAAGGGGGGAGGCGCCCGGCACCGGCGCGTTCCGGCCGCTGCCCGCCTGTGGTATCGACGGAACCCGGAGATCCAGGGCCGCCTCGACCGCTCCTGTCACAGCCTTTTGCACCGATTACCGCTGTTGTCACCCCTGCAATCCCCCTGACCAGGACCAGAGGAACCGCGTCATGACCGCCGCCCCGCACAGCCCCTCCCGCCGCCCCTTCGTCTCCCGCCGCAGCGGCGCGTTGACCGGCACGGCCCTTGTGCCGGGGGACAAGTCCATCTCCCACCGGGCGCTGATGTTCGGGGCGCTCGCCCTGGGCGAAACCCGGATCCAGGGCCTGCTGGAGGGGGAGGACGTTCTGCGCACCGCCGGTGCCCTGCGTGCCCTGGGGGCGGAGATCGAGAAGCTGGCGGACGGTACCTGGCGCACGGTCGGCCGGGGCGTGGGCGGCCTGGCCGAACCGTCCCAGGTGCTGGACATGGGCAACAGCGGCACGGCCGCCCGGCTGCTGATGGGCCTGCTCTCCACCCATCCCTTCACCAGCTTCATGACCGGTGACGCCTCCCTGACCAAGCGGCCGATGGCGCGGGTGACCGTGCCGCTGGAGCGGATGGGTGCCTCCTTCGTGCTGCGCAGCAAGGGCCGCCTGCCCGCCGCCATCCAGGGCACGGACCGGCCGGTGCCGATCGAATACCGCCTGCCCGTGGCCAGCGCCCAGGTCAAAAGCGCCATCCTGCTGGCCGGGCTGAACACCCCCGGCCGCACCACCGTGATCGAGGCGGAGCCGACCCGCGACCATTCCGAACGCATGCTGCGCCATTTCGGTGTGGCGGTAGAGACGGAGACCCTGGCCGACGGCGCCCTTGCCGTCTCCCTCACCGGGCAGGCGGAGCTGGTGGCCCGGGACCTCACCGTCCCGTCCGACCCCAGCAGCGCCGGCTTCCCCACCGTGGCCGCCCTGATCCGGCCGGGCTCCGCCCTGTCGATCCCCGGCATCAGCATCAATCCCCGCCGCACCGGGCTGTACACCACCCTGCGGGAGATGGGGGGCGACCTCACCTTCACGCATGAGCGGGAGGAGGGGGGGGAGCCGGTGGCGGATCTGATGGTCCGTGCTTCCGCCCTGAAGGGGGTGGAGGTGCCGCCGGAGCGCGCGCCCAGCATGATCGACGAATACCCCATCCTCTGCATCGCCGCCGCCTGTGCCGAAGGGCCGACGGTGATGCGCGGCATCGGGGAGCTGCGGGTGAAGGAAAGCGACCGCCTGGCCATGATGGCCGACGGGCTGACCGCCTGCGGCGTGCGGGTGGAGACGGGGGAGGACTGGCTGATCGTCCACGGCACCGGCCGCCCGCCCCGGGGCGGGGCCACCATCGCCACCGCCGACGACCACCGCATCGCCATGAGCTTCCTGGTCCTGGGTGCCGCGGCGGAGGAGGCGGTGCGGGTGGACGATGCCAGCTTCATCGACACCAGCTTCCCCGGCTTCGTCTCCCTGATGAACGCCCTCGGTGCCGCGATCGCCGAAGGGTGAGCGGAAGCGGCCACTTTCAGGAAACGCCCCCCTTTCTCAGACGCCCCCTGGAAGCGGGGCGGCGGGACCTGTAGAATAGCGCTGAGCCGGGATGTGTCCGGCTGGGTCCCTCCCACTCCCGGAACCCACCAGGATCAAGATCCCGGCTCTAGAAGGCAGCGCCATGACCGCGATCCGCAGGCTCGACCAGCGTATGACGGTGGAGGAATTCCTGGCCTGGGATTCCGGTGACGATGCCGTCTGGGAACTGGTGGACGGTTATCCGGTCTTGCGTGATTACGACCCGGCGACGGGTCAGGCGGCCCCCAGCCCCGACCACGGCGCCGTCATCGCGGCCCTGGGCCGCCAGATCGGCAACCGCCTTGCCGACACCCGCCGCCCCTGCCGGGTGGAGATCGGGTCCGGCATCGACCGGGGGCGGAAGGATCGGGACTACCGGGTGCCCGATCTGATGGTCCGCTGCGGCGCATCCCGGCCGGGCCCGGGTGACCCGGTCCTGGTGGTGGAGGTCCTGTCCCCCGCCAACAGCGCGTCGGAGATGAACCGCAAGCACGCCTTCTTCAAAGGCGTGCCCGGTATCCGGGAGATCGTGGAGATGGAACAGGACGAAGCGGCCTGCACCATCCTGCGCCTGCGCGACGGGGTCTGGGTCCAGGACCGGGTTGCGGGACTGGAGGCGGTGCTGCGCCTGGACAGCATCGATGCCGACATCCCCCTGCGGGACATCTATCAGGACATCCTGCCGCCCAGGGCGGGGGAGACGGGCTGATCCGCGGGCGGGCGGCATCCCCCGCGGGGGGCGCCGCCGGGGTCCGTGGCGGTCTTGCGCTGAACCGATGGCCTTTTCCAGCACCCCCCTTTCCCAGACGCCCCGCATGGTCCACCTGTTCAGCCCGAACGGGGGGGTATGGCACCGCCCCGGCAGACAGGAGACAGAACGGTGAAGCTCTATTACACGCCCGGCGCCTGCTCGCTGGCCGCCCATATCGCCTTCCGCGAGGCTGGAATCCCCGTGGAGACCGTGGCGGTGGACCTGCGCAACGGCCGCGCCTGTGCCGACGGGGCCGATTTCCTGACGCTGAACCCCAAGGGCTATGTTCCCGCCCTGGTGCTGGACGACGGGTCGGTCCTGACCGAGGGCATCGCCATCCTGTCCTATATCGCCGACCAGGCGCCGGTGGGGACCCTGGCCCCGGCCAACGGCACCATCGACCGCTACCGCCTGCTGGAATGGCTGACCTTCATTTCCAGCGAGGTGCACAAGGGCTTCGGCCCCCTGTGGAACCCGGCCACCCCGGCGGAGATGCGGGCGGCGACGGTGGACCGGCTGCTGGGCCGGCTTGCCTGGATCGACGGCCTGCTGAAGGATCGGCCCTTCGTCGCCGGTGCCGATTTCACCATCGCCGATGCCTATCTGTTCACGGTGCTGCGCTGGACCGGCTACCACAAGGTGGACCTGTCCGCCCTGCCCCGGCTGACCGCCTATATGGCCCGCATCGCCGCCCGCCCGGGCGTGCACCAGGCCCTGACGGCGGAGGGGCTGGCCGGCTGATCCCCGGCCTGGATACCCCGGGGGCGCCGTGAAGTCCCGGCGCCCCTGACGCCCCGCCCCGTCCGGTACGGCGGGAGGGCCGCCAGACCCCTTGACCTGTCCCGGTCCCATCGGCTTCATGGCGGCGCCTGCTGCGCCCCATGGCCGGCGGGACGACCCCCGCCCGCGCCGACTGGCGCCCGGACGCATCCGCCAGGACAGGACCCGACCCATGGCCACCAAGGTCTCCCCCCTCGCCCCCGCTGCCTTTCCCGTCCTGCCGCCGGTCGCCGGTGTGCGTCTGGCCGCCCATCGCTGCGGCATCCGCTACAAGACGGAGCGGGATGAGACCCTGCTGGCCGTGCTGGATCCCGGCACCAGCGTGGCCGCCGTGCTGACCACGTCCAAAACCGCCAGCGCGCCCGTGCTGTGGTGCCGCCATGCCCTGAAATCCGGGTCGGCCCGGGCGGTGATCGTGAATGCGGGCAATTCCAACGCCTTCACCGGCGCGGCGGGGGAGGCGTTCGTGCAGACCACCCTGGCCGCCGTCGCCGCCGCCGCGGATTGCGCGGTGGAGGAGGTGTTCCCCGCGTCCACCGGGGTGATCGGCCAGCCCCTGCCCGCCGACCTGATCGCCCGCCATGTCCCCGCCATGGCCGCAAACCTGGCCCCGGCGGCAGGGGCGGCGTGGGAGAAGGCGGCCCGCGCCATCATGACCACCGACACCTTCCCCAAGGGATCGGGCGCCACGGTCACCATCGACGGGATGGCGGTGAACATCGTCGGCATCGCCAAGGGCAGCGGCATGATCGCGCCGGACATGGCGACAATGCTGGCCTATGTCTTCACCGATGCGGCCGTCGCCTCCCCCGTGCTCCAGCAGCTCCTGTCCGGGATCACCGACCGCAGCTTCAACGCCATCACGGTGGATGGCGACACCTCCACCTCCGACACGCTGGTGGCGGTGGCGACGGGCAAGGCGGGCCACGCCCCGATCACCGATGCGGCCGATCCGCGCCTGGCCCCCTTCGCCGCGGCGCTGGAGGCGGTGTGCCTGGACCTGGCCAAGCAGATCATCCGCGACGGGGAAGGGGCGACGAAATTCGTCACCATCCGCGTGACAGGAGCGGAAAGCGATGCCGCGGCCAAGCGCATCGGCATGACCGTCGCCAATTCCCCCCTGGTGAAGACCGCCATCGCGGGTGAGGATGCGAACTGGGGCCGCATCGTCGCCGCCGTCGGCCGGTCGGGGGAGGCGGCGGACCGCGACCGGCTGGTCATCACCATCGGCGGGGTGCAGATCTGCGCCAACGGGATGGAGGTGCCGGGCTATGACGAGGCGCCGGTCGCCGCCCACATGAAGGGGCTGGAGGTGGCGATCGACATCGATCTGGGTATCGGCCCGGGCACGGCCACGGTCTATACCTGTGACCTGACCCACGGCTATATCGACATCAACGGCAGTTACCGGAGCTGACCCGCCTTGCGCTTTCCCGAGACGCTGCGCACCCCCCGCCTGACCCTGCGCCCGCTGACCGATAACGACCTGCCCGTGCTGGTGCGGGAGATCGGGCGGTGGGAGGTGGCGCGCTGGCTGATCTCCGTCCCGCATCCGTATACGGAGGCCCATGGCCGCGGCTGGCTGGAGGTTCAGCGCGCCCGGCGTCGGTCCTTCACCCTGCTGCATTACGCCGTGGTGCCGGACGGCTGGCGGGAGATGGCGGGGGCCATCGCCCTGGACCTGGACCGGGCGGACGGTGCCGGCCAGGGAGAGGAAAACGGGGCGGAGATGGGGTATTGGCTGGCCCCCGCCGCCTGGGGCCGCGGCTATGGGACGGAGATGGTGCGGGCCATGCTGGCCTGCGCCTTCGGGCCGGTGGGGCTGGACCATGTCCAGGCCGCGGCGGACCCGGAAAACCATGCCAGCAACGCCGTCCTGCGCAAGGCCGGGTTGGTGCTGGAGCGGGTGGACCCGCTGCACAGCCGCGGCCTGCGCGGCGATCCCGGCCCCGCCAATATCCACCGCATCACCCGCGCCCGGTTCGAGGCCCTGCATGAACCCGCCTGATCCTGCCTCCCCCCCGGCCGCCACCGACGACACCCCCTGCTGGCAGGAGGCGGAGCGGGGGCTGGAACCGGTGAAAAGCGTGCTGGTGGTGGCGGTCGCCCTGATCGATGCGGACGGGCGCGTGCTGCTGGCCCAGCGCCCGCCCGGCAAGCAGCTGGCCGGGATGTGGGAATTCCCCGGCGGCAAGGTCCAGCCGGGGGAGACACCGGAACAGGCCCTTGTTCGGGAATTGAAGGAGGAGTTGGGGATCGACACGGCCGAAAGCTGCCTTGCCCCCCTGACCTTCGCCAGCCACCGGTATGAGACCTTCCACCTGCTGATGCCGCTCTATGCCTGCCGGGTGTGGAAGGGCACGCCCCAGGGGATGGAGGGGCAGGACCTGGCCTGGGTCCGCCCGGTGCGGATGAAGGACTACCCCATGCCCCCCGCCGACATCCCCCTGGTCGCCGCCCTGCGGGATCTGCTGTAGGGGGCTTCGGCGACCCACCATAGGTCGGTGCGAGCGACAGCGAGGGCCGACATGCCACGGCTGGCAAAGTACCGGCTGGCAAAGTACCGGCTGGCAGAGTAACGGCTGGCAGAGTACCGGCGGATCACTCCGCCGGGACCTGGGGCGGGGCTTCCTTGTGCTTGTGGTCCAGTTCCACGATCTGGCGCTGGATCAGGCCGATGGGCTTCACCCCGTGGGCGAAGAAGCGGTAGAGGATCGGCGTGACGAACAGGGCCAGCAGGGTCCCGACG
This sequence comes from Pseudomonadota bacterium, assembly GCA_046045995.1. Lineage (GTDB taxonomy): Bacteria > Pseudomonadota > Alphaproteobacteria > Azospirillales > Azospirillaceae > Indioceanicola. The sequence continues at coordinate 18,121 of JBJOKR010000036.1, read as the reverse complement.
GAGACACCGCCGACGATCACCCAGCCGATGGCCGACCGCGCCTCCGCCCCCGGGCCGTAGGCGAGGGCCAGGGGCACGGCACCGAAGACGGTGGCGATGCTGGTCATCAGGATGGGGCGCAGGCGCAGCTTCGCCGCCTCGATCGTGGCGTTGTGCAGATCCATCCCCTCATCCCGGAGCTGGTTGGCGAATTCCACGATCAGGATGGCGTTCTTGCAGATCAGGCCGATCAGCAGGATCAGGCCGATCTGGGTATAGATGTTGAACGACATGCCCGTGCCGACGATGGCCAGGATGCCACCGAACAGGGCCGGCGGCACAGCCAGCAGGATGATCAGCGGCAGGCGGAAATTCTCGAACTGGGCCGCCAGCACCAGGAAGGCGATCAGCAGCGCCATGATCAGGGCGAAGAAGATGCTGTCCGCCGCCTCCACCTGCTGGCGGGCGGCCCCTTCGAAGCTGATCTGCGCTTCGGGCGGCAGGCGTTCGTTCACCGCCTGCTGCACCACCTGCATCGCCTCACCCATGGCCGTACCCTCTGCCAGGTTGGCGGTGAGCGTGATGGCGCGCAGGCGGTTGTAGCGGTTCAGCTCCGTCGGGCCGGCCCTGTCCGTCACGGTGATCAGGTTGGCCAGCGGGATCAGCTGATCCGACCGGCTGCCGCGCAGGTAGATGTTGGACAGATCGCGGGAGGTGGCGCGGTCATCGGCTTCCGCCTGCAGCACCACGTCGTATTCCTCACCCCGGTCCAGGTAGCGGGTCACCCGCCGTTCGGCCATCATGGCCTCCAGCGTGGTGCCGATATCGGTGACGCTGACGCCCAGGCTGGCCGCGCGCTCCCGGTCCACCTGGATGCGGAGCTGGGGCTTGGTCTCATCATAATCGGCCTGCCAGCCGGTCAGGCCGGGATAGTCCTGCATCTGCTCGATCAGGGCATCCCGCCATTCCGCCAGTTCCTCGAAGGTGTTGCCGCGCAACACGACCTGAAGCTGGTTGGACCCGCCGCCGCGCAGGCCCAGGCCCGAGGGCATGACCGAGTTCACGCGCGCCCCCGGCACGGTCTGGAGCTTGCCCCGCACCTCCGCCAGGATCTCCTGGATGGAACGGGTGCGCTGGTCCCAGGGCGGCGTGCGGACGATGACGACGGCGCGGTTGACCCCGCCCGCCCCGCCCCAGCCGGGGTTCAGGATCGACAGGACGGCGATCTCCCCCCGCTCGATCAGGGGCTGGAGGATGCCCTCCACCGCCTTCAGCTCCCGCATGGTGTAGTCGATCGACGCCCCTTCCGGTGCTGTGACGGAGATGCGGAAGACGCCGCGATCCTCCTGCGGGGCCAGCTCCTGGGGCAGCTGGGCGAACATCAGCCACGTCGCCCCGACCACGGCCGCGAACAGGGCCGCCATCACCAGCGGCACCCGCAGGGACCAGTCCAGCACCCGGCCGTACAGGTTCGACATGCCGACGAACACCCGCTCCGTCACCCGGAAGAAGCGGCTGTTCTCATTATGCCGGGTCAGCAGCTTGGAGCAGAGCATGGGCGACAGGGTCAGCGCCACGACGGAGGAAAAGCCCACCGCGGCCATCAGCGCAACGGCGAATTCCCGCAGCAGCCGGCCCTGTTCATTGTCCAGCATGGCCAGCGGCAGGATCACCGCGATCAGGACAAGGGTGGTGGCGATCACGGCGAAGCCGATCTGGCGCGACCCGCGGAAGGCGGCGAGCAGGGGCGGCTCCCCCTCCTCGATCCGGCGGGCCACGTTTTCCACCACGATGATGGCATCGTCCACCACCAGCCCCACCGCCAGCACGAAGGCAAGAAGGGTCAGCACATTGACGGAATAACCCATCAGGGCCAGCACACCGAAGGCCGCCACCAGGGAAACCGGGATCGCCACCACCGGAATGATCGTCGCCCGCACCGTGCGCAGGAAGATCCAGACCACCAGGATCACCAGCAGGATGGCGGTGCCGATGGCGTGGAACACCTCATAGATGGACTGGCTGATGAACAGGCTGTCATCGTGGCGGATCGCCAGAGACGTGCCCTGGGGCAGGGTCTTCTCGAAGGCGGCGAGTTGGACGCGCACGGCCTGCGACACCTCCACCGTGTTGGCGGTGGACTGGCGGATGATGCCCATGGACACGGCGGAAACGCCGTTCACCCGGAAATCGCCCCGCTCATCCCGCGGCCCCACCTCCACCCGGGCCACATCGCCCAGCCGCACCACGTTCTCACCGTCCTGGAAGACGACGATGCGCCGGAATTCCTCCGGCCGGGACAGGCGGGTGTCGGTGCGGACGGTGAATTCGCGGGCGGCCGATTCGATGCGGCCGGCGGGCAGTTCCGTGTTTTCCCGCTGGATGGCGCGGCTGACGTCCTGGACGGTGACGCTGCGGGCCGCCATCTGGTCGCGGTCCAGCCAGATGCGCATGGAGAATTCGCGACTGCCGCCCATGCGGACGCGGGCCACGCCCGGCGTGGTGTTCAGCGTGTCCAGCAGGTAGCGGCGGACATAATCCGTCAGTTCCATCTGGGTCATGCGGTCACTGTTCATGGTGATCCACATGATCGGCTGGCTGTCGCTGTCGACCTTGCTGGTCTCCGGCGGGTCCGCCTCTTCCGGCAGGTTGTCGATGACGCGGGAGACACGTTCGCGCACATCGTTCGCCGCACTGTCGATGTCGCGGGACAGGTCGAACTCGATGGAGACGCTGGAATTCCCGTCGGAGGAGCGGGAACGGATGGTGCGGATCCCCTCGATCCCGTTCACCACGCTTTCGATCCGCTCCGTGATCTCATTGTCCACCACTTCGGCACTGGCTCCGGGATAGCTGGTGTCGACGGAGACCACGGGCGGGTCGATACGCGGCAGCTCCCGCACGGGCAGCTGCTCATAGCCCAGATAGCCGAACACCATCAGGATGGCGCTCAACACGAAGGCCATCACCGGCCGCTGGATGGACAGATCGGACAGGACCATCGTCGCTCACTCCGCAATGGGTTGTTCACCGGGGCTGCGGGGGGAGCCATGACGGACCCGACCCGCGGGGCATCCAAGCCCCGGCACCACCGATCCTCGCTGCAAACCGGCCCCACCGGACATCCGGTGCGGCCGCCGGTGCCGTTCAGCCCTGCATGGCCGGGCGAAGGGCCGTCAGCGGCTGTTCGACCGTCACATCCACCGGCGCGCCCTCACGGACGCGCTGGGTCCCCCGGGTGATGACCAGATCGCCCGCGCGCACCCCGTCCGTCACCTCCACCCGACCGGAAAGGCGGGCGCCGATGGTGACGACGCGGCGTTCCACCTTGCCGTCCACAACGGCGAAGACGAACTGCCGGTCGCCGATCGGCACCAGCGCCTCCTCCGGGATCAGGACGACGTTCTGACGCCGGTCCAGAGCCAGCCGCACGGTCAGGAACATACCCGGCTTCAGCCGGCGATCCGGGTTGGGCAGGGCGGCGACGACGGCGATGGTGCGGGTGACCGCATCCACACGGGTGTCGATCGCCTCCACCACGCCGGTGAAGGCCTCCCCCTGCCAGACGGTGGATTCGGCGGCCACGCTCATGCCGTTGGTCAGGCTGCGCAGCGCCGTTTCCGGCACGGTGAATTCCAGTTTCAGGGGATCGGTGTCGTCGAGGGTGGTCACCACATCGCCCGGGCGGACCAGGGCGCCGGGGCTGATCTGGCGCAGACCCGCCACCCCGGCGAAGGGGGCACGGACGGTCAGGTCCTGAAGGCGGGCACGGGCGGCGTTCATCCGCGCTTCCGCTCCCTGCAGGGCGATGCGCAGATCATCCACCCGGGCCTGGGCCACCGCCTGGCGGCCCAGCAGGGCGGCCGACCGCTCCAGATCCTGCTGCACGGTGCGGCGATCCGCCTCCGCCACGGCCAGTTCGGCCCGCGCCTCCGTATCGTCCAGTTCCACCAGGACGGCGCCGGCTTCCACCGGCTGGCCTTCCTCGAAGGTGATGGTGCGGACAAGGCCGGAAAGTTTGGTGGTGACGGTCACCGCCTCATTGGCGCGCAGGGTGCCGACCGCGTCGAAGGTGACGTCGATATCGCCCAGGGTCGCCTGGGCGGCGACCACCTGGATCGGGCGCACCGCCGCACCGGCCCGCTGCTGTTCCGCCCCGCTCCCGCCGGTGGTCAGGTACCAGAGGCCGGCCCCCCCGGCGGCCAGGGCCGCCACGATACCGATCTGCGCAATCAGCCGCATGAAACGATCTTCCGTATGGTCTGACCCGACGCCCGGGAAGCGAGGCCGATGACGCAGGGCACACGCCCCGGGCCCCCGGCACAATCGCCGGGAACCGGTCGGGCCCCAGCCCGCTTTTTCTGCCCCGCTGGTTCGGCGGGTGCGCTGAAAAAATAGGCCGACACAATCCCACTTCAACCCGGGCCAATTCAGCCTGGGCAACGTCAACCCAGGCCCCCTCAACCCAGGCCCCCTCAACCCAGGCCCCCTCAACCCGGGCCACATCAACCCGTGCTGTCCGTCGGCGGAGAGGATCCGCACGCCGGACGGGGGACTATCGCCAGAAGAGGCGGGAACGGCTATGGCCGATTTGTAACGGGATGGTTACGGGCATGGCAAACACCGCCTGTCCGCGCCCGCGGGACAGGACGGGATGACACCGGTGGCGATCCAGCCGCGGCGCGAGCGGACCAAGCGGCCCTGTCAGGCTGCCAGACTGGCAGGAGTGACGGGCGGCAGCGGCTCTGCCGCCTCCTGCCCCTCCCCCGTCCGGCGGATGGCGAAGGGGGCGCGGACACCGCCGGAATAGTGTTCCGCCGTCTCCAGCGCATGGCGGACCCGCTCCTCCGGCGGGAGGTGGCGGCTGCCATAAAGGGAGCCCAGGGCATAGGCGGCGCCGCAGCCGATAGCATGGTAGCCACGGCTGAACTCGCTCACCTGGTAATCGTCCTGGATGGAGAACAGCCGCCCCTCCGCCCCCACCAGGAAGAATCCGCCCGTCTCCACATCATTGCTGCGGTGGGCGAAGCCGCCCTCCCGCAGGCAGACGCGCACCGCCTCCACGAAGTCGCAGACCATGTAATGGAAAAGGTCCTGGCCCGGGCGTCGGGGCGGCGGAGACAACCGGAACCGCAGCAACTGCCCCATGCGGAAGGAACTGGTGAAGCCGATCAGGAAGGAGCCGTTGTGGAACACCTTCGGATCGGCCCGCAGGCTGATGTCCAGCCCGGCCACCCCGGCACTGTCCCCGCCCATCCAGACGCTCTGCCCATCGACCAGACCAACGATGCAGGTCATGTCCCACCGCCTCCCGCCCCATCCGGAACATCCAGGGCCGCAGGGTGGGACCGGGATGGTTAACGAAGGGTGGCCGACTCGGGCCATGGCAAGCCCGGCCCAAACGATGTCACAGAAGTGGGGAATTCCTGCACGGCGTCCGCGGACCCGTTGCCGAACGATCAGCGGCGGGGGATCACTTCGTCCAGGAAGATGCGGTCCACATTCGGGTAGCGGGACGGCATCTCCCGCTCGATCCGGTCCATCAGCCAGCGCCCGGCCTCCGGCCCGTTCACTTCCTGGTACAACAGGAACCAGGCGGCATAGGTGCGGGCCCGCAGCCGCGCACTCTCCCCATCCTCCAGCTGCGGCATGCGCCAGTAGCCGGGCTGCCCGTCCGCGCGGGCACCGACGAAGGGCAGACGCTCCGGCGGAAGACGATCCGGAAGCAGATGCTCCGGCGCCGTCCGATCTTCCGTCGTCGCGGCCCCTTGCCGGGCCATGATCGTACCGTCGAACGCCATGGGATGTCTCTGGATCAGGGGCGGTGAAGACGTCGGTGGGGGTGGGAAGTTATCCACATGTGGTGACCGGGCAAGGTCTTGATCACCACATTTGGCATCTTAACCAATCACCGACTCGGCGCAACTGTCCAAAGGGTCATGGTCCTGCCACCGTTGTCAATGCAGCCTTGCATGGTGAGCGGTGGCAGGACGCAGGCTTTGTCAACGTAGCGGAAAGACATAGGCGATCAAGGGCAGGGCAATGGCGACGACCGTAAGGGAGACGGGAAGCCCCAGGCGCCAATAATCCCCGAACCGGTACCCCGCCGGCCCCATCACAAGGGTGTTGGACTGGTGCCCGATGGGGGTCAGGAAATCGCAGGAGGCGCCGATGGCCACCGCCATCAGGAACGCATCCGGCGACAGGCCCAGATTCTGGGCCAGCCCCACCCCGATCGGCGCCATCACCAGTACGGTCGCCGCGTTGTTCAGGATGGGGGTGATCATCATGGTGCCCAGCATCACCACCGCCAGGGCTGCGATGGGCGGCATGCCCGCCGTCACCCCGGCCAGCCCCCCGGCGATCAGGTCCGTGGCACCGGTGGTGCGCAGCGCCTCGCTGACCGGGATCAGGGCACCCAGCAGGATGATCACCGGCCATTCCACACTGTTATAGGCTTCCTTCAGCGGCAGGGCGCCAGCCATCAGCAGGACCAGGACCGCGCCCAGGAACGCAATGGAGACGGGCACCAGGTTCAGCACCGTCGCCAGCACCGCCACCGCCATCACCACCACCGGCAGCCAGAGCCAGCGCTGGCGCCCCAGCTTCAGGTTCCGTTCCGCCAGCGGCAGGCAGCCCAGTTCCGCCAGGGTGTCGGGCATGGCGGCCAGGCGGCCCTGGAGCACCAGCACATCGCCGGGCCGCAGGCGGACGCTGCGCAGCCGGGTGATGGCGCGCCGATCGTGCCGGCCGATGGCCAGGAGGTTCAGCCCGAAGCGGCGGCGCAGGCCCAGTTCCGACGGGCTGGTCCCGACCAGGGGGGAGGAGGTGGTCACCACCGCCTCCACCACGCCGTAGCCGTCACCGGACGGCTCATGGGGCACGTCCGAATCACCCACCAGTTCCAGCCGCGCCTGGTCCACCAGCCGCTTGACGATGATGGGATCGCCCTCCAGCAGCAGGATATCCTCCGCCGTCAGCAGGGAATGACCATGGGGCACATAGCGCCGGAACCGCTCCCGGAAGATGGCGGCGACGGTCACATCCCCTTCGCCCAGGAATTCCAGTTGGGAGACGGAGCGACCCACATACGGGGACAGGGCGGGAACCCGTACCTCCGTCGTGTAATCCTCGATCCGGAACCGCACCTCCTCTCCCGCCGTGCCGCGCCGGTTCATGGGGATCAGGCGCCAGCACACGGTCATCACGGCAAGCCCGGCCACCGTGATGGCAAGACCAACGGGAGCGAAATCGAACATGCCGAAGCCTTCGCCGACGAAATCCTCCCGGATGCCGGAGATCAGGATGTTGGGGGGGGTTCCGATCAGGGTGATCGTCCCCCCCAGAAGCGACGCAAACGCCAGGGGCATCAGCAGGGCCGCCGCCGGGCGCCCCGTGCGCTGGGCCACCCGCAGCGCCACCGGCAGCACGATGGCGAGCGCCCCCACATTGTTCATGAAGGCGGAAAGGGTGGCCACCAGCAGGGACAGGACCAGCACCTGCACATCCGGGCTGGTCAGCCGCGGCAGGACCGGGCGCAGCACGATGTCCAGCACGCCGGAGCTGCGGATGGCGGAGCTGAGCACCAGCACGGCCGCCACGGTCACCACCGCGGGGTCGGAAAACCCGCTGAACGCCTCACCCGCCGGTACGACGCCGACGATGACGGCGATGAACAGGGTCGCCAGTGCGACCACGTCATACCGCCAGCGGTCCCAGATGAAGACGACCAGCGCCCCGATCAGGATCAGGGAGATGGCGATCTGGTCCGTGGTGGGCAGTCCGTCGGGCGTCATGGCCCGCCCCCCTGCCCGGCCTTGACCGTTCCGCTCATTCTGGCCTGGCTCGGGTCCGTCACGTCGATCCCGCCTCGCTGTTGATACCGGGCCGGAAGGCCGACATCCTGATTGCCGGGTCGGACAGTCCGGGTCAAGCAGCAAGGCCGGATGGCGGCCAGGGAACAGGAGCCGCACCATGGCAAGGCATCCAGCAGCACCGGGGGAACCGGGGATCACGGGCGACCGGGTCGGGGACGGCGGGACCGGCATCGGAGCGCGCAGCGTTGGCCGGCGCGCCCTTCTGGCCGGGGCGGCGGGGGCCGTGCTGGCCCTGCCCCTGGCCCCCCGCGCCACCTCCCCTGCCCGCGCAGAAACGACCGGGGTGGGGCAGGCGGAGGGGCCAGCGGCCTACCTGGCCCGGTTCCAGGCCTATCAGGCCATCGATCCGGCCCGGGCAGACCATTTCGGCCCGGTGGAGGACGCGGTGGCCGCGGAAACCAACCGCCGCCGGGGGGAGGCGGGGGCGGGCCAGCTGGAGACGGACCCGACCCTGGGCTGGATCGCCCGCTTCTACGGCCATATCCTGTCGACCACCGACCTGTTCGACCATGCGGATGAGCAAGGCCGCAGCCCGGACCAGCGCATCGGCATCCTGCACCGCCGCCATGCCGGCCCGTCGGGGGAGAACCTGTTCCGCACCGATATCCTGCTGCTGACCCGCCCGGGGGACATGGGCGCCTTCGCCGTGGACAGCCTGATGGACAGCCCCGGCCACCGGGCCAATATCCTGGAGCCCCACTGGACCCATGGTGGCATAGGTGTGGTCAGCGACGGGTCGACGGTGACGGTGGTGCAGCTGTTCGCCCGGCGCGATCTGCTGCTGGCGGAGGATCTGCCCATCACCGTTTCGGCGGGATCGGCCCTGCCCCAGGCGGGTCGTTTCGATACCGGATCGGCGGAGCGGGTGGGGCTTGTCCCCCTGGGACAGGCGCCGTCCCTGGCGGACCTTTCCCCGCCCGGCCGCGCACGGGTGCCCGCACGGGCGGGTGTGCTGCGCCTTCAGGCCGCCCTGCGCACCGGGTCGGAAGGCCGCAGCATCAGCTACGAACTGGTTACCGGCCCGATCGTGGAGGTGGTGGCGGGCTGAGGCCCGGAGCCGCGGGGGTCAGTGGCCGTGCCCGCTGGCCTTCCCGCTTTCGCTCTGGATGAAGCGGCGCCCGCAATAGGGGCAGTCCACCTTTCCGTCCGGGCCCATGGTCAGATAGACCAGCGGATGGCCCAGCGCCCCGCCGCCCCCGTCGCAGCCCACCTGGTTCTCATCCACAACGATGGTTTCGACGGGCTGCATTCCGGGGATCTCGCCAATGGGGATGGGGTCTTGTCGGCGCGCATCATAGCGTGGCGCCCCACCGGATCAAGCCGGGAGAGCGGCCCCTCTCGGTCAGCGGCGGACCAGCAGCAGGTCCGGGCCGATCCGATTGGCGATGTACAGCTCCACCCGCCCGTCGCCGTCCAGGTCGACCATCAGGCTGTCGAAGGCATTGCCGGTCAGGGCGGCGGGCCACAGGCTTTCAGGGGCCGGGGTGAAGCGGCCGGTGCCGTCGTTCAGCAGGGCGCGCAGCGGCTTCGGTTCCGGCCGGCCCAGGACCACATGGCCGGACAGGATGTCCAGATCCCCGTCCCCGTCCAGGTCGTGCAGGTCGCCATGGGCGGCATTCTCCTCCTCCCCGGGCAGGCGCCCTTCCGTGGCGTCGGTGAATCCGGCCTTCCCGTCGTTCAGCAGCAGCCGGTCGCCTGCGGTCGGTGTATCGGGGCGGAACCGGGTCTTGGCGAGGTAAAGATCCGCATCCCCGTCCCCGTCCACATCGCCCAAGCCGATCTTCCGCGTTTCCCCCGGGGTGGCCGGCAGGGGGGCGGCGGCGAATCGGCCGCTGCCGTCGTTCAGCAGCAGGCGGTCCCCATCCTCGTTCCCGAAGACGAGGTCCGCATCCCCGTCCCCGTCCAGATCGGCGGTGACCACATCCTGGCTGACATCACCATCCATGGGCATCCGGTCGGCGGCGTGGGTGAAGCGACCCGTGCCGTCGTTCAGCAGAAGGGCATCGGGCCCGGCATTGGCGAAAACCAGGTCCAGGTCCCCGTCCCGGTCCAGATCGGCGGCGCGGGCGCCGTTCGTGATGCCGCGCACCGGAATGCGGTCGGACGCATCGGTGAAGCGGCCGCTGCCATCGTTCAGATACAATTCCTTGCCCTGGTCATCCTCCGACACGATCAGGATGTCGATCCCGCCGCTACCGTCCAGGTCGGCCAGCACCGTTTCCTCATGATCGTGGGTGGTGCGGGGGCCGCGCAGGGCCGCCTGCTCCGTGAAACGGCCGGTACCGTCATTGATCAGCAGCAGGTGCTGGGCCCATTCCATGGCGATGACCAGATCCGGGTCCCCGTCCCCGTCCAGGTCGGCGGCCTGGGCATCCATGCTCAGCCCCACGGTCAGGGGCAGGGGCAGGCGCGACGCCGCCTCATCCCGCCAGCGGCCCGTCTCCGCCGCCGCCGGGGCGGACAGAAGGGTGCCGGCCACCAGCAGCCCCGCCAGACCCGCCTTCGCCACCCGCCGATCCGCCATCATTCCCATCCCCTTCCTGTCCCGGTCATTGACGCAGCCCCCGTGACGGGCGGCCCCGGTTCCGCGATACTGCCCCGCAGACACACCACCGATCACGCGCCTGCGCCGACGGAGCCGACCCTGCTGGATATCTATATCGATGCCGATGCCTGTCCCGTGAAGGAGGAAACCTTCAAAGTGGCGCTGCGCTACGACCTGAAGGTCTTCCTGGTCAGCAACGCCCCCCTGCGCGTGCCGGGGGAGGGGCGGGTGGAACTGGTGGTGGTGACCGACGGGTTCGATGCCGCCGATGACTGGATCGCCGAGCGGATCGGGCCGGGGGACATCTGCGTCACCGCCGACATCCCCCTGGCCAAGCGCTGCCTGGACAAGGGCGCCCGGGCCATCGGCCCGAAGGGCGTGCCCTTCACGCCATCCTCCATCGGCTCGGCCATTGCCATGCGCGCCCTGATGCAGGACCTGCGGGAGATGGCGCGGGCGGAAGGCGGGCCCCAGCACCTGGGCGGCCCTGCCCCCTTCGCCAAGGCCGACCGCTCCCGCTTCCTCCAGGAACTGGACAAGGCCGTGGTGCAGGCGAAGCGCCTGGGAAAATAGGGAGGATTGGGTAGCAGGGAGCGGTTGGTGGGCCCGGCAGGACTTGAACCTGCAACCAGACCGTTATGAGCGGCCGGCTCTAACCAATTGAGCTACAGGCCCCCACCAGATCACCGCCCGGGCCCGTGGGGATGGGCCCCCCGGCACCGCCGCGGCGGACGCGCACTCTGCCCCCGCTTCCCGCCGGATTCAACCCCGAAGATGGCCGGACAATCGCCCCCGGCACCCGGAGGACGCAAAGGGGGGGAGAGGGGGGGCGTTGCCGTTACGCCGGTACCGCCTCCAGCACCGCCGCCGCCAGGCCGGGGGCGAATCGCTTGTCCATGGTGTCCGCGGTCTGGGTCAGGTTGAAGCGGATGTTGTTGGTGACCAGTTCCCGGTCATGGGCGCGGATGTCCGGATGGACGGGCAGCAGGCGGTAGACGGCGGCACCGGAAACCAGCCCAACCGCATGGGCGGGCAGGGGATCGGCGCCCTGGCCCCGGACCAGCCGGTCGTGCAGGGGTGCCAGCACATCGGCCCAATCCTCCCCCCGGCCGTTGCCGGCGGGCCCGAAATGGCGCAGCGCCTGTCCGGCCAGATCGATCAGCCGGTCGGGAAGCCGGGCCGACGCGGCCCCGGCTGGCGCGCGCAGCCGCCCCTCGGCCAGCACGGTCACATCCGCGAGCACCGCGCCATAGGCCTCCCATCGGCAGGCCTCCATCGCGTCGACGAAGGCCTGTTCCTTGAACAGCTTGTCCCAGTTGATGCCGGCTCGGGCGCGGCAATACTCGATCACGCATTTCTGCGCGATGAAGGCCGACTGGGCGGCCAGGAAGCCCGACAGTGCCGCCGACGTGTCCACCGGGGTTGGGCCCGCCAGCAGACGCGCGAAAAAATCCTTCATTCCAAAGAGGTTCACCGCATTGCTCCGCTTGCGTGGCCCCATGGCTGTGATAGATTATTTCTAAACAAGGGGGCAAGCCCCCGTACGGTATTGGTATTGGTCTTGGGTGTGGAGGGTGGGCATGGAAGGCCCCCCTGGTTCCGCTTCGCCGCCCCCGATCCTGGCGACAGGGGGATCCGGCGCCACGGGGCCGGGTCCGGTCCTCTCCCCCTCCCCCTCCCCCCCCTGATCAACCGGTCCGTGCGGACGGCACGATCAAGATCCCCGTCGCGGCTAGACCCGCGGGACCGCGCCCGGTTTTCCGGTTCCGGTGCCAACAAGAAAAAGCAAAACGGCCCGTCTGACCGGGCGCATGAACAGGGAGAGACTGCAAGATGGACAATAAAACCGCAATTCCACCCGAACAGGCGGCCGCCCATTGGGCGAAATCGCGCAGCCTGATGGTCACGACGCTGATCGTCTGGTTCGTGTTCGGGTTCGGCGTGCATTTCTTCGCCCCTGCCTTGAACGGCATCGTCATCCTTGGCTTCCCCATGGGCTTCTACATGGCGGCCCAGGGATCGCTGATCGTCTTCGTCTGGCTGATCTTCTGGTTCGCGAAGCGCCAGAACCAGATCGATGAAGAATTCGGCCTGGCCGAATAACCAAAATCAGCGGAGGCAGGTCACATGAGCGGGGATTTCACCTCGAATCTCGGCCGCGTCTACACGTTCTATACGGGTGGATTCGCGGCCTTCGTCATTTTCCTGGCGATTTTGGAACAGATGGGGGTGCCGGACCAGTATATCGGCTACCTGTTCGTGTTCTTCACGATCGCCGTCTATGCCGGCATCGGCATCATGTCCCGCACCGCCCAGGTGTCGGAATACTATGTCGCCGGACGCAAGGTGCCGGCGCTGTACAACGGCATGGCCACCGCCGCCGACTGGATGAGTGCCGCCAGCTTCATCGGCATGGCCGGTACCCTGTACCTCCAGGGTTATGACGGCCTGGCCTTCATCCTGGGCTGGACCGGCGGCTACATCCTGGTGGCCACCCTGATCGCGCCCTATCTGCGCAAGTTCGGCGCCTATACGGTACCGGACTTCCTGGCGTCCCGCTACGGCGGGAAGACGGCGCGGGTGGTGGGCGTCATCATCCTGTTCAATGTCAGCTTCTTCTACCTGATGGCCCAGCTGGTGGGCACGGGCCAGATTTCCGCCCGCCTGCTGAACATCAATTACGATATCGCTGTTTTCATCGGCCTGATCGGCATCTTGGTCTGTTCCATGATGGGCGGCATGCGCGCCGTCACCTGGACCCAGGTGGCCCAGTACATCGTCCTGATCGTCGCCTACCTGATCCCGGTGGTGATCATGTCGGCCCAGTCGACGGGCGTCCCGATCCCGCAGATCATGTACGGCCAGGCCCTGCAGGATATCGTGCAGCTGGAGCAGACGCAGGAATACCTGAAGGGGGCGGTGTCGCACATCACGCCCTTCACCTCCCGCGATCCGCTGAACTTCTTCGCCCTGGTGCTCTGCCTCATGGTCGGCACCGCGGCACTGCCCCACGTCATCATGCGCTTCTTCACCACCCCGTCGGTGCGTGATGCCCGCATGTCCGTGGGCTGGACGCTGCTGTTCATCTTCTTCCTGTACTTCACGGCCCCGGCCTATGCGGCCTTCGCCAAGCTGGAAGTGTACCAGAACGTCCTCGGTTCCAGCGTGGCGACTCTGGAGGCGGCGCAGCAGTTCCCCGGCTGGATCTACAGCTATGGCAAGCTGGGTCTGGTCACCGTCTGCGGTCAGGCCGTGACCTCGGCCGATGCCCTGTTCGCGGCCTGCCAGGCCAAGGGTGTCACCACGGTTCTGGATGTGCGCAACTTCACCATCCAGGCGGACGCCATCGTCATGGCCACGCCGGAAATCGCCGGCCTGCCCTATGTCATCGCCGGTCTGGTGGCCGCGGGCGGCTTCGCGGCGGCCCTGTCCACCGCCGACGGCCTGCTGCTGGCGATGGCCAACGGCCTAAGCCATGACCTGTACTACCGCATCATCGATCCCAAGGCCTCCACCCAGAAGCGTCTGATCGTGGCCCGCGTCCTCCTGGTCGTCGTCGCGATCCTGGCTGCCTGGGTGACGGTGAACCTGGATCCGGGCACGATCCTGCCGCTGGTGGCCTGGGCGTTCAGCCTTGCCGCCGCCGGCCTGTTCGCCGCCCTGGTCCTGGGCGTGCTGTGGAAGCGCTGCAACGGTCCCGGTGCCGTCGCCGGCATGATCGCGGGCTTCAGCCTGACCATGATGTACCTTCTGGTCTCCCGCTACTTCCCGGAATTCGGGATGGAGTATCTGGGTATGACCATCAACATGAACGCCGCCGGCACCGCCCAGGTGGTGAGTGCGGAGGCGTTGCAGGCCGCCCGGGCCGCCATCGAAACGGCCGTGGCCGGCGGGGACGCCGCCGCCATCGCCAAGGCGGAACTGGCGCTGCACAACCTGCTGATCAACCGGGTCGGCTGGTTCTCCGTGGCGAATCTGTCCTCCGGCCTGTTCGGCATCCCGCTGTCCTTCGCGGTGATGATCATCGTCAGCCTGCTGACCAAGGCCCCCAGCAAGGAGATGCAGGACTTCATCGACCAGCTCCGCGTACCGAAGGGCGGGACGATGATGGACAGCAGCGGCAGCGCGCTCGCGCACTGACCGCCACGCGCTCGCGCGCCGACCGCCACCCGGCCCGGACCCTGGCCCAGCGCCGGGGCCCGTGACCCAAGGGGAGAGGGCCCGCCCTCTCCCCCTTTTTTTGCCCCCCTTTTGGCCGGCCGCCCCCCTCCTGTAAGGTAGGGTGCCCGGCCACGGGGCGGGCCGGGCCTGATGCTGACCTTCCCCGTTATCCCAAGCGACGAGTTTCCTGGATGGATGCGACGATCCCGTTCTGGTCCCACTGGTATTTCCACCTGCCGACCTATGCCCTGGCCATGCTGTTCTACACCCTGCTGGGAAGGTTCATGTTCAGCCTGTTCGTGCCCCATGACTGGCCGAACTACATCTGGCGGGGATTCCGGCTGATCACCGACTGGGCCGTGGCGGGGGCGCGGGTATTGGCCCCCCGGGTGGTACCGGATGGCTTGCTGCCCCTGGTGGCGGCGTTCTGGGCCATGGCGGCGCGGGTCGCCTTTTCCGTCACCATGGTCACGCTGGATCTGGCGCCGCGGCTCCAGCCGGCGGCGTCCTGACGGGAGGGGGTGATCCATGGACCGGTCCTTGTTGCTCGGCGCCACCGTGATGGTGGCGGTCCTGAACGGCCTTTTCTCCCCGCATCTGCTGACGGTCTACCTGCTATGGCCGGTCTGGTTCCCGACCCTGGTGGTGACACCCAGCGGCAATTTCGTCCTGTTCTTCTCCAGCCTGATCCTGTCCACCACCACGCTGATGGTCAGTGCCGCGGTGGCCGCCCTGTACGAACGCCTGCGCCGCCTGCCCGACACCACGTCCGAATCGGCCGGAGTCTGGCTGGCGGCGGCCGTGCTTTTGTCCGGGGAGGCGCTGCTGCGGCTGGTCTGATGCCCGGGCCGGTGCGACGCAGGAAGGATTTGGTTGGACACCAAGGGCACCAAGATCACCAAGGGTCAAGGGGCGGCAGTGGGGCGGGCGGCGGACTTAACGTCCTGTTCCGACAGGATCTTTCACCACGAGGCCACGGGGAATACGGGGTTGCACGGGGGTAACCGGAGGCACTCTTGGTGATCTTGGTGTCCAAACCCGCGCCAAGCGCATTGACCTTCATCGTCCGCGGCGCCGGCCTTATCGCCTGCGGCGCTGGTCGGACACCGTGGAAGCGGCGTGGTGAGCACCCGACAGCTGCAACGCGGTGATGAAAACCGGCATCTCCACCCGCACGGCCCCTCCTTTCCCCTGTGCCCCCGGGGCGAACAAGAACGCGCACCCGCAAGGCGGACCGCCTGGATGTCTTGCACAGGGACCTACGCGCTGCCCGATCATCCCCTCCTTACAGCCGCCCCATCCGGATGGGCGGTGAGGGCGCGGTCGATGTGGGTGCGGGCTTCGGCGGACAGGGCATAGAAGGCGGCACCCATGCGGTCACCCTGGCGCCAGACCACCACCGCCTCCCCCGCCAGATCGGGGCCGGGGATCGGCAGGGCCAGCACGAAGGGGAACCGGTCCTGCCGGTCCAGCAGGCCGCGATAGCCGGTCAGCCGCATGCCACCCCGCGACAGATCGGCGACGGTCAGCACCATGCCCTCCACCCGGGCGGTTCCCCCCGCCAAGGCGATGCGCGGGGATCGGCGGCGGTTCACGCCGAACAGCCGGGTGAGCCAGTCGGGCGCCCGTAGGCCGACCGGCCCCGGGACGGGTACCGGCCCCGGTGGCAGGCTGTCATCCCTTGGGTGTTGCACGACCGGGATCATGGCGGCCTCCGTCTGGCGGTGGTCCGTTGCGGCACCCCCCTTTTGTGCCACGCCCCCCGCCCCATCAGAAGATGCCCGGACGGGGATAGCCGTTCGGGCGGGGGGGATAGGGGGCATGGAAAGCCCCTTTTCCCCTGAGGGCTACGGCATGCACACATCTCGGATTGGCAGTGACGGGGGGCGCTTTCCTGCGGGGTTTTCCATCAGCCATAGTTGTTTCAGGTCGAGGAGTAGACTGAGTAGAATCCCCTATCGCGGAGGGGAGAGGGAGCAAATCGGGCTTGGAACCAACACCGGCAGCACCGACCCGGATGGATCGCTGACACTGCCCACCGACCCCGTCCCCCCCTGTGGGCCATTTGACGGGACGGGGGCGGGCGTCGCACAGTCGGGCCGGGGTGAAACTCCCGCCCCCCCGCCCCTGCCTACAGCCTTCCCTGCCGCCGGTTCCGCCATGCCTGTCCTGCCGCCCGTGCCCGAGCTTGCCGCCGCCCTGCGCCGGGGGGACCGGCGGGCCTTGGCGCGGGCGATCACCCTGGTCGAATCGACCCGGCCCGACCACCGGGCCCAGGCCGATGCCCTGCTGGCGGCGGTGCTGGACGGGACCGGCCGGTCCGTTCGGCTGGGCATCACCGGTGTGCCGGGGGTGGGCAAGAGCACCTTCATCGAGGCCTTCGGCCTGCACCTGATCGGCCAGGGGCGGCGGGTGGCGGTGCTGGCCGTCGATCCCACCAGCCAGCGCACCGGCGGTTCAATCCTGGGCGACAAGACCCGGATGGAGGAGCTGTCGCGCCACCCCCAGGCCTTCATACGCCCCTCTCCCGCCGGCAGCACCCTGGGCGGGGTGGCCCGCCGCACGCGCGAAGCCATGCTGCTGGTGGAGGCGGCGGGCCATGACGTGGTGATCGTGGAGACGGTGGGGGTGGGCCAGTCCGAAACCGCCGTGGCCGATATGGTGGACATGTTCCTGCTGCTGCTGCCCCCCGCCGGGGGGGATGAGTTGCAGGGGATCAAGAAGGGTATCGTGGAGCTGGCGGACCTGATCGTCGTCAACAAGGCGGACGGGGACCTGGCCGCCGCCGCCCGCCGGGCCGTGGCCGAATACCGCCACGCCCTGTCCCTGCTGCGGCCGACCCTGCCCGACTGGCCGGTGCCCGTGCTGTCCTGCTCCGCCGTCACCGGGGCCGGGATCGGGGCCGTCTGGGATACGGTGGTGCAGTATCTGGCGGCCCTGGCCCCCGGCGACCACATCGCCCGCCGCCGCGCCGCCCAGGCCGGCACCTGGATGTGGAGCGAGATCCGCGAAAGCCTGATCACCGCCTTCACCACCGATGCCGATATCCGCGCCGAATTGCCCGCGCTGGAAGCGGCCGTGGCCGCCGGCCGCCTTCCCCCCGGCCTTGCCGCCCGCGACCTCCTGGCCCGCTTCCGACGGTGACGGGGCCGACCACCCCTCGCCCCTTGAGGGAGAGGGAGGGACCCGCGGCGGAGCAGAGCGGAGCCGTGGGAGGGTGAGGGGTCCGGCAGCACCAGCTCCCGAATCCTTCGATCAGCCGCCCCCTCTTGTCGGCGGGCCTTGCCGCCCCCACCCTAGTGCGATTGTGCAGCGATTCGGCCGACAAAAGAGTATCTTTTGTCGGCTGAATCGCTGCACTGGGTGCCAGGATCGGGCGATGACGGCGGATGGGACCACAGGCATGACGGACGGGCTGCGTACCCCCTTGATGACCGTGCTGGCGGTGGAGGAGGGGTTGAAACTGCTGGGCGTGGGGCTGCTGCTGGCAGCACTGGTGGGGCCGCCGGGGGTGGCCGGGCCGGTGCTGCTGACCATTGCCGTGCTGGTGCTGCTGCTG
>JBJOKR010000035.1:0-28509 GCA_046045995.1 Pseudomonadota bacterium | reverse complement strand
CGCCCGACCGCCGCGGCCGGTCAGTCCCCCTCAGGCCCGGTCACGTCCGGCCGTAGGTATCCTCCAAGCGGACGATGTCATCCTCCCCCAGGTAGCTGCCGGTCTGGACTTCGATCAGATGCAGGTCGCCCGGGCCCGGATTCTCCAGCCGATGGACAGCACCCAGGGGGATGTAGATCGATTGGTTGGCATTCAGGGTCCGCACCGTGTCATCCACCGTGACCACGGCCGTGCCATGGACGACGACCCAATGCTCCGACCGGTGCTGATGCTTCTGGAGCGACAGTTTGCGCCCGGGATGGACGGTGATCCGCTTCACCTGGAAGCCGTCGCCCGCATGCACCCCCTGGTAAAAGCCCCAGGGACGGTAGACCCGCTTGTGTTCCAGAGGTTCCGACCTTCCGGCGGATTTCAGGCGGTCGACGATGGTCTTCACATCCTGGACCCGGGACCGGTCGGCCACCAGCACCGCATCCTCCGTCGCCACCACCACCACATCCTTCACCCCGACAACCGCGGTCAGGGCATGGGGGCTGCGCACGTAGCAGTCGCTGGAATCCACCAGCATCACATCGCCCAGGGCCACATTGCCCGCCGCATCCTTCGGCGCGATCTGCCAAAGGGCGGACCAGGCACCCACATCGGTCCATCCCATCTCCGCCGGGACGACCACCGCCCGTTCCGTCTTCTCCATGACCGCATAGTCGATGGAGATGCCGGGGGCGACGGCAAAGGCGTCAGCGCCCAGGCGCAGGAAATCCAGGTCGCGGCTGGCCGCGGCGATGGCCTGATCGGCGGCGCGCAGCACCTCCGGCGCCCAGCGCTCCAACTCCTCCAGGAAGGTGCGGGCAGCAAACAGGAACATGCCGCTGTTCCAGGCATGGCGCCCGTCGGCCAGATACGCCTCCGCCACGGCACGGGCCGGCTTCTCCGTGAAGCGGGCAATGTGGAAGGCACCGGGCACCGCGGCCACCGGCTGCCCCGCTTCGATATAGCCGTAGCCCGTCTCGGGTGCCGTGGGCGTGATGCCGAAGGTGACCAGATGCCCCGCCTGGGCGGCCAGCGTGCCGGTCGCCACCGCTGCCTGGAACGCCGTCTCATCCAGGATCGCATGATCCGCCGGCAGGACCAGCAGCAGCGCGCCCGCATCCGCCGCCTGGGCCAGCCGGGCGGCGACGGCCACGGCGGGGGCCGTGTTGCGCCCCATCGGTTCCAGCACGATGGCGGCAGGGGCCACCCCGATCTGGGCCATCTGCTCGGCAATGACGAAGCGGTGTTCGTTGTTGCAGACGATCAGAGGGGCCGCGAACCCCTCCCCGCCCGCCACGCGCAGCACCGTATCCTGGATCATGGACCGGTCGCTGACCAGCGGCAGAAGCTGCTTTGGATACTTTTCCCGCGAATGGGGCCAGAGCCGGGAGCCCGCCCCCCCGGACAGGATGACCGGGACTATCGCCCCGGCAGGGGCAGTGGAAACGGGGATCGGCAGGTCGGGCATGGTGGATCGGGTCAACGGCAACGGGATGGACAGGAAACCCTGCAAGGGTTGGCACCTTGCCTTGGGTGGGTGGCTGTTGCAAGTCGGCTCACAGGGGGGCGGCCCCGCGGATGAACCACGCCAACAGGAAAATGCCGGCGCGGACCCCGGGGCACATCCGGGTCCGCGCCGGGCCAGTCTACGCGTTCGCCCCTGACCAATCAGCGGGGCCCGGCCGCGTCTGACCGGGGTTCCTGCCCCTGGGACGGCGGGCGCTTGTCGCCACGCCACTGGGACGGGAAGGGAGGGCCGGCATTTTAGCGGGCCCGAGGGGAACGCCCCGGGGACCGGGGCGGTGTGAGGGGGCGGCGCTACCACGCTGCCTGACCGGAAGATCAGCAATCGCCGTGCCAGACGACGCTGCCCAGGCAGACCTCCCCTGGACAGGGCTCGCCCCCCGGTGCCTTGCATCCCGCAAAGATCATGGGCACCGAACGATCCGCCATTGCATTCTGCATTGCCCGAATCCCTTGCGGGAAGATAGGGGCCCGGCCATACTCCGCCCCATCATGGAAAGCACAACCACCATCCTGGTGATCGGGCCCGATCCCGCAACCGCCCAGACCCTGGCCGCGGTGCTGCGGCGGGAGGGGCATGCCGTCACCCTGATACCGGACGGGGCGGGTGATGACGGGCGGATGGCCGCGGTGCAGGCCGGACGGGCGGGCGCGGATCTCGTGCTGATGTCGCTGCCGCCAGGAACGGCGGAAGCGGTCGCCCGTGTCAGTGCCCTGCGCCAGGCAGGCGTCCCCCGCATCATCGCGCTGACGGCCCAGGGCTCTGTCCAGCTGGCGGTGGATGTGATGCGGGCGGGGGCGCTGGACCTGCTGCTGCTGCCGGTCGCCCCGGACAGGTTGCGCCAGGCGGTGGCGGCGGCCCTGGCCCAAAGCGGGGAGGCCGGCCAGGAGCCCGCCCGCCCGGGTCCGCCCGCCCCGTCGACGGAGGCTGACGGCTATTTCGGCTTCATCGGGGCGGCGCCGGCCATGCGCGCCGTCTACCGCCTGATCGAAAGTGCGGCGCCGTCCAAGGCCACGGTCTTCATCACGGGGGAGAGCGG
This sequence comes from Pseudomonadota bacterium, assembly GCA_046045995.1. Classification (GTDB taxonomy): domain Bacteria; phylum Pseudomonadota; class Alphaproteobacteria; order Azospirillales; family Azospirillaceae; genus Indioceanicola. The sequence goes on along the minus strand of JBJOKR010000035.1, from coordinate 25,915 downwards.
AACCGGCAAGGAGGTCTGTGCGGAGGCGATCCATAGGCGCAGCCCGCGCGCCCGCGGCCCCTTCATCGCCATCAACTGCGCCGCCATCCCGAAGGATCTGATGGAATCAGAGATTTTCGGCCATGTGAAGGGCGCCTTCACCGGCGCGGCGGCGGACCGGGCGGGGGCCGCCCTTCAGGCCGACGGCGGCACCCTGTTCCTGGATGAGATCTGTGAGATGGATCTGGCCTTGCAGGCGAAGCTGCTGCGCTTCCTGCAGACGGGCATGGTGAAGAAGGTGGGCAGCGAGCGGGCGGTGGATGTGGATGTGCGCATCGTCTGCGCCACCAACCGCGACCCCTTCGCCGAGGTGCAGGCCGGACGCTTCCGGGAGGATCTGTTCTACCGGCTTCAGGTGATCAGCATCGAACTGCCCCCCCTGCGGGAACGGGGGCCGGATGTGCTGCGCATCGCCGATGCCTTCCTGGCCCGCTATGCGCGGGAGGAGGGGAAATCCTTCACCGGGTTCAGTGCCGCCGCCCGCGACATCCTGATGACCTATGGCTGGCCCGGCAATGTGCGCCAGTTGCTGAACGTGGTGCGCAATGTCGTCGTCCTGAACGACGGGGCGGAGATCCAGCCCTTCATGCTGCCCCCGCCCCTGAACCGGCCGACCCTGATCGTGCCGCCGATGCTGACCGATCCGCGCTGGGCCGCAATGGCCGGACCCCTGCCCTTCCCCATAGCGGGCACGGCAGCAGCCCCGGCTCCAGTTACGCCCCCTCCCCCACCGCCACCACCGCCCCCGCCCGCCCTGTCACGGGAAGAGGCGGAGCGGCGCATCCGGCCCCTGTGGCAGGTGCAGGAGGAGGCGATCGACGACGCCATCCGCCTTTGCGCCGGCAACATCACCCGCGCCGCCGCCCTGCTGGAGATCAATCCCTGCACCATCTACCGCCGCCGCCAGAAGAAACAGGCGCCGACGCCGAACCCGATGGACACCGCGCCATGATCACCGAGATCCGGCACATCATCTTTTCCAATGATGAGCTGAAGCAGGTCTTCCAGACCAACCCGCCGGAAGGGCTGGCCCCCGGCCGCCGCATCATCCGGATCACGGTGGTGGAGGGGCCGCCGCCCATGGTCCAGCTGCACACCGACGGCGCACCCATGCTGGAGGTGGAATCCTACCAGCTTGCCCGGCTGATCGTCGGCTACTGCCGCGACAAGAAGATCCCCCTGCCCAAGGATGCGCTGAAGACCCTGCACGCCCAGGGCGACGCCCTCTGCTTCTCCATCATGAGCACGCTGGGCTGAGGGGCGCCTTCGCAAGGGCAACAGTAACGGAATGTGTGGATCAGGCCCGGCCCAGGGGCGGGTCCAGCAGGGCGATCAGCCGCTCCACCTCATCCGGGACCCCGGAGTCGGCCGGGCGTGACAGTAGATAACGCTCCAGCCGCGCGCCCCCGGCGATGGTGCGCAGCAGGGTATCCAGCCGGTGCAGCGTCTCCGCATCGCAGGTCGCCACCGCCGCCCGGCAATGCCGCAACGCCCGATCCCGACAGGCCTCCAGCTCACCGGCATCCGGCCCGAAAGAGGCCTGGCCGGCATCCGGGGCGGAGCTATCCATGGGTCGGTCGGACATGGCGGGAGGTCCCGGTGCGGCAGAAGCATCAGCCCCGGAGACTAGACCCCCGCGATTAACGCCGGTTTGAAACCGGCGGCACCCAGGTGGGGGAAACCAGTGCCGCCCATCCGGCCCGCCCCCATGAACCTGCCTTTAATCCCGCCGCGATAGGCTGCGCAGGGTTTCCAGATGGAGACGATGCCGATGCCGTCCCTTTCCCCCCTGCCCCTGATCCAGACCGACCCGCGACCGGTGCGGCCCGCGGCGCGACCGGATGCGGATGATGCCGAGACGCGCGCCGGGGAGCGGTTCGATGCCCTGGTGGTGGCCCGGGCGGAAGCAAGGCAGGCGAATGAGGCCTGGGCCCGGGCGGAGCGCCCGCCCCATCCGGACCGGCCCGGCCTTCCCCCTGGGGAGGATCGGCTTGGCGCGCTTGCAGGGGGAGACATGGTCACGTCCGGGACAACGGCGATTGCAGGCGCCACCGAACCGGTGTCGGGGATAGACAACGGAGCCATCGCGGGCATGACCGGAGAGGACCGCAGGCCGGACGGGTCGGCGGAAGCCCTGATCCCCCACGCTTCACCGGTCACCGCCCCCATCACCGCCCCAGTCCCCCCCCCTCTAGCGACCGCGTCCCCCACCGGGCAGACGACCGGCAGGGCCACAGATCTTCCCGCCGGCGATGCCCTGCCAGGGTCGACCGGTGCCCCAACCACTGTTGCCGGGCTGAACGAGGGCCTGGGCTTGGTATCAGGCGCCGGGGCAGCGACGCCCCCGGCCATGGGGCTCGGCACCGCGGGCATGGCCGTGGCCCCCGGTGCGATTGGCGCGGCTGCCTCCATCCGGGCCGACAGCGCCTTGCCCGGTCAGGACCCGGGCCCTACCGGAATGGCGACAACAGAGGGAGCCGCCGCAGGCGACGGGACGACAGGCCATGCAGCGACCGGCCCCGTCCTGCCCGGTGCCGTGCCGACCCCGACAAACGCGACGAGCTTGCCCCCGACCACCGCCCAGGCGCCCGGGCCTGTCGCGGCTGGCCCGGGAGGAACAACGCTGCCGCCGGAGAGCACCGCAAGCGGGCCCGTAGCCGGGACCGACCCGATCCTCACACCGGGCCAGACGGCCCTGATCGGCCCCGTACAGGGCAATCCGGTCGCGGATGGTGCCGCCGCCGGGATAACCGGTGCGGCTTCCGGCCTGACCGTACCAGCGCACATCCCGGCAGCCCCGCCGACCGCAGCAACCATCGCCATCAGCCAACCCGGCAGGCCCTTCGCAGTGCGGACCGCCGCGACCACATCCAGCGCCACTGGTCCCGGCGACCAGAATCTCCGCCCGGCCACCCCGGGAGCCCGAACTGGCCCCGGCGTTGCCACCAAGGCCGTGTCCAACCCCACCACCGGAGCGGACGCAGGCACCGGGCTGAGACCTGGATCGGCGCCCGCCCCGGGGGGAGAGGTGCCGTTCCTGCTGACGGCGGGGCCGGTCCAGCCCGCCCTGCCGCCGGGTACGGGCCCGCACGCCCTTCCCCAGACCGCCGCATCCGGTCCTACCGCGGCAATCGGCCAGCCGTTGGCGCGCAGCCTTCCCGGCCAGACGCCCGGTGCCCAGATCCTTGCCGGTATCGAGCAATCGGCGGCAGCGGGGCGGCACAGCTTCACCCTGCGCCTGTACCCGGAGGAGCTGGGGCGGGTGGAGGTGCGGCTGGATTTCCAGGACGGGCGGGTCCAGGCCCTGGTTGCGGCGGAACGTCCCGCCACGCTGGACCTGCTGCAACGGGATGCCCGCTGGCTGGAACGGGCCATGGATCAGGCCGGGTTCAAGTTTCAGCCCGACGGGCTGCAGTTCACCCTGCGCGACGGGCGGGACCAGGGGGGCCAGCCCGGCACCGCCTGGGGGGGCACCGGTCGGGACGGCGGCGGCCAGGCCCGCCACGACCGCCTGTGGGCGGATGCCGCCCCCGGGCCGGAAGCGGTACTGGCGCCCGCACGGACCCGTGTCCTGGATGGTGTCGTCGACATCCGGGTTTGATCGACCGGCCCCAGCCCGGTGGCCCCAGCCCGGTGGCCGCGCGGGGCGGCAGCCGCAGACCCGACAGAAAGGTGAGGAGATCCGATCCCATGACCGATACCACAGCCCTTGCCGGGGCGACCGAGGCTGGGGCCGCCGGGGGGAACAGCGCGGCACAGGTCCGCCTGGCCAGCGACACCCAATCCTTCCTGAAGCTGCTGACGGCACAGTTGACGAACCAGGACCCCCTGTCCCCCGTCGACCCCACCCAGTTCGTGGCCCAGCTGGCCCAGTTTTCCACCGTCGAGCAGGCGGTTGAATCGAACACCCGTCTGGGGGAGGTGTTGAGCCAGCTCCGCGCCAGCGGGGACCGTATGGACCTGGCCTATTTGGGCCGGGAGGTAGAGGTGGAAAGCGACCGCATCACCCTGTCGGCGGAAGGCGCCACCCAAGCCCGCTACACTGTGCCGGAGGGGGCGGACCGGGTCACCCTGCGCATCCTGGATGCCGACGGCACGGTGGTGCGCACCCTTCCCGCCGGAACCGCACCCGGTCCCCGAGATCTGATCTGGGACGGGCGCGGCGATGGGGGCGGGCCGCTTGCCCCCGGTTCCTACCGGGTAGAGGTGGCAGCCCAGGATTCCGCGGGCAAGGCCCTGGCCGCCCCGGTCACCATCACCGACCGGGTCGCCCGCATCCGCCGGGAGGACGGGGAGACACTGTTCGTCCTGTCCGGCGGGCAGCAGGTAAGGCGGGACAGCATCGTCTCGGCCGGGTGATGTCCGGAACGACCGCCGAAGGGGGGTCAGCCCACATAGGCGATTCCCGCCACCTTGTGCAGCCGGTCCAGATCGTCCAGATCCAGGTCCACCCGGCGGCGCGACAGGGTCAGGCCATAGAGATGCCCGTCATCATCCTGGCGCAGGTAGAAGGCCAGCGGCGACCAGTGGATCCGGTTCACCACCAGATCCCCCACGGTCGGCACCCGGCCCGGATCCACATGCAGGATGACGCCGGGGGTCAGGGCCGGGGCGTTGGAGAGGTCGGTGATGGTGACGGCATAGGCACCGGCCACCCCGCGGATCCCGTCGAAAGGCGCCACGGTCCCGACCGGCCGCGCCTCCCCGCCCGACCGGGCCAGATCGCGGCCGTCATACAGGGGGATCAGCGCCGGGCCCGCCGTCGCCACATCGGCCAGCAGGGCGCGGTAGGGGCTGTCCGGGGTCAGCAGATCGGCGGCAGGCAGGCCGAACACCCGCGCCAGCCGCACCACATGATCCGCCCGCAGGGGCCGTACCCCCGTTTCCAGCTTGGACAATTCGCCCTTGGACATGCCCCCCGCCGCCGCCGCCGCGGCCAGGCTCAGCCCCGCCCGGGTGCGCAGATCCCGCAATCGCGCCCCATCACCCCGTCCCGCCCCGTCTTCCTTCGCCATCGTTCCCGTATCCCCATTTCCTGACGGAAACCATACAGCAATCGGCGTGTCGGGAAAGAGGGGTGGATGGGTGGCGTAAGTCTACGGGCACCGCAAAAAAACCCTCGCCCCTTGAGGGAGGGGCCCGCGGCACAGCGAAGCGGAGCCGTGGGAGGGTGAGGGGTCCGGCAGGGGTGGTGCTTGAAGAACGGTGTATCGGGGCCGGTGCTGCCGGACCCCTCACCCTCCCAGCCTTCGGCTGGGCCCCTCCCTCTCCCTCAAGGTCGGCGGCTACCGCGACTAAAGATACACGCCCCGCTCAGGCGGGGTCGGCCACTTCCACACGGTTGCGGCCGCCGTTCTTGGCGCGGTATAGGGCGATGTCGGCCCGGTGGATCAGGGCATCCACCCCTTCCTCCCGCCCGGTGCGGAGCGCGCAGCCGAAGCTGGCGGTCACCCGGATTTCCCGTCCCTGGTGCGGGACGGGGCTGTCGGCGATGGCTTGGCGCAGCCGCTCGGCGATGGCCAGGGCATCGTCCAGCCCGGTTTCCGGCAGCACCACCAGGAATTCCTCCCCCCCCAGGCGGCCGACCGCGTCATAGGGGCGCAGGATCGTCATCACCCGATCCGCGGTCGCCCGCAGGGTGGCATCGCCGCCGGCATGGCCGTAGCGGTCGTTGATCTGCTTGAAGCTGTCCAGGTCGAAGATCAGCACCGACAGGACATGGGCCAGCCGCATCGACCGATCGATTTCCGCCCCCAGCAGGTCCAGGATGCGGCGCCGGTTGGCAAGCCCGGTCAGGGGATCGGTGCCGGCGATATGCTCCAGCCTGCGGTTCGCCTCCTGCAACGCCCGGGTCCGCTCCGCCACCTGTTCCTCAAGCCGGTCGGCATGGGCCCGCAACTGGCTGTACAGCATCACATTGCCGAAGGCGCTGGCCAGTTTGGTGGCGAAGACGGCCAGCAAGTCGCGGTCCCGCTCCGTCAGTGGTTCCGGAGCCGCGATCCAGACCAGGATCTCATGCACCCGCGCCGCCTCCAGGAACAGGGCGCCCGCACTTTCCTCGAACACATGGGCGCGCCGGTCCCCGGCGGCATCCAGCAGGCGCCGGATATCCGACGGCAGGGCCCCGGGCGGCAGGCCGCTGGAGGCCAGCATGTCCAGCCGCACGGTCCCGTCAGCCCCCCGCTGGCGCAGGGCGACAAGGCCCTGGCTTGGCGCCGGGGCGGATGTCTGGCTGGGGGCTGCTGCCGGGTCCTCCCGCCCCTCCCGGGCCAGCAGGCGGTGGATCTCCTGCAAGGCGGTGGCGGCGAAGGCACCGGGTGTGCCGCCTTCGTCCAGGCGGCAGCTGCCGTCGATGATGCGGCGCAGGCCAGTGCGGTGCGCCTCGATCGTGACAATGTCGTCGAATCCGCGCAGTGCGGCGACGACGGCGGCGCGTAGCCGGTCCGCGGTCAATTCCGTCTTGTCGCGGTAATCGTTGATGTCATAGGCGAAGATGACATCGTTTTCCGGGGCCCGGCCCGGCTGGCCGGTGCGCAGGATGATGCGCAGGGCGTGCAGCCCCAGCTCTTCCCGGATGACGCGGACAAGGCGCAGGCCCGCATCCTCCGTCTCCATCACCACGTCCAGCAGGACCAGGGCATAAACCGCCCCGTCCCGGGCCAGGATGGCCTTCGCCTCCGCCCCGCTGGCGGCATTGTCGATGCGCAGGGGCCGGTTGCGGAAGACCAGACGGCCCAGGACGAATTCCGTCATCCGCCGGACCTGGTCGTCATCATCGACGACAAGCATCCGCCAGGGCGGGCCGAGAAGGGCCGCTTCCGCCTCCTCCCCCCCGCCATCGGCGAACAGCAGTTCGTCGTCCGACCTGTCCATTGCCCCGCCCGCCCAATGCCGGCCCCGAATGCCAGTGCTGTAGCTGAATTCGCCCGAACCGTCCATGGCGGTGACAGTCCTGCCAGCGGACAGCGATGGACGGAAGGAATAGGCACCTCAGCGACCCGGCACCCCACCCCCTGCCGCCGGGCGGCGGTCCTGGTGGATCAGGCGGGAAAGGCGGACCGCTGTCACCGGGGCCCCGGCCGACCGGACCATGGCCAGCAGATCGGCTTCCAGCCCGGCCGCATCGGTTCGCCCGGGGTCCAGCCGCCCCTCCGCCCCCGCCCGGATCAGCACGGCCAGGAACCGGTCCTGCATCACGGGCAGATCGGGGGCGGCGGGAAGGTCACCCGGATCGGCGGGATCGGTCAGGCGCAGCACCATCTCCGCCGCGACCACGGCCACCACCCGGCCGCGGTGCCAGACCGGCACGAAGACGGGCCCAACGGCCATTTCCACGGGTCCCGCCGGCACCGGCGCGGCCTGAACCGCCTCCGCCGGCACCGGCGGCTCCCCCGCCGCCCTATCGGTCCCCTTCCCCGGCTGGATCAGCAGGGACAGAAGGAATCCGCCCAGAATCGCCGCGGCCGCCGCCGCCAGGATGGTCCGATCGATCGCCATGGGGGGGCCCTTTACGGGTCAGAAGGGGGTACGGGCCAAGAGGGGGTACGGGTCAGAAGGGGGTACGGGTCAGAAAGGAAGGATCACGTCCAGCACCTGGCTGCCGATCCGGGGCTGCTGGACATCGGTGATCTGGCCGCGCCCGCCATAGGCGATGCGGGCCTCCGCGATTTTCTCATAGCTGACCGTGTTGCGGGTGGTGATGTCCTCCGGCCGGATGACGCCGGCGATGCGCAGCTCCCGCAGCTCGAAATTCACCCGCATCTCCTGCCGGCCGGCGATGACCAGGTTGCCGTTGGGCAGGACCTGGGTCACCACCGCGGCGACGCGCATCTGGATGCTTTCCTGCCGGTTCACGCTGCCGGCCCCGCTGCTGCTGCTTTCGGACCCCAGATCGACCAGGGCGTTCGGGTCCACCCCGTTGGGGAAGACGGCCCCCAGCCGATCCTCGAACCCGAACAGATTGGGTGTGGCCAGCGACTCGGCAGAGGATCGGCTGCGGGTCGTCTGGTTGCGGATCTGGGCCTGTTCGGTCATGTCGATGGTGACGGTGACGATATCGCCCACCGTCTTCGCCCGCAGATCGCGCAGGAAGCCCCGGGCATCGGCCTGCCACAGGCTGGCGGGCTGGCGCACCTCCACATCCGGGGCGGGCATGGGCATGCTGACGCGCACCGCTTCCGCCTGGCGGGCGGGATCGTCGATCGGGCTCATCCCCGGCGGGCGGCCCAGATGGTCCAGCTGCCCGGCACAGCCCGCCAGCAGCAGAAGACAGGCCGCCGCACCGGAAACCGGGGCGGGGCGGCGGAGGGCAGGTGTGGGCATGGCGGGATCCCCCTAATCGGCGGCGGAGACGACACCCGGCCCCGTCACGACCGCCGTGACCGTCCGGTTGCTGTCCAGGTTCTGGATGCGGATCAGATCGCCCACCCCGCCATCCTCCAGCGCCCGCCCGCGGGCGGTCAGCAGCAGGGCGCCGCTGCGGAATTCCACGGTCACGGGCTTGTTGCGCGCCACCACCACAGGCGTCGCCACATAGCCGTCGGGCACCGGCCGCCCGGGGGCCAGCACCCGGCGCACCTGCCGGCCGACCAGGGCGTCGGCCCCCGTCAGGGCGCGTGCACTCAGGGCATCGGTGCGGATGGCCACGGTGGTCAGGTCGGCCGGGGTGATGATCTCCCCCGGGGCCAGGCGGCGGACAGGAACGGCCACCGCCATTTCCGTCCAGGCCCGCCCTTCCACCTTCACCCGGTCGCGGGGGCGCAGCAGGATGGCGGCGAAACGCCCGCTGCCGGGATCGAAGGTGATGGCCTGCACGCCCTGCACCTCCCCCTCCACCGGGGTGGTGAGCATCAGGCGCAGATCGCCGTCGGCCAGCGACCCGGCATAGCGGTCGCGCAGGGCCTGGGCCAGCACCTGCTCGGCTTCGGCCAATGCAGCGGCCGGACAGGTGAGAAGGGCCAGCAGCGGCAGAAGGGGGATCAGGCGGCGCATGGGCTGGTCCTCACCGCATCTGGGTGACGGTGTTCAGCATCTGGTCCCCCGCCTCCACCACCCGGGAATTCATCTCATAGGCCCGCTGGGCGGAGATCAGGCTGGTGATCTCCGCCACGATGTTCACGTTCGCGGCCTCCACATAGCCCTGGCGCAAGGTGGCGAATCCAGCCTGGCCGGGGATGCCCAGGATGGGGATGCCGCTGGCCGGGGTTTCCCGGAACAGGTTGTCGCCGATCGCCTCCAGCCCCGCCTCGTTGACGAAGGTGGCCAGCTCGAACTGGCCCACATTCTCCGGCTCCGCCCGCCCGTCCACATAGGCCAGCACCTCGCCCGAGCGGTTGATCATCACCTCCCGTGTCCGGTCGGGCACAGTGATGCCGGGGCTGACGGTGTAGCCGTCCACGGTGACCAGGGTGCCTTCCGGCGAGAGCTGGAGATTGCCCGCCCGGGTAAACGCGGTCTGCCCGTCCGGCAGGGTGACGACCAGATAGCCCTTGCCGTCCAGGGCGACGTCGAATTCATTCTCCGTCCGCGTCAGCGGGCCCTGGGTGGAGATGCGGCCCACGGCCGACGGCTTCACCCCCAGGCCCAGCTGGATGCCCGCGGGCACCACCGTGTCCTGGTCCGACGATGTCGCCCCTGGACGAAGCTGGACCTGGTACATCAGGTCCTGGAACTCCGCGCGGGAGCGCTTGTAGCCGACCGTGTTCAGGTTCGCGATGTTGTTGGAGATCACCTCCACATTCATCTGCTGGGCCATCATGCCGGTGGCGGCGATGCTGAGGGTACGCATGGATCGGCTCCCGTCGGAGTAAGGGCGTAGGATCAGGGCGTGATATCAGGGCGTTGAAGCCCGGGGTCAGGACGTGGCGGGCCCGCCCAGCTTGCCGATGGCGCTGCGCTGGCGTTCATGCTCCGCCTCCACCATCCGGTTGGCCTGGCCGTAGGCGCGGGTCAGGTCGATCAGGCGCACCATCTCCATGATCGGCTGCACATTGGCGGATTCCAGCCCACCCTGGACCAGCCCCGCCCCGTCGGCCGCGGGTGCGGTGCCGTCGAAGCGGACAAGCCCCCCTTCCTCCCGCGCCAGGGCCTGGGCACCGGGCAGGCGGAACAGGCCGATCCGGCCCAGCGCCACCGTTTCCACCGCCCCTTCGCCGGTGACGGCGCGGGTGCTGATGGTGCCGCCCGCATCGATGGTGATGGTCGCCACATCCTCCGGCAGGGTGATGGCAGCCCCGTCCGCATCCAGCACCGGATGGCCGGACAGGGTGACCAGCCGCCCGTCCGCATCCCGGTTCAGGCGCCCGTCCCGGGTGAAGCGGGGGCCGTCCTGTGTTTCCACCTGAAGCCAGGCATCCCCCCGGATCGCCACGTCCAGGGGGTTGCCGGTCATGGAAACCGCCCCCTCCCACGTGTCGGTATAGGTGGCGCGGTCCACGACGAAGGCGGTGGCGTCATTGCCTGTCCCCGTCCCCATCCCCTGGCCCGGCCCGGCAGCTCGGGCGCGGGTGACGAAATCATCGAAGACCGGCCGTTCCGCCCGGAATCCCGTGGTGTTCATGTTGGCGACGTTGTTCGCCGTCACATCCAGCATGCGGCGCAGGGCCATCTGCCGGGACAGGGCGACATAGAGCGCGTTTTCCACCTGGAACCACCCTTGCTGCCGGGGTCTGCTGCCGGGATCCGTGCCGGACCCGCCGCGTTGAAGCGGCTTTAATGTGACGCTGGCAGGTTAAACCCAGGTTCAAGGTCACGCTCCGGGTTGCCTATGAGAAACGATCCCCGCCGTCCCGCCGCCTGGATGCTGGTCCTGGCCCCGGCCCTTGCCCTGGTCCCCGCCGCGTCGGGGGCGGAGCCGACGATGTTGGAACTGCGCCGGTCGGAAGCGGGGACCGAACTGGTCGCCCCCGGCGGCGACATCCGCGCCACCCTGGTGGAGCGGGCGGCCTGTTCGGTGCAGCTTCACCTGGACAGCCCCCGGGGCTGGAGCCCGGACGGGGTGCGTACCGGCAACGGCCATGTGCGGGCGGTGGAGCAGGCGGCAGCCGACCTGGCCCTGATCGCCATCCCCTGCGGTGCCGCGGTGGACCTGAAGCGCCGCGGGACGGAGGTGGCGCTGGCCATCGGCCCCGTCCCCCGCCCGGGGCGCAAGCCAGTCACCGGCCCGATGCCGGAAGCACCAGCGGCGGCGGTGGCGCAAGTCGTCCTGATGGAAACCGCAGGTCCCGCCCCGGCGGCGGAAACGCCGGGAGCCGACGACGACGCCTTTGCCCGGGCCGCCATCGCCGACGGGCTGGCCCGTGCGGAGCAGCCGGAACAGGCCGATTCCGCCGCTGCCCCGCCCCTGGCAACCTCACCCTCACCCCCGCCAGGGCGGCCCGACCCGACCTGGGGCCGCGGGGGCCCCCTGTTCGATCTGGCGGCGTGGCGGACCACCCCCTTCCGGGCGGAACGGGACAGGCTGTTGTCCCTGATCGCGGGTGGCGACGATGCCGGGAACAGCGATGCCACCCTGGATCTGGCCCGGCTGTACCTGGCATGGGACCTGGGGGCGGACGTGATAGGGTTGCTGGCCGGGAGCCCCGGGGGACCCCGGGGCGATGCCCGGCCCCTGGCCGCCGCCGCAGCCACCATCGCCCGGCCAAAGGACAGTGCCGCCGACTGGTTCCTGTCGGCGGAGGCGCTGCACGCCGCTGATGGCCCCCTGTGGGCGGCGGTCACTCTGGTGCGGCGGGGCCGGGCGGGGGAGATCGCGCCCTATCTGCCCGTCGCCTTGCCCGCCCTGGACCGGTTGCCGCCGGATTTGCGCCAGTCCTTCGCCCTGGCCCTGCTGGAGGGGGCGGCGGCCACCGGATCGACCGGGCCCGCCCGCGAGCTGGCCCGGATCGTTGAAAGCGGCGACTTAGGCCCGGTGGAGCAGGCGCGCCTGCACCGCCGGATCGGCGACCTGCACGCCGCCGCCGGGCGGTCGGCCCTGGCCTTGGACCAGTGGGACCGCGCCGCCACCCTGCCGGGGGAGGATGGGCTGATCGCCCGGGTTCAGGCCGCGGCCACCCGGCACACGGCCGGAACCCTGGATGACCGGGCCTACCGCGCCACCCTGGGCGAGATCCTGGCCCTGAACCGCGGCGGCGCGGGGGAGGCGGCGGCCCTGATCCGCCTGGCGGCGCTGGAGCGGGCGGTGGGGGACATCCCGGCCGCCCTGGAAGCCATCACCCGCCTGGCCCGCCACCACCCGACCCATCCGGCGATTGCGGAACAGCGGGCCATCGCCGCCGACCTGATCGGCACGCTGGTCCGGGACGACGGCGCGGCGGGGGTGGCTGTGGCCCCCCTGCCGCTGGCCTTGCCCTTGCCCCGGCGGATCGCCGCGATGGAGGCGGCCCGCCCGCTTCTGCCGCCAGGGGAGGATGGGCGGGCCCTGCGCCTTGCCTATGCCGCCCTGCTGGCCCGGGCAGGGCTGACCGAGGCGGCGCGGGCGGAGTTGACGGATCTGGCTGCGGATTCGGCGGCCGGCGGTGCTGCCCCCGCCGAACGGCAGGCGATCCTGCTGGACCTGTCCGCCCAGCTGGTCACGGCGGGGCGCAGCACGGATGCCCTGGTGGTCCTGGACGACCCGGCCGCACATGGGCTCGACAACGGGCCCGACCACGCGGCCTGGACCCTGGCCCGCATCACCGCCCTGACCGCGGCTGGCGAGACTGCGGAAGCGGAGCGGCTGTTGCACCAGACCGACAACCTGCCGCCCGATGCAGTCGCCACCGCGCGGGCGGACATCCTGTGGCGGGCGGGTCGCTGGCCTGAAGCAGCGGCGGCCCTGGACCGGCTTTCCCCAACCCGGCCGCTGACGGCGGTGGAGGCACGGCGCGCCATCCTGACCCGCTATCTGGCCCATCATCTGGCCGACAGCGGACCGGATGCCGCCAATCCCGGCCCAGCCCCCCTGCCGCATGATGATCCCTGGGCGGAACGCCTACGCCTGCTGGCCCCCGCCCTATCGACACCGCCCGCGACCGCGGCCGGGCTGGACGCCCTGTTGGCCGACACGGCCGCCCTGATCCGTGTCGCCGGCCCAGCACCCAGCGCCGTACCGCGGCGGGACGGGCCGTGAGGCGACTATGCGCCCTGAAAACCGGCTTTAACCCGGATGGCGCAGGATCAGGCTGGGGCCGTTCCCCGGGGCCGTCCCCGGATCCTGGCCCCCGCGCCATACCGCCTTCCCCTTCCCGCCCCGTGACGGAGCCGGTTCCATGCATCTTCTTCTGGGCGCCCTGATCGTCATCGCCTCCGTCCTGGGGGGCTACGCCGCCATGGGCGGGAACATTCTGGTGCTGTGGCAACCGTTCGAGGTGGTGATCATCGTGGGTGCCGCCCTGGGCGCCTATATCATCGCCAACCCGATCCAGGTGATCCGCGACACGGGCCAGGTGGTGCAGGAACTGTTCCGCGGGCGCAAGCACCGGCAGGCGGATTTCCTGGAACTGCTGGGCCTGCTCTACACCCTGCTGCGCACCGCCCGCACCAAGGGCATGCTGGCCCTGGAGAAGGATATCGAAGCGCCCGAGCAGAGTGCGGTCTTCCAGCAGTTCCCCGGCGTCATGGCCCATCCCCGGGCCATCCGCTTCATCACCGACTACATGCGCCTGATGTCGCTGGGCAATGAGCGGGCCCATGAGATGGAGGCGCTGATGGAGGAGGAACTGGCGACCCTGTCCAAGGATCTGCACCGCGTTTCCCGCGGGTTGCACACGGTGGCGGAAGGGCTGCCGGCGCTGGGCATCGTCGCCGCCGTGCTGGGCATGATCAAGACCATGGGCTCCATCTCCGCCCCGCCGGAGGTGCTGGGCCACATGATCGGCGGGGCGCTGGTGGGCACCTTCCTGGGTGTGCTTCTGTCCTACGGCTTCGTCGGGCCCCTGGCCGGGGCGGCCCACCGGATGCGGGATGAGGAGTTGCGCTACTTCCACTGCATCAAGGCCGGTTTGGTCGCCCATATCCACGGTTCCGCCCCCGCGGTCTGCGTGGAGCATGCGCGCAAGGTCCTGTATGCGGAGGTGCAGCCCAGCTTCCACGCGGTGGAGGAGGTGACGACCGCCGCAGCCGGCCGCCTGTCCGACCGGCAGAAGGCGGCCTGAGCCATGCCCCCGCCCCCCTTCACCGCGCCGTCATCCGGGTCCGGCACCGGGTCTGGACCGGGTCCGCGCAATCCCGCCGCCAAACCCACCATCATCCGCCGCCGACCGGTGGAGATCGAGGAGACGCCGGCCGGAATTGGCACCTGGAAGATCGCCTACGCCGATTTCGTGACGGCGATGATGGCCTTCTTCATGCTGCTGTGGCTGGTGAACATCACCACCCCCGAACAGCGCGACGGCATCGCCGATTACTTCAACCCCATCAACGTGTCCGACAGCCATTCGGGTGCCGATGGGCAACTGGCCGGCCGCGCCGTGGATCGGGATGGGGCGCTGACGGAGGCCCCGTCCAGCGCCTGGGAAACCATCCCCGCCGCCCGGGTCCCGACCTTGAGCCCGGTGGGGCCGGACCGGTCCATTGCCACCGATCCCCTGGCTCCCGGTGTTCCGGTGACGGCAGGGCCGGGCCGGGCGGGCGACCTGACCCTGGGCGAGACCCGGACCGCCGACCCCGGCACCCCAGGCACCGCCCCCGGCCCCACCATGGACCCCGGCCTGGCCGAAAGCCTGGCCCGGGTGCGGCAGGAGGAACAGGCCTTCGACCGGATCGAGGCCGGGGTGCGGGAGGCGTTGCTGGCGGCGGTGGAGCTGCGGGACCTGGCCGACACCCTGGTCTTCGAGCGGACGGCGGACGGGCTGCGCATCCAGATCACCGACCGGCCCCATTTCACCATGTTCGCCGTGGGTGCCGCGGAGCCGACGGCGCGGACCATCGCCCTTCTGGGCATCGTCGCCGACGCCCTGGCCCCTGTGCCGAACCGGATCGCGGTGGCCGGGCACACGGATGGACGGGCGTTTGCGGGGGATCCGCGCTACGGCAATTGGGAACTGTCGGCCGACCGGGCGAATGCCGCACGGCGGGTGCTGACCGCGGGCGGCATTCCGCCAACCCGGCTGGCCCGGGTGGAGGGGCTGGCCGATACCCTGCACCTGTTCCCCGACGCCCCGGAAGATGCGCGCAACCGCCGGATCAGCATCACTGTGCTTCGCCGGGTTCCCTTGCCGGGAGCGGCGGCGGCGGCACCCTGACAGGGGCCGATCAGGATCGGGGGGGGAGCGGGGAGAGGACCGGTGCGCAGCACATTCCTGGAACGGCGGCGCCAATTGCGCGAACCGGTGACGGACGGACGGGTGACCATCGCCGGCCGCCCCCACCCCCTGGTGAACTGGAGCCAGAACGGCCTGCTGATCGATGCCTGGACCCAGGCGGTCCCACCGGGCCATCGCTTCGCCGCGGAGGTGAGCCTGAAAGCCGTCGGCGGGGAGCGGTTCCGCTTCCCGGCGGAGGCACGGGCCGTGCGCCACGATCCCCGCAACTCCCGCCTGGCCGCCACCTTCGTCTGCCTGGACATGACGGTCGCCCCGCGCATCCTTCAGCACTTCAACCCGGTGCAGACCCGGCGGGTGGAGATCGTGACGGAACGGGCGGAGCGGGCAGCCCGGGAGGACATCGCAGCAGCCGCAGCAACCACCGCCGGGAAGACCGCGGAGCTACCGCCCTTCCCGCCGCCGGATGCGGGGGAGGATGGGCCCGACGACCATGTGCGCCTGGCCGATATGGTGGTGGCCGCGCGGGAAGTGGCGCGGCTGAAAACCGCCTTCGCCCGCCGCTTCCACCCCGACACCGCCCCCCGCGATGAGAGCCATCCCCTGCGGGTGGAGATGTTCAAGGAATTCTGGGACGTGCTGGACGCCACCGAACGCCGCCTGAAGGGCGGCGGCGCCCTCGCCCCCCGTAGGTCGGATTAGCGAAGCGTAATCCGACACTTCCCCCGGATCCCAAACACCCCTAACACCGCCCCGCCGCCGCCACATGCAGCAGATCCTGCATCAAGGTCCGCCGGTGCAGGGCGGGGACATGGTCCAGCCCGTCCGGCACGGCCACCCGCCAATCCGCCAGCTCCGCGCCTTCGGCCAGGCACCCCAGCATCTCCATCAGCCGGGCCAGCCCCTGTTCATCGCCGTAATCCGCGGCGCGGTCCAACAGACGGTGCAGTTCGGCGCGCAGGGAACAGGCCTGGGTCATGATGCAACTCCCCCTCTCACCCGGGTCGGGCCGCCACAGACCGGCCGTCGCCACCCGGTACCGGCCATCAGGCCACTGTTGAGTAAAACTTTAGGGGAATTCGGTTAAAGCCAGTTTAAAGGCCCGCTGGCCGCTTTCCCGCCGCTGGCGAAGATCACCTGCCATGCTTTCCCGTATACCCGATAATCCCCTGGCACCGGTGATTTATCGGGTATACATTTAATCCGTGGACATCACCTTCGACCCGGCCAAGAACGCCGCCAACCTCGCCAAACACGGAATGCCGCCTCGCCTCCCGCCGCCCGACCATGCCGCCGATGATGCCGCGATCGATGGCGGCATCTCTGCCGATCCGGATGCCCGGGAATGGACGGAGGCGGAGATGGCCCAGGCCCGCCCGGCAACCGAGATCCTGCCCTCTGCCGTTTTGGCGGCATTCGACGGGGCGCGCAAGCGGGGCCGGCCACCGGCCGCCAATGCCAAGGTCAAGGTGATGCTGCGGATCGATCCCGATGTCCTGGCGGCCTACCGCGATTCCGGCCCGGGCTGGCAGACCCGCATGAACGCGGCCCTGCGCAAGGGTGCGGGACTGTAACGGGGGCGGTTCCTATCGCCAGGGGGTCGGCGCGCGCGATCCGGCGCAGGCCCATAGCCCTTCCCCCACCCCCCCGCCTATACCCGCAGGGTCAGGGCCGGGCTGCCCGCGGCGGGCATCAGGTCGGGCCAGTCGGGGGGGCTGCCCCAGCGGATGGTCAGGCCGGCGGGGGCGATCGGGGCCAGGACTGATTCAACGGCTGCGGCCAAGGCGGGCGGCGGGGCTGCCGCCACGGTCAGTGTCAGGGACAGGGCAAGGGACGGACCCGCGGGCACCATCCGCCCCCGCATCTGCACAGGCCCCAGGGCCGACATCTCCACCCCCAGGACGAACCCGCCACCCGCACCCCCTTGGTCGACGCCGTCTGGATCGGCGCCCGGATCCCCCCGCCCGTCCCCGGTCACCGGCGGCAGCAGGGGTGTCGCGAGCAGCAGGGCGGACAACTCCTCACCCTCCGCCCAGGGCAGCAGAATGGTGGTCCAGCTCCGCCCATCCGGGGTGGTCGTGCGGCCCGGGACCATGGCGTTGTCCAGATCCTCCAGCGCCGCCCGCTCCGCCCTTGTCAGGCGGGCCAGCCCTTCCTCCCCGATCCACAGACGGGCCCCGCCGCCGCTGCGCACCCCGAACAGATAGAGCATCAGGGCCAGGCCGCCGCTTCCGTCCGACCTGCCTGCGTTCCCCAGCCCACCCTCCCCCCGGATGCCGGCCGCGCGCGGCAGCAGGGCCGCCATCCGGGCCATCATGCCGGGATGGGCCAGGGCGGCCAGAAGCGGCGGATCGGGCCGGGCGGCGGGGTGACGCATCGGGTCGGGGGACAGGGCGGCGCCAGGGGGAAGCGGGATACCGGCGCCCGCCCCGCCCGCGCCACTACTACCCGCGACACTGCCAGACAGGCCGCCCCGAGGGCTGCTGGGCGGGCGCTGGGCGGCCTGGCGCAGCAGGTCCCCCGTGCCGGTTCCGCTGCCCGCCCTGGCGGCGGCGACGGGGGCGGCCGTGTCGGCAGGGGTGGCGATCCGGGGGGCGACCTCGGCGGCGACCGGGACAGCGGGCGGGGTCGCCACCGCCAGCCGGGGCTGGGCCGCCGCCGCCGCGGCCAGAAGGGCGGGACCCGTCACCGTGGCCGGGGCGGCCCCGGCCGTTGCAGCCGGCGCCCCCTGTCCGGCAGCGGTACCGCCGACCATGGCCCGCGCGGCTGCCGCTCCCGCCGCCGCCACTGCCTGGGCCGCGGGCAGCGTTCCCGGCCCATCCCCCGGGCTGGGAAGCAGCAGGCCGCGCACACCCGCCTCCACCCCGCCGATGGCGCGGGCCGAAAGCGCGGGGGCGATGATCGCAGGACCGCCGCGGTCGGTGCCGGGTCCGGGCGCTGCCCCGGCCTGGGCGGCGGCGGGAAGGAAGGCCGGGTCCAGCCGCACCGCCCCCACCCGGGCGCCGGGGCCGATGGTCAGGGCGATCTCCGCCCCCGGGGCCAGATCGGCGGGCCAGGCACCCGGAACGGGTCGCAGCACCAGGGTGCCGAAGGCGGTGGACAAGGGCACCAGCCCATCCGGCCCGGCACTGCCAATGGTCCCGGTCACCGGCACCGGTCCCCCGGCGGGCAGGGTCGGCGGGCGGGTCAGCAACACGGCCTGGACCGGCCCCGGCCGCACTGCGCCCGCGGCGGGGCCGATCACGCCCGCCGGGCCCCCACCTGCGGCACCCGCGGCGCCGGTGCTACCTGCCTGGCCAAGGGGCGGCACGCCCCCGGCCGGGCCCAGAAGGTCCGCGGCCACGGCACGCCCCGGGTCAGTAGACAAGCTGGGCGGCGGGGTCGCCCTGGCGGGTGATCAGGATGCTGCCATCCTCCGCCATCAGCTTGGCGGTGCGCAGGATGGCGTTGCGCGCCTCCTCCACATCCCGGGCGCGGACGGCACCCATCAGCTCGATCTCGTCCCGCAGCAGGTTCGCCGCCCGTTCGGACATGTTGGTCAGGAACACCTCCTGCACCGGCGGCTCCAGCCCCTTCAGGGCGAAGGCCAGTTGTTCGCTGTCGCAGGCGCGGATCAGCAGCTGGATCGCTTGGGGCTCCAGCCTTGCCAGATCCTCGAAGGTGAACATCAGCTGCTTGATGCGGGTCGCACTCTCCGGCAGCTTCCGCTCCAGGGGCTCCATGATGGCATCGAACAGGTCCTTGTCGGTGCGGTTCAGGATTTCCGCCATGATGGCGTGGCTGTCATGGCCATGGGTGCGGACGTAGTTGGCCATGAACTCGCTGCGCAGGGTCTTCTCCACATCCTCCAGCACGTCGCGGGGTACGGCCTCCATCCGGATGATGCGCCCGACCACCATCTGGATCAGGGCGGGCGGCAGCAGGGCCAGCACCTTGGCCGCATGTTCCGGCCGGACCTTGGTCAGGACGACGGCGATGGTCTGGGGATGTTCGTTGCGCAGGTAATTGGCCAGCACCTGCTCATTCACATTCGACATCTTCTCCCACATGGTGCGGCCGGCGGGCCCGCGCAGTTCGGCCAGGATCTCCTGCACCCGGTCGCCCGGCATGAAGCGGGATAGGAACCGCTCCGTCGCATCGAAGCTGCCTGCGATTTCCCCCGTTCCGGCGAAGCGTTCGGTGAAGTCGCGGATCAGCCGTTCCACCACCTTGCCGGAAACGGTGCCCAGCCCCGCCATGGCATAGGAGACGTCGCGGATCTCATCATCCTCCAGCCGCTCCATCAGCCGTGCCCCCCGCTCCTCCCCCAGGGCCAGCAGGATGACGGCCGTCTTCTCCAGGCCGTTCAGGCTTTTCGCATCGGTACGGACCTTCAGCATGGGCGGTCTCCGCTTCGGATGGATGGGGGCAGCAGGGCACGGTTCAGGCGGTAGAGGTGGGCCAGCACCTCCGCCACGGCCATCATGGCCTCCGGCGGGATGGCGGCATCGTCGTCCAGGGCGGCCAGCACGGCGGCCAGATCCGCATCCTCCCGCACCGGCACCCCATGGGCGAAGGCAAGGGCGACGATGCGGTCGGCCACGGCCCCCCGGCCGGCCATCAGCACACGGGGCGGGCCGCCCTCCCCCGGCACATGCCGCAGGGCCGCCGCCCAGGCGGACAGGTCCACGGGCCGGGGCGGGCCAGTGGAATCGCCAGAGGGATAGGGGTGCGCTTGGGGGTGGGGCTTTTCCGTCATCCCACCCCCCCGTAACTTCGCACCAGGCTCTGCGCCACCAGCATCCAGCCGTCGACCATGACGAAGAAGATGATCTTGAACGGCAGGGAGATGATGACCGGCGGCAGCATCATCATGCCCATGGCCATCAGCACGGCGGCCACGATCATGTCGATCACCAGGAAGGGCAGGAACAGCAGGAACCCGATCTCGAACGCCCGGCGCAGTTCGGAAATGACGAAGGCGGCGATCAGGGTGCGCAGGTCCGGCTCCTCCACCCCCTCCATCCCCACCCCCTCCCCGGCCTGGGCAGCCGGGGCGGCGGGCGCGGGTACCGGGGCTTGGCCGGGCGGCGGCACGTCGCGGCCGTCGGCGAAGGCCTGGAACACGGCCAGATCCTGGGGCCGGACATGGGCCATCATGAAATCCCGGAAGGGATCGATGATCCGGTCGAAGGCCTGTTCCTCCGTGATCGCACCGTCCACCAGGGGCTGCACCCCTTCCTTCCAGGCGCGGTCGATGGTCGGTGCCATGATGTAGGTGGTCAGCAACAGGGCCAGCCCCACCAGCACCATGTTGGGCGGCGTCTGCTGCAACCCCAGGGCGGATCGCAGAAGCGACAGCACGACGATCACCCGGGTGAAGGCGGTGACCATCACCAGGATGCCCGGCGCCACCGACAGCACGGTGACCAGGGCCATCACCTGCACCAGCCGCCCGGCAAAGCTCCCCTCCCCTCCCAGGTCCATGGACAGGGATTGCGCCGCCGCAGGCTCCGCCGCCAGGAGCAGGGGCAGCAGGAGAAGCAGGATCAGGCAGGGCAGGCGCATCGGGGGGCCGTCCTTCTGGACGCGGGGGGACATCGGAACAGGGTCGCGCGCGTAAAGACGGGTCAGAACAGGCCCAGGTCTGTCTTCACGATTTCCGTCATGGTCACGCCCAGGTTCCCGTCATCGACGATCACCACCTCCCCCCGGGCGATCAGGCGGTCGTTGACATAGACGTCCACCGCCTCCCCCACCTTGCGGTTCAGCTCCACCACCGCCCCGCGGCCCAGCTTCAGAAGCTGGCTGACCGGCATCTGCGTGCGGCCCAGGACGACCTGGACATTGACGGGCACATTGAAGATGGCCCGCATCTCATCCCGCTCCTGCGCTCCTGCGGCAGCCGCCGCGGCGGCCGCGTCCGGTCCTGGGGGGACGCCGGCCGCACCGGGGGCGGGGCCGGCGGGGGGAAAGGTCGCCTGGGTGGTGGCCATGGTGTTTCCTTATGAACAGGGGGCGGGGGAAGGTTCAGGGATGGGCGACGCGGGTGGTCAGGCGGCTGATCGCGATGGCGACGGCATCGGCAAGGGCACGGTCGATCTGCCGCGGATCGCGCAGCGCCCCGCCGGTGCCCCAGTCGGCCCGCGCTGCGCCGGAGGGAAGTGCTGCATCACCGGCGATGTCGACCGCACCGGCGAATCCCGCCTGCTCCGCCAGGGCGGGCAGCAGGGTGTTCACCCGGTCGACGACATCGGGATGGACCCGCAGGCGCAGGCAGGGGCGGCCGACCGCGGCGGTCAGGGTGTCACGCACCAGCGTGTCCAGCTCCGCCGCCGCCACCGCCTCCAGCAGGGGCGGGGCCAGGCGGGTGACCAGGGTGGTGACGACACGCACCGCCTCCCGCTCCGTCTGGTCCTGCACGGTGGCCAGGGACTGGAGCGCGCTGCGCACCGCCTGCTCCAGCCCGGTCAGGGCCTGGGCGGCCTGGGCTTCGGCGGATTGGCGGGCGGCCTGCTGCCCCCGCTCGAACCCGTCGCGGGACCCGATCTCCAGCCCCTGCTTGAAGGCGCGGTCGCGCACCGCCTCCAGATCCGCCTCCGTGAACCCGCCCAGGGCGGGTTCGGGCGGGGGCGGAAGGCCGGCACCGTCCGGCGGCGGATCGTCCGGGAAGCGGGTATCGAATTGGAAGGGCCGGCTCATCACGTTCCCTCATAGATCCAGGCGCGCAGCACAGTGATGCTTTCCTCCGGATGGTCGTCGACGATGATGGCCAGCCGCTTCAGGGCGGCGGCACTGACCCCGCCATCGACAGAGCGCAGGTCGATCAGCTCCTCCAGCTCCCGCTCCAGGGCGCTTTCCGGGATGGCGGCGCCAAGGGAAGTCCCGGGGGCATTCCCCGCCGCGGCGGTTCCGGCGGCGGCGCCGTCATGGGTCAGCTGCGGCGCCGCTGCGGTGACGCGGTCGTCGGTCAGTTGCGGGGCCTCCGCCTCCGCCGCCGCGGCCTGCGGTACCGGGGCCGGGCGGGTCAGCAGGGGGCGCAGGGCGAAGGCCAGAAGGGCCAGGGCTGCCAGCCCCGCCGCCAGCCAGGGCAGCAGCCGGGCCATATCCATCCCCGCGGCGGGCGGGGCGGCACCGTACGCGACGGGCAGGGCCGGGTCGGTCAGGAAGGGCAGGTTTTCCACCGTCACCTGGTCGCCCCGGGAGTCGGAAAAGCCGATGGCCGTGCGCACCACATTCTCGATCCGGCGCAACTCGTCGGCATCGCGGGGGGCGTAGGTGGTGGTGCCGTCGGGGGCCTGGACCTGCCGGCCGTTCACCACCACCGCCACGGCCAGCCGCCGGATCTCGCCTGCATCCTGGACACGTTCGCGCAGGCGGGAGCTGATTTCGAAATTCGTCGTCTCCTCCTGCCGCTCCGCCTCGCTGCGGGCGGTGGCGGTGGCGGCGTTCACATCCTCCAGCGGCAGGTTCTGTTCCACCGTCGTCGGCTCATCGGCAGTGCGGTCGCTGGAATTCTCCCGCTCCGCCACGGACTGGACGGAGCGGGCGACGCGACCGTCCGGATCGAAGGTCTGTTCGCGCAGCGTCTCCCGCCCCAGGTCCAGAACGGCCGCCACCTGAACCCGGATGTTGCCGGCACCGACCATGGGGGTAAGCATCTGTTCAATGGCCCGTGCCAGCCGCTGTTCGGTCGCGGCCCGCATCTCCTCCGCCCGCAGCACGGCCATGCCGTCCGTCTGGCCGTCGGCGGCCAGCACGACGCCGCTGACATCCATCACCGTCACCGATCCGGGCGCCAGACCCGGCACCGCCGCGGCGACCAGATGGCGCACGGCCAGGGCCTGGGGCCGGTCCAGCCCGGCGGTGCGGGTCCGCACGACGACGGAGGCCGACGGCGCGGCCGTCCGGGCGTTGAACGCCTCCGCATCAGGCAGGGACAGATGCACCCGCGCCGACTGAACGCCGTTCAAGGTCTGGATCGTGCGCGCCAGCTCCCCCTCCAGGGCGCGGACCTTGTTCAGCCGCTGCATGAAGGAAGTGAGGCCCAGCGCCCCCTGGTCGTCGAACAGCTCATACCCCGCCGCCCCGGCGCTGGGCAGGCCCTGCTGGGCCAGCATCATGCGGGTGCGGGCGATCTCCGCCTCCGCCACGCGGATGACACCGCCGGGCCCGACCTCATGCCGGATGTCCATCGTCTGAAGCTCGGTGACGATGCGCCCCGCCTCCGCATCGTCCAGCCCGGCATAGAGCAGACCGAAAGTCGGCCGGGACACGCCCGCCGCCACCAGGGCGACAACGCCCAGGACCAGCAATGCCGCCAACCCCAGCAGGGCAAGGCGCGTGGTCCCGAGGGAGCGGAGGGTCTGGATCAGGTTCGCCACCACGTCACCGCAGCTTTAACGTTTCCGGAAACCGGGGCCGGTACTGTTCCAACCGCGCCCCGACCGAACCCTAACCGGCGGTCTTTTAACGGGCGTAAAAATCGGCAGCGGCCATGCCGGGAGGTTACGGACCGGCGGAGAATAAATGGCCCCATTGGCGGAAGAAACGGAAGCGGCTGGACCCGTACCATGACGGAAAGTTCTTTCGAGCGACTGGCCGCAAGCCACGCCGCCCGGCAGGGTAAGCCGGGATCGACTTCACCCGACCGGCGCAAACTTATGCTGATCGGCGCCGCCGCCTTGGCCGCCGGGGCGCTTGGTCTTGGGGTTGGCCTGGGGCGGGAACGGATCGTCGACCTGCTGCGCCCGGCCCCGCCGCCGGTCACCACCGTCTTCCACCGGCTGCCGGACATCACGGTGAACCTGCGGCCCGGATCCGATCCCGGGCTGCTGAAGATCGGCATCACCCTGCGCCTGACAGCGGCGGATGCGGCGAATGCGGCGGACGCGGCCGGGTTGGCGGCGGTGGAGCCGGTGATCCTGGATGGGCTGACAGCCTATCTCCGCCAGGTGGACGCGGCCGACCTGGACGGGGCGGCAGGGCTGGAGGATCTGCGGGCCCGGCTGCTGCACCGGGTCCGGCTTCTGGCGGAACCGGTGCGGGTGGATGAGGTCCTGCTGCGGACCCTGATCCTGAACTGAAAAGGGGCGATCCAGATGAGCGACGGAAGCATGGACGGGATCGGCACGGGGGAACAGGGCCATGGCATGCCCGGCGGAACGGCGGAGCGGCTGCCGCCCGGCGTGCTGGATGAGGATGATCTGGCCTGGGAGGCAGCCCTGGCGGCGGAAGGCGACCGGACGCTGAGCCAGACGGAGATCGACCGCCTGCTGGATTTCGGCACGGGCACGGGGGAGGCGACGCGCAGTGTCATCGACCGCATCGTCAATTCCAGCTACGTCAATTACGAACGCCTGCCCATGCTGGATGTGGTGTTCGACCGGCTGGTCCGCCTGCTGAACACCAGTTTCCGCAACCTCACCTCCGGCAATGTGGAGGTGAGCGTGGCCGGGATCAGTTCCGTCCGCTTCGGCGATTTCCTGTTCAACGTGCCGCTGCCCTCCCTGATCGCCGTGGTGAAGGCGGAGGAATGGGACAGCAACCTGTTGATGACGGTGGATAGTGAGCTGATCTATTCCATCGTCGATATCCTGCTGGGCGGGCGGCGCAGTGAGCCGGCTCCAATCGACGGCCGCCCCTATACGGTGATCGAGCGCGCCCTGGCGGAGCGGGTGATCCGGCTGGTGCTGAAGGATCTGGGCACCGCCTTCGGCCCCCTGTCCGCCGTGCGCTTCACGCCGGAACGGGTGGAGACGAACCCCCAGTTCGCAGTCATCACCCGGTCCAACAACGCCGCCATCAGCGCCCGCTTCCAGGTGCAGCTGGACGGGCGCGGCGGCTATGTCACGCTGACGCTACCCTATGCCTCCCTGGAGCCGGTGCGCGATGTGCTGTTGCAGATGTTCATGGGGGAGAAGTTCGGCCGCGACAGCATGTGGGAATCCCACCTGAAGACGGAACTGCGGCGGACGACGGTGGACCTGTCCGCCGTGCTGGCCAGCGTGCAGGTGCCGCTGGCTGACCTGCTGTCCTGGCAGGCGGGGACGGAGCTGCGGCTGGAGATCCGGCCCGACGCCAAGGTGACGCTGAGCTGCGGGCAGGTGCCCATGTTCCAGGGGGATATGGGCCAGCGCAACGGCCGTCTGGCCCTGCGCATCGACGCCGACCTGGGCGGGCAGGATGAGGTGATCCATGGCCTTCTCCATCGCTGAGGCGCTGGGCCCGCTGCTGAGCTTGGTCATCGTCGGGCTGTTCAGCGCCACGGTGGTGTATCTGGCCCGGCTGCACCGGCGCCTGGGCGCCCTGCGCGGGGCCCAGTCGGAGCTGCACGGCCTGCTGCGCGCGTGTTCGGACAATGTGGACGCGACGGAACGCTCCATCGCCGCCCTGCGCGGGGCCGCCCAGACGCTGGCCGCCGATCTGGGCCGGTCCCTGGACCGGGCCGAGGCCCTGAAGGCGGAGATCGACACCACCTGTGCCGCCGCCGACCGCCTGCTGTCCCGCCTGGCGGAAGCTCCGCGAATCCCCTCTCCCCCTGAGGGAGAGGGAGGGGCCCGCCCGGAGCGAAGCGCAGGGTGGGAGGGTGAGGGGTCCGGCAGTACCGGCCTGCGTCCCCCCGCACCCGACCGGGGCTGGGCCCGGCCCCCCCCCCA